>JAGHHM010000056.1 GCA_017887695.1 Oscillospiraceae bacterium | reverse complement strand
GAGTGATCGGGTAGATCGCAGCAACTTCGGAAAACGCATAGGAGACATGCGCGGCCGCGTTGTTGCCGTCCATGGACTTGAACTTTCTTGCCATAAATTGCTCCTCCTGAATATTTGATACTGCTTTGGTTAAGGAAAAACAAAGCTGGTATTCATACAGATTCATCATAGCACGCTTTTCCCGGAATGTAAACGCTCTGTTGGGGAGAAAAAGCGAAAAAATTTTGGGAAATGGGGATGCTGCGGCCCCACCCTCCGCCCCATTCCCTCTTCCCGGTGGAAATTGGGGAAAAGTTGTGGTATACTGGCCTAAAAACGGCGGGCGGCGGCGGATTTTCAGCCATTTTCGCCCCGGGGTGCAAAGCGGAAGGAGAGGGCCAATGGAACGGACAGGAAAACGGCTGGGTGTGATCCTGGTGATCCTGGCGGCGCTGGTGGTCCTGGGGGGCCTTTTCTGGGCTCTGTGGGGCCGGGGGCAGGTGGTAGGCCGGATCACCGGCCCGGAGTGGAACTATCTGGAGCTGGACGGCGTGACCTATGCCCGCCGGGACAGCACGCCCTACGGCATCCAGGACAAGGGAAAATTCCTGGGCCTTGCGGCCTCCGGGGAGGAGCGCTTCCGGCTCTACGCCGTCAAGGGCGATGAGGAGGGGCGGTATATCTACTGCTTCTGGGACTGGGAGGGCTTCTTCTACGAAAAGGAGTGACTTCCGCAGAGAGAGAAAAACCCCGGCCCTGCCGGCCGGGAGAGGGAGGCAGCCATGGTGGTGACGGTACGGTCCCTGGGGCTCCAGGGAGTGAGAGGCTACGGCGTGGCGGTGGAGTGCGCTGTCAGCGGGGGGCTCCCCGCCTTTGACGTGGTGGGCCTGCCGGACGCGGCGGTGAAAGAGGCCCGGGAACGGGTGCGCTCCGCCATCAAAAGCAGCGGCGGGGCCTTCCCCGTGTCCCGGATCACAGTGAACCTGGCCCCGGCGGCTCTGAAGAAGGCGGGCACGGTGTACGACCTGCCCATTCTCCTGGGGCTTCTGGCGGCCCAGGGGGATATTCCCTCCCCTGCCCCCCAGGCCGCTTTTCTGGGAGAGCTGAGCCTTACCGGGGCCCTGCGGCCGGTGGCGGGGGTGCTGCCCATGGCTATGGCCGCCGCCCGGGAGGGGATCCGGGAGCTGTATGTCCCGGCGGAAAACGCCGCCGAGGCCACGTTGGCCCGGGAACTCACGGTGTACCCGGTGGAAAACGCCGCCGCCCTCATCGCCCATCTCCGGAAGGAGCGGCCCCTCTCCCCCGCCCCGGCCTGGACGCGGTCGCCGGAGACGGTGCCCGGCCCGGATTTTGCCGAGGTGGTGGGCCAGGAGAACGTGAAGCGGGCCCTGGAGATCGCCGCCGCCGGCGGCCACAACATCCTCCTCATCGGCTCCCCCGGCGCGGGGAAATCCATGCTGGCCAAGCGCCTTCCCTCCATCCTGCCGGACATGACGGAGCAGGAGGCCCTGGAGGCCACGGAGGTGTGGAGCGTGGCGGGTCTCACCGACAGCCGCCATCCCCTCCTCCGCCGCCGGCCCTTCCGCAGCCCCCACCACACCATTTCCGCTGTGGCCCTGGCGGGAGGCGGCACATTTCCCAGGCCCGGGGAGATTTCCCTGGCTCACAACGGGGTGCTGTTCCTGGACGAGCTGCCGGAGTTCCAGAAGGATGTGCTGGAGGTGCTGCGCCAGCCTCTGGAGGACGGGGAGGTGACGGTGACCCGGGCCGCGGGCACCGTGACCCTGCCCAGCCGCTTCATGCTGGTGTGCGCCATGAACCCCTGCCGCTGCGGCTGGCGGGGCCACCCCTCGGGCCGGTGTACCTGCACCGACGCCGCGGTGGAGAAGTATGTCAGCCGGATCTCCGGGCCGCTCCTGGACCGGATGGACCTCCATGTGATGGTGCCCTCAGTGGACTTTGACGCCCTGCGCCGCCGGGAGAGCCCGGAGCCCTCCTCGGCGGTGAAGGAGCGGGTGGACGAGGCCCGGCGGCGGCAGCGCCGGCGCTATGGAGAGGACGGCCCTCTCTGCAACGCCCAACTTCCCCCTGCCCTGATGGGCCGATACTGCGCCCTGGACGAGGCGGGGGAAAAGCTCCTGCGGGGGGCCTTCCAACGCATGGGCCTCACCGCCCGCAGCCACGACCGGATCCTCCGGGTGGCCCGGACCATCGCGGACCTGGAGGGGGCGGAGCATATCGCCGCCGCCCATCTGGCGGAGGCTATCCAGTACCGGAATACAGATATCCTGAAAGGGTAGCAAGACAGACAAAAAGCCCCGCCGTCCATGGGACGGCGGGGCTTTGCTTTCCGTATGCGATGTATACGGTTATCCCAAATGCACCATCTGGTCGATGCCCAGGGAGAACACCAGGGCCCCGGCCTCGCTCTGCAAACCGTGTTCCCGGTTGATGCTCTCCATAATGGGCCTTCGCAGCTCCCGGGGCACCACAATGGCGATGATCTCCTTTTCCGCCTGGCGGGAGACCCCCTGCAGCTCCTCAAAGGCATCCTCCCCTACCCAGCGGCCCCGGATGATGGTGCCGCCCCGGGCGCCCTGGCGGCGGGCGGTGTCCATAACCACGTCGGTGTAGCCCTGGTTTACGGTGACCAGGATCAGGCAATTCTTGTTGGTGGGCTGGGGCATATCCTCACTCTCCTTTTCCGTCAGCCGGGTGCGGGTGTTGATGATGGTGGCCATAAGGCTGCTCACCGCCGAAAGAGGGGCGGTGAAGGCAATGCCCCGGCCGGGCACGCTGCCCCGCAGATCGTCGTCCAGAGCCTCCAGGAGGGCAGCGGCGGCGGGAATGGGGGCAAGGCTCAAAATAATATCCTTCTCCGAGCTGCCCAGGCCCAGGATGTCCAGGATCTCCGAGGTGGCGGTGCCGGTTCCCTCGCAGCGCAGGTGGGTGAACACCTGATGGCGGGTGTAGAGCTCCGTGAGCTTGTTGCCGCAGCCCCGCTCGATAATGGACGCAATGAGGGCCAGCTGTGTCTGATGTCTCATGGCTTCCCTCCTCAGTCATAGTACAAAATGGTGTCCTCCGCCCGGGCAATCTCTGCCTGCAGGGCCCGGCGGGCCAGCTTCCGGCGTACCCGGCCGGCCAGACCCAACAGCTGGATGGTCACCAGAGGGGTCATGGCCACCATGGCCACCAGGCCGAAGGCGTCGGTCATGATGCTGCCTCCCAGGGCGCCGCAGGCCCCCATGGCAAAGGGCAGCAGGAAGGTGGCGGTCATGGGCCCGGAGGCCACGCCGCCGGAGTCGAAGGCGATGCCGGTGAACATCTGAGGCACAAAGAAGGTAAGGCCCAGGGCGAAGGCGTAGCCCGGCACCAGGAACCACAGAATGGAGATTCCCGTGAGCACCCGCCCCATGGCGATGCCCCCGGATACCGCCACGCCGATGGACAGCCCCCGGCGCATGGCCCGCTGGGACACGGCGCCCATGGACACCTCCTCCACCTGCTTGATGAGCACGTGGACGGCGGGCTCGGCGGCTACGATGAAGTAGCCCATGACCATGCCGATGGGGATCAGGAGCCAGGGAAGGCTGCTCCCCGCCACGGTGGCGCCGATCAGCTCACCGATAGGCATGAAGCCCACATTCACCCCGGAGAGGAACATCACCAGCCCCACATAGGTGTACACAAGGCCCAGGGCGATCCGCAGCAGCTGGGTGCGGTGGAAGCGCCGGGTCAGCAGCTGAAAGACCAGGAACAGAAGGCAGATGGGCACCAGGGCCACCGCCACCTCCCGGGCGTAGTGGGGGATAGCCTGGGCAAATTCCCGGGCGGCGTCCTGGGTGGTCTGGATGTCCGGCAGAGCCGAGGGGGTATAGCCGGCGCTGTCCGGGGCAAAGCCGATGCCCAGGGCCAGCACCGACAGCACCGGCCCGATGCTGCACAGGGCCACCAGGCCAAAGCTGTCGCTGGTGGAGTTTTTGTCGCTGCGGATGGTGGCAAGGCCCACGCCCAGGGCCATAATAAAGGGTACGGTAATGGGCCCGGTGGTAACGCCGCCGGAGTCAAAGGCCACGGGAATAAAGTCGTTGGGGGCCAGAATGGCCAGAAGAAAGACCAGTATGTAGAAGATCACCAGCAGCCGGGACAGGGGGATCTTCAGCAGGATTCGCACCAGGGCCAGCACCAGGAACAGCCCCACCCCCACCGCCACGGTGAGGATCAGGGTCAGGTTGGGGATGGCGGGCACCTGGGTGGCCAGCACCTGGAGATCTGGCTCAGCGATTGTTACCAGCAGGCCCAGCACAAAGGCGGCCCCTAGAGTGAGCCATTTTCGCCGGGACTGGCTCATGTAGATGCCCATGCCGCTGCCCATGGGGGTCATGGACATGTCCACGCCCAACGTAAAAATCCCGGTGCCCACGATCAGCAGCAGGGCGCCGAAGAAAAACAGCACCATGGCGCCGGGGGTCAGGGGGGCGATGGTAATGCTCAGCAGCAGGACGATGGCGGTAATGGGCAGCACCGAGGACAGTGACTCCCGGATCTTTTCCATAAGCTGGGGATTGATGGACAAGGCAGGCCTCCTTTCTCACAGGGCACAAGGGTCGATACTAGTATACTATACCATATATTCCTGGTTAACAAAAGGGAAGGCTGTCATTTTTACGGAATTTTGACAGGCCGGCGCCTCTTTCCACCTGCCGGGAAGTGTGGTATGATAAGACCGATTTACGAAAAGAACGGCGGTAACAGCATGATGGATCAACTGGTAATCGGCATACTGGCCCATGTGGACGCGGGGAAAACCACCCTCACCGAGGCCATGCTATACACCTCCGGCCAGCTGCGGAAGCTGGGGCGGGTGGATCACGGGGACGCCTTCCTGGACACCGATGAGCAGGAGCGCCGCCGGGGTATCACCATTTTCTCCAAGCAGGCCCTGCTGCCCCTGCCCACGGCGGAGGTGACCATCCTGGATACTCCGGGCCATGTGGATTTCTCCGGGGAGATGGAGCGCACGCTGCAGGTGCTGGACGGCGCGGTGCTGGTGGTCAGCGCCGCCGCCGGGGTCCAGGCCCACACCCTCACCGTGTGGCGGCTTCTCCGGCAGTGGGGGATCCCCGTGTTTTTGTTTGTCAATAAGATGGACGCCCCGGGGACTGACCACGCCGCCCTTCTCGCCCAGCTCCGGGAGAAGCTGGACGGAGGCTGCGTGGACTTCTCCGCCGGGGAGGAGAGCCTCTGGGAGGAGGCGGCCACCGGCAGCGAAGCGGCCCTGGGGGAGTATCTGGACACCGGGCGGCTGAGCCGGGACACCCTTCGCCGGCTCATCGCCCGGCGGGAGATCTTCCCCTGCTGGTTCGGCTCGGCGCTGAAGCTCCAGGGGGTGGAGGAGTTCCTTGGGGGCCTGGAGGAGTACGCTCCCCGGCCCGCCTACCCGGCGGAATTTTCCGCCCGGGTGTTCAAGATCAGCCGGGACGGCCAGGGCCAGCGGCTCACCTTTTTGAAAGTTACCGGCGGCGTGCTCCATGTCAAGGACGTCCTTACCGGTACCTCTGCCGGGGAGGCCTGGGAGGAGAAGGCGGACCAGCTGCGCCGCTACTCCGGGGAGAAGTTCAAGTCCCTGGAGGAGGCCCCGGCGGGGACGGTCTGCGCCGTCACGGGCCTTACCCGCACCTTCCCCGGCCAGGGACTGGGAGCGGCGGAGGACGCCCCTCCCCCCTCCTTAACCCCTGCCCTCAGCTACCGGCTGTATCTGCCGGAGGAGGTGGATCCCGCCCTGGCTATGGGGAAGCTCCGCCAGCTGGAGGAGGAGGACCCCCTGCTGCGCCTTCTCTGGAACGAGCGGCTGCGGGAGATCCATGTGCAGCTCATGGGGGAGATCCAGCTGGAGATCCTCCGGGAGCTGATTGAGCGCCGCTTTGGCTGGGCGGTGACCTTCGGCACCGGCAGCATCGTCTATCGGGAGACCATTGCCAATACCGTGGAGGGGGTGGGCCACTACGAGCCCCTCCGCCACTACGCCGAGGTGCGGCTGCTGCTGGAGCCGGGAGAGCGGGGCAGCGGCCTTACCTTCCGCAGCCTTTGCCCTGAGGACGACCTGGACCGCAGCTGGCAGCGGCTGATCCTCACCCATCTTATGGAGAAGCCCCACCTGGGGGTCCTTACCGGCTCCCCCATTACCGATATGCGCATTACCCTTACCGCCGGCCGGGGCCACCTCAAGCATACCGAGGGAGGCGATTTCCGCCAGGCCACCTATCGGGCGGTGCGCCAGGGGCTCATGGAGGCGGAGAGCGTCCTTCTGGAGCCCTGGTACGACTTCCGGCTGGAGGTGCCCGCCGCCCATCTGGGTCGGGCCATGGGGGACATCCAGCAGATGGGAGGCTCCTTTGATCCGGCGGAGACGGCGGGGGAGTCCGCCCTGATTACCGGCAGCGCCCCGGTGGCGGGCCTCACAGGCTACGGCCGGGAGGTGGCCGCCTATACCAAGGGCCTGGGGCGGCTGTCTTTGTCACCGGGGGGCTATCGTCCCTGCCACAACCAGGAGGAAGTGGTGGCGGCCCTGGGCTACGATCCGGAGCGGGATCTGGACAACCCGGCGGACTCCGTGTTCTGCGCCCATGGGGCAGGCTATACGGTAAAGTGGCGGGATGTGCCCGCCGCCGCCCATACCCCCTCTTTTTTTAAGGAGCGGGAGGCGGAGGCAGCGGAGGAGGCGCCCCGGCGGCGCAGCGCCCCTCCCCCTCCCTCCTCCCGGGAAGAGGAAGCGGCTTTGCAGGCTATTTTTGAGCGGACCTACGGCCCGGTAAAGCGCCGCTTGCCCATGGAGTCCCCGCCCAAAGCCCCCCGGACCGAGGGCGCCCAGCGCCGGACGGTGCCGCCCCGGCGGCAGGGACCGGAGTACCTGCTGGTAGACGGCTACAACGTGATCTTCGCCTGGGAGGAGCTCAAGGAGATGGCAGGGCGGAATCTGGAGGCTGCCCGGCATATGCTTATGGACATCCTCTGCAACTACCAGGGCTTCAAAAAATGCGTGGTGATCCTGGTGTTCGACGCCTACAAGGTAAAGGGGAACCCCGGCTCCGTGGAGCGCTATAAAAACATCCATGTGGTCTACACCAAGGAGGCGGAAACCGCCGACACCTACATTGAGCGGGCCACCTATGAGATCGCCAAGGAGAACCGGGTTCGGGTGGCTACTTCCGACAATCTGGAGCAGCTCATTATCCTGGGCCATGGAGCGGTACGCCTGGCGGCGGCGGACCTGAAAACGGAGGTGGAGGCGGCGGAGGGCCGCATCGCGGAGATCATAGAGCGCAGCAACCGCGCCCATAAGGGCTTCAATACCCTCCGGGACCGGGCCGTCATCACCGGCGGGGAGAAATAAAAAAGAGAGAGTCCGGCGCGTTCTGCTGCAACGCGCCGGACTCTTTTTGACGGTGATCCGCTTACTCCTCCTCCGGTACCGGGGGCCGGAAGCCGGGGCCCAGGTCCCCCGCCATCCAGTGGCGGCGGCACAGGCCGATGTACTGATCGTTGGCTCCCAGCACCACCTGCTCCCCTTCCTTGAGAACCTTGCCGTGGTGGTCGAAGCGGGCGTTGAAGGTGGCCTTTTTGCCGCACCAGCAGACAGTCTTGATCTCCTCGATCTTGTCTGCCATCACCAGCAGCTCATAGCTGCCGGGGAACAGCTCCCCCTTGAAGTCTGCCCGGAGGCCGTAGCACATCACAGGGATGTCCAGCTCGTCCACCAGGTGGACCAGGTAGTGGACCTCCTCCTTGGTGAGGAACTGGGCCTCGTCCACGATGACGCAGGCGTTCTGCTGCAGCTCCATGGGGCCCAGGGCCCGGAGCTCGTCAAAGTAGATGCAGGGGTAGGTCAGGCCGATCCGGGACACCACCATGTGGTCCCCGTCCCGGGTGTCGATCCGGGGCTTTACCAGCAGGGTTTGCTGGCCCCGCTCCTCGTAGTTGAACCGGGCCATCAGGGCGTTGGCCGTCTTGCTGGAGCCCATGACGCCGTATTTGAAGTAGAGCTGTGCCATGATGATCTCTCTCCCTTATATAATGTGGCTGCCTATCGGGCAGCGGCCAGGGCGCTTTTTGCCGCGGCCAGGTATTTCCGAAAGGCGGAGGGTACCGCCAGGGCCGAAAGGGCGGCCTCGTCCGCCCAGGTAAAGCCCGGCGTGTCCGTTCCCTTCACCAGCACTTCGTAGCCAGTCATCTCCCATGTCACATGGGTGAAGAGGTGGCGTGCGGTGAGCTTCTGCCGCCAGTCCAGGGCCGTAAGGCCGAAAGCGGCCAGGGCCTCCCCTGCCGCTGTTTCATCCAGCGTACCGGGCACGTGGGGAAATTCCCACAGACCTGCCAGAAGCCCGCTGTCCGGCCGCTGCCGCAGGGCAATCTTCCCCTCCCGCACCAGTACGAATACCGTCAGCTCCTCCTGCCGCCGCCGGGCCTTTTTCTCCCGCAGAGGGAGCTGTGCCTGGATTCCCAGCTCCCTGGCCCGGCACAGGCCCCGGAGGGGGCAGTCCTCACACAGGGGCTGACCATTGGGCAGGCATATGGTGGCACCCAGGTCCATCAGGGCCTGGTTGTAGCTTCCCGGGTCCTCCGGCGGCACCGCCAGCTCCATGGCGGCGGCAATGTCCTTTTTCACCCCGGGGTCCAGTACGTTGCCCCGGAGGTCTGCCACCCGGGCTGCCAGCCGCAGCACGTTCCCGTCCACCGCCGGCACCGGCAGACCGAAGGCGATGGAGGCCACCGCCCCGGCGGTGTACTCCCCCACCCCCGGCAGGGCCAGCAGGCCCTCCCGGCTCCGGGGGAATTCCCCGCCCAGGTCGTTTACGATGATCTTCGCGGCTTTTTGCAGGTTCCTGGCCCGGCTGTAATAGCCAAGACCCTCCCACAGCTTCATCAGGCTCCCCTCATCTATGGCCGCCAGGGCGGAAACGTCCGGCAGGGCCGCCATCCACCGCTCATAGTAGGGGATCACCGCCGCCACCCGGGTCTGCTGAAGCATGATCTCCGACACCCAGATCTTGTAGGGGTCCTTCGTCCGCCGCCAGGGCAGGTCCCGGCGATTGGCGGCGTACCAGGCAAGAAGGGGGGCTCCGGTCCGCCGGAGCAGATTGATTTTTTCCTGTTCCATGGCCCTCCCTCCTATCCGAATCGCTGGGCAAAGCCGCACCGGCGGCACAAAGCCTCCGAGGGCTTGCCCCGGGAAAAGCCGTCATACAGGGCCCGGGCCCGGGGAGCGGCCAGAATCTCTTCCATAGGTGTGTCAAAAATATTCCCCAGAGGAATGTCCCCCTCGTGGTCCAGGCAGCAGGGCACCACCGTGCCGTCCACCAGCACCGCTGCCTGATCCCGGAGGGCCAGACAGAACCGGGTGTCCTGCTCCGCCGCGCCCAGATCCGGCCAGTCGAATTTCTCCGCCTGCTCCAGGTACAGCCGCTCCCCCAGCCGCCAGCTGCCCCGGCGGGGCTGGGGAAGGCTCAGGGGGTGAGCCCCCAGCTTGTCCTCCAGGAAGGAGAGAATCTCTCCGTTGCGTTCCTCCGCGCCCCCCAGGTTCCACAGCCTGAGGGCGCAGATAATCCCTGCTGCCGAGGCACGGGCAGCAAAGTCCCATACTGCCTCCAGGTAGTCTGTCAGGGCCCCCACGCCGTTTCCCTCCATGCTGTGGAGGGAGACGCTGACCTTCCGCACCGCCGGGGCGGCCAGGAGGGCCGCTCCCCGTTCCCCCAGAAGGGTGCCGTTGGTGGTGACATATACGTTGAACCGGTCCTCTGCCGCCAGGGCCAGGAGGGCGGGCAGCTCCGGATGAAGGAGCGGCTCCCCCATAACGTGGAGGTAGATGTGCTCCGTGACGCCTTTCAGGCGGCGGAGCACCCGGGCGAAATCCGCCGGGGCCATGAAAGCGCCGTCACGCCGGGTGCCGGGGCAGAAGGCGCAGGAGAGGTTGCAGACGTTGGTGATCTCGATATACACCCGCTTGAGCATGGCCCTCTCCCCCTCTCTTTCCGGCCCGTCCGGCCAAAGTCTGCTCCATTCTATCACAGCCCCGGTCCCTTGGCAACCGCCTGCCGGGGTGAGAACAGCCTCTTTCAGAGAGAAAAACGGCAAAAAGCCGGAAGAAATTTTGGAATTTATGTTGACAACAGGATGTAATCTGCATATAATACTTTCCGGATCATTTGATCCCCACAATTTCATCCCTTATCAAGAGTGGCGGAGGGAACGGCCCGATGAAGCCACGGCAACCTGCCCCAGCGGGGGGCAAGGTGCCAATTCCGGCGGAAACGCAAGATGAGGAAAACCACCCGTTTTCAGCACGCGCCGTCGGTAAGACGGCGCGTGTTTTTCTCGTTTTGCCTGTAAAAAAGAAAGGAGAACAAATGGCACATCGTATTTTTACTTCTGAATCTGTTACCGAGGGACATCCCGACAAAGTCTGCGACCAGATTTCCGACGCGGTGCTGGACGCTATCCTGGCCCAGGACCCCTATGGCCGGGTGGCCTGCGAGACGGTGACCACCACAGGCCTTGTGATGGTCATGGGTGAGATCTCCACCAGCTGCTATGTGGACATCCCCGGCATCGTCCGCCGCACGGTGGAGAAAATCGGCTACAACGACCCTGCCTACGGCTTTGACGCCAAGAGCTGCGCCGTCATGACCACCATTGACGAGCAGAGCAAGGACATCGCCATGGGTGTGGACGGGGACAGCGACGAGGATATCGGCGCCGGCGACCAGGGCATGATGTTTGGCTATGCCTGCGACGAGACGCCGGAGCTGATGCCTGCCCCCATTGCCATGGCCCACGCCATGTGCCGCCGTCTGGCGGCGGTGCGCAAGAGCGGGGAGCTGAGCTGGCTGCGGCCTGACGGCAAGAGCCAGGTCACCGTGGAGTATGACGCCCAGGGCAACGTTCTGCGCTGCCCCGCCATCGTGGTGTCCACCCAGCACAGCCCTGACATCGCCATTGAGAAGCTCCGGGAGGCGGTGATCGACACAGTGGTGAAACCGGTGATCCCGGAGAAGTATATCGACCAGACCACCAAGTTCTATATCAACCCCACCGGCCGCTTCGTCATCGGCGGCCCCGTGGGCGACAGCGGTCTCACCGGCCGGAAGATCATCGTGGATACCTACGGCGGCTCCGCCAGCCACGGCGGCGGCTGCTTCTCCGGCAAGGATCCCACCAAGGTGGATCGCTCCGCCGCTTACATGGCCCGCTACATCGCCAAGAACATCGTGGCTGCGGGCCTGGCCCGGCGCTGCCACATCGAGCTGGCCTACGCCATTGGCGTCAGCGAGCCGGTAAGCGTCCTGGTGGATACCCAGGGTACCGGCAAGATGGCCGACGAGAAGCTCAGTGAGATCGTCACCCGGGTGTTCGACCTGCGGCCCGGCAAGATCATCACCCACCTGGATCTCCGCCGCCCCATCTACGAGCAGACCGCCGCTTACGGCCACTTTGGCCGCAGCGACCTGGACCTGCCCTGGGAGCGCACCGACATGGTGGAGGCCCTCAAGGGGGCCTGCTGAGAGCGGCGCTTTTCTCCATGAAACCCAAAAGATCCCCCGCCCGGTACCGGGCGGGGGATCTTTGTCGTTTTGTGTGGTGTGGTCTTCAGTTCAGCCGCCGCTCGAAGTTGTTGCTGACGTGGACCCCCTCCTGGATAATGAAGAAGGCCTTGGGATCGGCCTTGAGCAGCGCCTGCTGGAGGTCCTCGATCTGGTACTTGTTCAGACATACGCAGAGGATATGGGTGTCCTCGCCTGTATAGACGCCCTTGCCCTCCCAGCGGGTAATGCCCCGGTGGAGGTTGTCCAGTATGAAGTGGTCCAGCTCCGGGCTCTCGGCCTTGGTGAAAATAAGCATCTGGACATTGACGCTCTGCTGGTGGGCCCGGTCGATGGCTATGGCCTGGAAGATGGTATTGAGGATGGAATAGATCATGGTGGAGACATCAAAGAGGAGGCCGCACAGGAGGAACAGCGTGGCGTTGCAGACCAGATTTACCTGGCCGATAGAGAGCCGGGACCCTCTCCGGGACAGAATGAGGCCCAGGGCGTCCAGCCCGCCGCCGGAGCAGCCGCAGGTAAGGACCAGGCCGGTGCCCACGCCGGAGATGACGCCGCCCAGAAGGCAGCTGGTAAGCACGTCGTCCACCAGGGGCTGGGCGGGTACCGGCACCAGACTCACAAAGAGGGTATAGGTGGTGGCGCAGATGACAGTGTTGCGGAAAAAGATGGGTCCCATAAACCGCCAGGCGATGGCCAGGAGGGGGACGTTGATGGCGTAAAAGACCACGCCCGCCAGATCAAAGGGCAGGCTGGAGACATGCAGGGCGGACAAAATCAGGGTCCGCAGCAGCTGGCAGATGCCCATAAGTCCGCCGGTATAAAGGCCCAGCGGAGTGACAAACAGGTTGATGCCCAGGGCGTAGATCAGACTGCCCAGCACCGCCAGAGCCAGGCGGCTCCAGCCGTATCGCATGGTTGATTTCAGCATTTCCTCATACTCTCCTTTACCGGGGGCTATTGCCCCACCGGAAAGAGTGTAGCAGATTAAAAGCTGTATTGCAAGCACCGCCTGAGCCGTTCCCGCCCCCGGGCAATGGTCCGGGATACGGAGGACTTGTTGACCCCCAGCTCCTGGGCTACCTGGGTCATGGTCAGCCCCAGGTCGTAGTAGAGGTGGAGCATTTCCGCCTGGCGGGGGGTAAGCTCCGCTCGCCGGGCCCGGCGGAGGTTCCGCCGCAGCCGCTGGAGCTGTTCGCTGTTATCCTCCCCGTTGGCCCGGTTCCAGGCGGCCAGATCCGCCAGGAATTCCTTTCCCCGGCCGGAGCCGCCGCCAGTGTCAGAGCGTGTAGCGCTCATTGTTGTGATACCTCCTGTCGTAGTACCGCTCCAGTACCAGAGCGATTTCCCGGGTTTCCCGGTAGAGGACGTTCAGATCCCGGATCCGCTGCTCCAGACAGCTACGCTCTTCGGGAGAGGCGGTTTTGGCTGCCTCCCGCAGGGCAATGATCCGCAGACGGATCAGGTCGCCGCTTTGACGGTAGCTGGCGGCCATACGCAGAAGGGTCATGGTTCCACCTCCCCGGCCCGGCCCCGGAAGGGAGCCAGCTCCCGAAGGAGCCAGGGGACCACGCAGTCCTCGCAGAGAGTACGGCCTGCCAGACGCCAGCAGGGGTTTCCGGGATACAGTTCCCCGCCGCAGCAGGCGCATTGTTCCACCGGAACCGCCCGCTGAGGGTCCCGGTGACGTTTTCTGATGTAGCGCAAAAAAATTTCCTCCCAAATTTAAAATTTCCTGTTGACAAATGGGAAGCTTTCTGCTAAGATACAATTCGCTGCTAATCGTGCTGGTATAGCTCAGTTGGTAGAGCAGCTGATTTGTAATCAGCAGGTCGGGGGTTCGAGTCCGTCTACCAGCTCCACCCCACTCTTAGCAGAAAAGTGAATAGGGGAGCGTTCCCGAGTGGCCAAAGGGGGCAGACTGTAAATCTGTTGTCGACGACTTCGGTGGTTC
Source organism: Oscillospiraceae bacterium (assembly GCA_017887695.1). Classification (GTDB taxonomy): domain Bacteria; phylum Bacillota; class Clostridia; order Oscillospirales; family Oscillospiraceae; genus Pelethomonas. The sequence continues at coordinate 9,813 of JAGHHM010000056.1, read as the reverse complement.
GAATCCACCCGCTCCCACCAAAATGAGATTCGCCGTCAGGCGAGTCTCATTTTTTTGTTGGAAGCAGGGTTTTAAGCAGGGCGGCTTTCAGACCGCCCATTCTCTCCCCGGCGGCGCCTCGTCCCGAAGCGCTTACCTTCTCTTCCCGGCAGCGCCTTCCCATAGAGCGCTGCTTTTTTATGTTCCACTGGCGGCCGCATGCGCCTCCTTTCCCCTCCGTGGACCGTCCGAAGGGCCTGCCGCCCCATGACTTAGGCGGTAATGGTTCAAAATAACAGAACATATGTTCTGATTAACTAGATACTATCACAGTAAAACTGGAATGTCAAGTATAAAATTTAGTTTTACTGTTGACATGGAGAAAAAAAGCAGATATGATACAATAAAAAGCAAGGCCGGGAAGACAGCGTGGTGAAACAGGAAAGGGAGGCGCAGGTATGAGCTTTGGACAGCGGCTGCGGCAGCGGCGCAGGGAACTGGGGATCAGCCAGGGTGAGCTGGCCAAGGCCCTGGGAGTAAGCCTGTCGGCAGTGAGCAACTACGAAAACGGCCAGAACGCCATGCGGGAGGATGTGCTGCTGCGGCTGTTCCGGGTATTGGACGTGGACCCCAATTACCTCTATCAGGATTCCCTGGGAGACCGGGGATTTGCCTGCACGGCGGAGGAAGAGACATTGGTGAAGAAATACCGGGCTCTGTCGCTCACCGGGCGGCAGACGCTGCAAGCGGTGGCAGATGCGCTGACGGCGTATCAGGCAGAACTGGAGACAGCGGCCCCTGAGGCGGAAACCCGGCAGATTCCCCTTTACCGCTGCCCGGCGGCGGCGGGATTGGCGGCGCCGGTATTTGGGGAGGATTTTGATTATATTGATGTCACCGGGGAGGTGCCCCGGGGAGCGGAGCTGGCGGTGCGGATCCAGGGAGATTCCATGGAGCCCTGGATTCAGGACGGGTCGGTGGTGTATGTGAACCACGATCCGTTGGAAAACGGCGATGTGGGAATTTTCTGCGTGGATGGTGCCATGGTCTGCAAGCAGTACGTCCGGGATGGCCTGGGGATGGTCTATCTCTTCTCCCTGAACCGGCAGCGTTCCGATGCGGATATTTTGCTGCCCCCCAGCAGCGGCCGGAGCATGGCCTGCTTTGGCCGGGTGCTGCTGTCGGGAAGGCCGGATATCCCAGGCATGTGACAAAACAGGAACACCAGGGGAGGCAAATGCCTCCCCTGGTGGTTTTTATGCGGGGACATGATCAGCGGCAGGGGGCGTTTTTCTGCGGTGAAGGGGCCCAGTCCTCCTGCCACAGCAGCAGGTCGCTGCAATAGCTGGTGAGCAGCAGGAAAAAGGAGGCGGGCCACAGCAGGGCCAGAGGGCCGCTGTATGTACCAAGAGGTGCGCCTCCCCCCAGGGGCAGCCGCAGGACGGCATACAGCAGCAGGCAGCCCAGGGACAGGTACTGGGTCCATACCGCCAGAACCGTGTGGAGAGCGGCCCGCCGGCGAGAGCGGCGGCGGCGCTGGAAATACGGGGTAAGGTCAATGACCTTGGAGGCCCCGGTGGGACGTCCGGGCGCAGGGCGGGAAAAGCGGGACGCGGGAGAAGGGGAAACGGTGCGGGGAAGAGAAGCGGGGCATGCCATGGGGATCCCTCCTTTTGTGTGGAACGTCTGCCGCCGGTTCTGAGAGCCGTCGGCTTGTCTTACTATATGCAGGATATCAGAACAACAGTACGAAAAAACGGACTCCAACACAAAACCCCCGGAGACGATGTGTCGTCTCCGGGGGTTGCGGTATTGTGGATCGTGCAGAACTGCCGACAGGAGATCCGGCCATGACAGTCTGGTGGGAAAGTCTGCTGTCCTTTTCCAGGGCAGCCCGGCGGCCGGAATGCCTGCCGATATCCCCACCGCAGGCTGCCACAGGAAACAGCCTTTCTTTGGGACGGTCTGCCTTCAAAAAAATCAGATCACACCCTGGGACACCATGGCGTCGGCCACCTTCAAAAAGCCCGCCACATTGGCGCCCACCACCAGATCGCCTTCGGCGCCGCAGGTACAGGAGGCGTCGTAGGCGTTGTGGAAAATGCCCACCATAATCTCTTTCAGCTTTTTGTCCACCTCTTCAAAGCTCCAGGCGGAGCGCAGCACGTTCTGGCTGATTTCCAGGCCGCTGGTGGCCACGCCGCCGGCGTTGGCAGCCTTGGCAGGGGCAAAGAGGAGGCCTGCCTCCTGGAATGCCTGAATGGCCTCAGGGCGGCAGGGCATATTGGCCCCCTCCCCCACAGCGATGGCCCCGTTTTTGATGATGGACCGGGCCATGTCCCCGTCAATCTCGTTCTGGGTGGCGCAGGGCAGGGCGATGTGACAGGGGATGTTCCAGATTCCCCGGAAACCCTCGGTATAGGTGCTGCCGGGTACCTCCTGGGCATAGGCGCTGATGCGGCCCCGGCGGTTGAGCTTGATGTCCTTGACCACATCCAGCTTGATGCCCTCCGGGTCGTGGATAAAGCCGCCGGAGTCACTGAGGGCCACCACCCTGGCTCCCAGGGCCTGGGCCTTCTCACAGGCGAAGATGGCCACATTGCCGGAGCCGGAGATCACCACGGTCCTGCCGTCAAAGCTGGTGTTTCCCTGGCAGCGGAGCATCTCCTCGGTGAGATAGCACAGCCCATAGCCGGTGGCCTCGGTGCGGGCCAGGGAGCCGTTGAAGGACAGGCCCTTGCCGGTGAGAGCCCCGGCGTCATAGTCGCCGTGGATCAGACGGAACCGGCCGAAGAGATAGCCGATCTCCCGGGCTCCTACGCCGATGTCCCCGGCAGGGATGTCCTTGAAGTGACCGATGTGGTGGCTCAGCTCCGTCATGAAGCTCTCACAGAAGCGCATGATCTCCCCGTCGCTTTTGCCCTTGGGGTCGAAGTCGGAGCCGCCCTTGGCCCCGCCCATGGGAAGGCCGGTAAGGCTGTTTTTCAGGATCTGCTCAAAACCCAGAAACTTGAGGATGGACAGATTTACCGACGGATGGAACCGCAATCCACCCTTGAAGGGGCCAATGGCGGAGTTGAACTGTACCCGGTAACCACGGTTGATGTGGACCTTGCCCTGGTCGTCCACCCAGGGTACCCGGAAAGCGATCATCCGCTCCGGCTCCACAAAGGACTCGATGATGCCCCGCTCCTGGTATTCCGGGTGTTGGTCTACAATACGGTCCAGGCTTTCCAGTACCTCCAGCACTGCCTGATGGAACTCCTTCTGGTCGGGGTCCCGGCGCAGGACCTGACCGTATACATCCTGTAAATACCCGCTTTTCAGCATATGCTGCCCTCCTGTCCCCTCTTCCGCTTCCGGGAAAAAGTAATATTATCTCTAGGTTACAGGAAAGGATATGCGTCGGGCAAGGTTTAATTCTCCTAAAATTTATTGCATTAAAGAGATAAATTCATCTACTTTTTACAAAGAAAAGTGACCTTCTTTCAGGAATAAACAAATAATATATAATTTGTCCACAGATGAAAGAATATACTGCTTTATCAAAAAAGGGAAAGGCGTCAATAGTGATACCGGCGGCGCAGGGCCCACAAGAAGGCCAGGGACACCACTGCGCCCAGGGCCTCGGCGACCACCACGGATACCCAGATCCCGTCCTCTCCCAGCAGCAGGGGCAGCAGGAACACCAGTCCTCCGCGAAGGAGAAAGGAGCGCAGGAAGGAGATCAGTGCGGAGACAAGGCCGTTGCACAGGGCGGTAAAGAAGGATGAGGCGAAAATACTTACGCCGCAGAACAGGTAGCACAGGGCAAAAACCCGGAAGCCGGATACGGTCAGGTCCATCAAGGCGTCGCCATAGCCCACGAAGGCGGCGGCCAGAGGCCGGCACAGCCCCTCGGAGAGGCACACCATAGCCAGGGAGGTAACGATGATGATGGCCATGCTTTTGCGGAACACATTTTGCAGCTCCCGGTGGTTGGCGGCGCCGTAGTGGAAGCTGACGATGGGGGCGCTGCCTACGGAGAAGCCCAGGAAAGCCGCCACAAATACAAAGTCCACATACATCATCACCGAGTAGGCCGCCACCCCCTTCTCCCCCATCAGATCCATCAGCTGGACGTTGTAGAGAATGCCTACCACCGAGGCGGAGATGTTGCTCATCAGCTCCGAGGAGCCGTTTTCGCAGGCGTGGAGGAGCTGACGGCCATAAAAGCGGGTAGGCACCAGCCGGAGGGTGGCTGCCTTGGGAGAGAGGAATCCTGCCAGAGGAATCAGTCCGCCCACGCAGTAGCCGGCCACAGTGGCCAGGGCGGCCCCGGCGATGCCCAGATCCAGCAGGGCGATAAAGACATAGTCCAGCACCATATTGGTGGCCCCGGCGGCCAGGGAAAAGACAAGTCCTGCGTTAGGCCGCTCCGCCGCCACAAAGAAGCTCTGGAAGGAGGTCTGGAGCATAAAGGGGATGCTGCCGGCCAGGAGGATCCGGCCGTAGGTGATGCAGTCTGCCAGCAGCAGGTCGCTGGCCCCGGCCAGGCGGACAATAGGCTCCATGAAGATCACGCACAGCAGGGACAAAATGCCGCCCAGCCCTACCACGCACCAGATAAACAAGGAGAAGTAGCGGTTGGCTTTTTCCCGGTCCCCCTCCCCCAGGGTCCGGGCCACAATGGCGCTGCCGCCGGTGCCCAGCATGAAGCCGAAGGCGCCCACGATCATGGCGATGGGCATGACGATATTTACCGCCGACAAAGCCAGGTCCCCTACCAGGTTGGACACAAACAGGCCGTCCACCACGCTGTACAGGGAGGTGACCACCATCATGACCACCGAGGGCAGGGTAAAGCGCAGCAGACGGCGGAAGGTAAAATGATCGGAAAGACGGATTTCCATAGGGGGCTTACTCCTCCTGGGGGTTCTGGGAGACGGCAAGAAGAGCCTCTGTCTCCTGGCGCAGGGCCTCCAGATGGCGCCGTCCCAGGGCCAGGATGGCCAGCCGCTCCTCCTCCGACAGCCGCTGGGTAGCCCGCTCCTCCAGAGCCAGTACCTGGTCCACGGATTCCCGGGCCAGGAGCAGCCCTTTTTCGGTGAGATGGATCTCCTTGCTGCGCCGGTCCCCGGCGGCGCTCTCCAGACGGATGTACCCCTCCCCTTCCAGGCTTTTCAGGGCGGAGTTGACGGTCTGCTTGCTGGTGCAGAGGATGGCGCTGAGCTCCGCCTGGTTGAGAGGATGATCCGCTTCCCGCAGGGAGTAGAGGATCCAGAAGGCGGTGTCAGACAGGCCGAAATGGCCGGCAAGCCGGTGGTAAATGGCGTTGCCCTCTTTATAGAGCCAGTTGTATGCCCGGAGAAATTCCGGGAAATGAATGGATTCCATAGTGCCTCCTTTGGCAAAATGTCCGAAATCGGACGATTGCGGTTGAGGGACAGTATAGTCCGAAAGCGGACTTTTGTCAAGGGATGAAAAGACGGACGGGCGCAAAAAAGCGGGAGAGGAGCAGTTGCTCCTCTCCCGCCGGAGAGCCGGGGTAGATAACGGATATCAGCCGATGCCGCCGTAGACAATGCCCAGCACCAGCACTGCCGCCGCCACAGCCACATAGATATGGGCCAGAATGTCGAAGGACCGGCCCAGGGGCTTTTTCCTGCCCTGGTTCAGCTCCTTCTTGATGGCGGGCATTCCCAGGATAAAATAGATGAACACCGCGCACAGCAGAGCGCCGAAGGGGGCGATATAGATGGTGACGGTGTCCAGCCAGGCTCCCATGTTGGGCAGGGCCTCCAGGAACACGGCCACTCCGAATACCACCGCCGCCACCACAGCCACCGACAGGCGGCGGGACAGCTTCAGGCGGCTGGACAGGGCCTCGCCGCAGGCCTCCATCATGTTGATGAGGGAGGTGATACCGGCAAAAAAAACGGATACAAAGAACAAAATGGCAAACAGCTGGCCCATAGGCATGTTCTGGAATACCTGAGGCAGGGTGACGAACATCAGCGGCGGGCCGGAGTTGGGGGCGATACCGAAGGCAAACACTGCCGGAATAATGGCAAAGCCTGCCAGCAGGGCGGCAGCGGTGTCCAGCAGGGCGGTCATGACGGAGTGGTGGACGATGTCCTCGGACTTCTTCATGTAGCTGCCGTAAATGAGCATCCCCGCGCCGTTGATGGACAGGGAGAAGAAGGCCTGTCCCATGGCCATGACCCAGGTTTCAAAGTTCAGGAGATAGCTCCAGTCGGGGGTGAGAAGATAGCGGTAGCCCTCCCCGGACCCGGGCAGGAAAGCTACCCGGATGGCGATAATGATAAAGAGAATAAAGAAGGCGGGCATCATGAATTTGCTGATCTTTTCGATTCCGTCCTTCACGCCCAGCAGCAGCACCCCGGCAGTCAGGAGCACCGCCAGCAGGTGCCAGGGAACGGAGCCGAAATCCACCGCCATGGCGCTGAAGTATGCCTGGGCGTCCCCGGAGAGGATGGAGCCGGTAATGGCCCCGGCGGCGTATTTGAGGACCCAGCCCACCACCACCGAGTAGCCGATAGCAATGCCCAGGACGCCCAGCAGGGGCAGGATGCCGATAATGGCCCCTCCCTTTTTGCCCCGCTGCCGGAGGACGTAGTCAAAGGAGCCGGCGGTGCCGGTGCCGGTCAGGCGGCCCAGGGCGAATTCGCCGGAGAGGCCTACATAGCTGAACAGGGCCACAAAGATAAAGTAGGGCACCAGGAAGGCGCCGCCGCCGTACTGGCCCACCCGGTAGGGGAAAAGCCAGATATTGCCCATGCCCACCGCGGAGCCCACGGCGGCCAGAATAAAGCCCGCCGAAGAGGCAAACTGCCCGGCGGTTCGTTTGTGTTCCATAGAAGTCCTCCTAACATGGATGCCCTGAATTCTTTTGGGCATCAAAGGGTTAAAGTGTCCGGGCATCATATATCCCATCCCGGAAGGGGATGGGAAACCTACCACGAAACAGGCGGTACCTCCGGCAAAGGCCGGAAAAAGGCCGCCCTGCTATTATACCGCCTGAAACGATCCTGTCAAGGGGCGGCGGCCCTAACCTCCCTTTTCACGGCGGCCCTAACCTCCCTTTTTACGGGAAAGAAATAGGCCTCGCCGGGGGCGGGGGACGAAAAAAGCGGAGCCTGGAGGGCTCCGCTTCAGGCGGTGGGCTGTCGTCTCACCAGCCGCCGGATCAGGAAAAACAGGGTGGTGGAGAAAAGTACGCCGGAAAAATTGAGAAGAATGTCGTTGGCGTCAAAGCTGCGGCCCATCACAGGCTGTACCAGCTCGATGATAATGGTCAGCAGCAGCCCGGCCCACAGGGTGTCCCGCCAGCTTTTGTGGTCACGGGAGAGGGGGTACAAAATGCCGAAGGGCAGGAACATCAGGATGTTGCCCAGGTTTTCCCGGGAAAAGTGAGAGAAAAAGTCGGGGACCAGGTCAAAGTTCCCGTCAAACCAGTGGTACACCCGGCCGCTGGGCTGGTGGTAGAAAAGGAAATACCAAAGGCCGCCGATCAGGTGGATGAAAAGGGTGAGGCACAGCAGCCCTGTGATATAGGTGACAAAAAGGGTGGCAAAGAGCTTCCGGGAAACAGGGGCGCTTTGATCCCGGGCAAAGCGGCGGACGCCGTAGAGGAGTCCTGCCAGCAGGGCGATGGGCAGTACCTGGAGAAAGTACCCCGGGTAGGTGTCGAAAAAGAAGTATTGAAAGGTCATGGCAGGGCCCTCCTTGACAGAACTTGGCCTCAGTATACCAGAGAAAGCGGAAAGCCCCATTAAGGATTCCTTAATGATCTTTTAAGGCGGAAGAAATATGGGAGAGAGTTGCCCGGCGGTTTGTGCCGTGCGTTTCCTGCATGGCAGAAAAGGAAAATTTATATTATACTGCTTTGTACCCATCATAGGGGGCGGACCACACCGCATGGAGATCATGCCGGCCGCTGCTGTGCACCTGTCGGCCGAACAGCGGCGGATTTCACCCGCCTTTGGCGACGAGAGGCTGCTGATTTCCGGGAACTGAATAAAAAAAGAAGCACCTGCGTTTTACGCAAGTGCTTCTTGTGTTTTGTTGCCGAAAAAGATGCACCTCGGAAAGCTTTGCGGCTCAATGGATTCAAGGTTTTGTGCAATTTGTATTTTTGCTTTTCTTCGCTTTTTTAGGCCATTTCTGAACCCCCCATATTAACATACTGACAAATCCGTATGCAAACAGATGCAAAAAAAGGGCCGTGCATCAGCACAGCCCTTTGTCTTACTTCAGTCGTATAATCTGCTCATATACACCCAGCCGTTGAGCAGGAAGCAGCGCGGCCATACCGAACTTGGTGATGGAGGGGAAAATCGCCTGCATAGATTCCAGTTTTGCCGTACCCTTGGTGGAGCGAACCAGCGTTTCGCTGAATTCCGCCGCCACCTCATAGCGCAGGGCATCGGAGATGATGACAAAGGCGCGGGTCGTTTTTCCTGCCAATGGGCGGATATAGTGAGTATAGAAATCCCGCTGTCTGCGGATCTCGGACACATAACCCAGGGAGGCAAGGTCATCAGAAACGGCATTGGCCCAGCAGGAGGTCAGTCCTCCCAGGAACCAGTTTTTATAGAGTGATTCCACATACTCTGCGGCGTGCTTCAGTTTGTCCTCCAGTACGGCATTGCTGTCCTTCAGGGAATTCCCAAAGTGGAGGTGGAACTGACGGTAATTGCTGTCCATCTGGTAACCCTGCTCGGTATAGAGTTTCCAGATTTCCTTCGGCTCCACAATGTGGAACCCGCCCGCGTGTTCCTGGTAGAAGTCCTGCATCCGGGCCACATGGTAGAGGCACTCGTAGTAATCGGAAAACATCTCATACCAGCCGGAGGTGCGGCGGTTCTCCACCGTTTTCAGTATCAGGTCAGTTTTTACCACCTGGCCGGAGATCTCGTCATAAAACCGTTTCAGGATGCTCTCATGGATGGCGGGGAAAATGTCGCCCGTGAGCAGGGTTTCGATCTCCTGCTTGTCAAAACGGGTGGGCAACTGCAGCTCCTGCTCCACGCTGCGGCAGAGCTCCAGCAGAGCGAAATGATCCTCCCGGTTCTGCCACTCATGGACCATGCTGTAGCAGTAAGCCTTGTTGGACTCCGAGAGGAACCGCTCCAATCCCTTGAACACACCGGCGCTCATGGTCTGGGATAGGGCAGTCAGCAGCACATGAGCCGCAAAGAGGCCCAGAGGATTTTCTTCTTCGTATTGGTAGCCTGTGTATTTGCGTACCAACTGCCAGAAAGCGTCTATGTTGCCGAACTTTTTGATGTTGGAAATGGGTGCGTTGGTTTCCTCATCCAGCCCGTGGGAGAGCACGGAGATAAAGACATCCTGGGCCGAGCCGCCGGGGACATTCGCCAGGACTGCCATCACATCGATGTGAAACTGGATGGGGGTCTCGTAACTGCGGCCGATTTTCTGCAGCTTGCCTTTGCGCTCCTTGCTGTCCAGGAACTTGGCATAGAGTTTGACCGTCTTGCGCATGGCGGGGCCGGAGGCCACATTCAACTCACTCATGAGCATGGAGATGTAGTCCGCCCGGTACTCCTCACTGAACAGTTCAACGTCCCGCAGCCAGTTGTCCTTGGAGTTTTCATAGGAGAAGGGGTTGTAAATGAGGAAATCGCTGGTAAGGTCGTCGTGGAGCAGCAGTTTCTTGACCTCAAAATTGTTGGAGCCGGTGAGTTTGATGACCTCCACACCCGGCAGATCTAACTCGTCCACCATGGCCTCAAATTCCCGTTCCTCGTCCTGCCAGAAGATGATGCGGCGCTGATAGAATTCCGGCAGAGGGGCGGCAAAGCGCTCCTT
>JAGHHM010000055.1 GCA_017887695.1 Oscillospiraceae bacterium | reverse complement strand
TTCGTGCGCCCCTCGCCGCCGTGGTAGCAGCGGCACTCCATAGCGATGGCCAGCTCGTCGGCCCGCCGGAAGGCAGAGATAAACAAAGGCACCAGAATGGGAACCAAAGCCTTGGCACGGTCCAGCAGACTGCCGCTCTCGAAATCCGCTCCTCTGGCCTTCTGGGCAGACATGATCTTATCCGTTTCCTCAATAAGGGTGGGGATGAAACGAAGAGCAATGGACATCATCATGGACAATTCGTGAACCGGTACCTTCACCTTCTTCAGCGGCCCCAGCAGGGATTCCAGCCCATCGGTAAGAGCGAAGGGGCTGGTGGTGTAGGTCAGGAGAAATGTCCCCATAATCAGCATGCTGATCCGCAGGGCCATAAAAAACGCAGTGAAAATACCTTCTTTGGTGATCTTAAAGACCCACAACTGAACCAGAACTTCACCAGGCGTGTAGAAAAGATTCAGGATGGCCGTAAAGCAGATGATGAACAGCACAGGCTTGAGACCTTTTACCAAAGCCTTGGGGGCCACACCGGAAACCTTTACCCCGGTAACCAGCAGCGCTACCATCAGGCCATAGGACACAAAGGACTCCGCGCAGAACAATCCAACAATATAGACTACCGTCAAAATGATCTTACTGCGGGGATCCAAGCGGTGGGCCAGGGACGTACCCGGGAAAAACTGGCCCAGAGTAATATCCTTCAGCATGCCGTCGTCCCCCCTTTCAAGGCGGACAAGGCCCGCCGCAGCTCCGCCACAGTGTACACCGCAGGGTCAATGCCCACGCCCCGGCGGCGCAGCTCCATGGCCACCCGAGTCACCTGAGGCACATTAAGTCCTACCGCTACCAGCTCTTCCGCACGGCTGAACACCTCGTGGGGGGTACCGCTCATCACAACACCGGCATCCGCCAGAACGATGATGCGATCCACATTCTCCGCCACCTCATCCATGCTGTGGCTGACCATCACCACGGTGGTACCCCTCTCCCGGTGGTAAGTGCGGATATTCTCCAGCAAACTCCGCCGGCCGGCAGGATCCAGACCCGCCGATGGCTCGTCCAGGATCAGCACCTTCGGCTCCATGGCAATCACACCGGCAATGGCCACCCGGCGTTTCTGGCCTCCGGAAAGCTCAAAGGGGGACTTGTCCAGCAGCCCCTCGTCCAGGCCCACAAACGCTGCGGCATCCCGAACCCGGCGATCAATTTCCTGCTCTGAGAGGCCCATATTTTTCGGGCCAAAGGATATATCCTTATAAACCGTCTCCTCAAAAAGCTGATACTCCGGGTACTGAAATACCAGCCCCACCTGGAAACGTACCTCCCGGATCTCCTTGGGATCTGCCCAAATGTCCTTGTCTCCCAGATAAATCGTCCCACTGGTGGGACGGAGCAGTCCGTTAAGGTGCTGGATCAGAGTGGATTTCCCGGAACCGGTATGGCCGATAATCCCCAGAAACTCCCCTTCCATGATTTCCAGGCTCACACCGTCTACCGCACTGCGGCAAAAAGGCGTGTCCTGCCCATAGGTATGGGTCAGATTGTCCACGCGAATAATGGGTTTCAACTTCGTTCCTCTTTCTCGCGCCAAAAGGGCGCGGGTAAATTCTCGATAATAATTAATCTTACTACTTATTAATAAATAAGGATCAGCGGTTTTCACGGCCCTTCAGAGCTGTCACGATTGCATCGGCGCACTCCTCCACCGACAGTGCGTCTACCGGCACGTCAAAACCATCCTCCCGGAGGCCATAGAGAAGCTCCACCGTATGGGGTACATCCAGACCAATCGCCCGCAGTTCCGTCATCCGGGGCAAAATCTCTTTGGGCGTACCATCCATCACCGACTGGCCGCCGTCCATCACGATGATCCGGTCCGCCATAGCCGCCTCGTCCATGTGGTGAGTGATAAGGACCACCGTGATCCCCTTCTCCCGGTTCAGTCGCCGGACGGTGTCCAACACCTCCCGCCGACCGCTGGGATCCAGCATGGCCGTGGATTCGTCCAGAACGATGCAGGCCGGTTCCATAGCAATGATACCGGCAATGGCGATGCGCTGCTTCTGCCCGCCGGAGAGATGATGGGGTGCCTGGAGGACAAACTCCTCCATCCCCACCGCCTTCAGCGCGGCGTCTACCCGGCGGCGGATCTCCTCTGTGGGGACACCCAGGTTCTCCGGGCCGAAAGCCACATCCTCCTCCACCACATTGGCCACGATCTGGTTATCCGGGTTCTGGAACACCATGCCTACCCGTCTCCGGATCTCCAGCAGGTACTGCTCATCGCAGGTGTCCATTCCATCCACCCATACCGTGCCGCCCGCCGGCAGCAGCACCGCGTTCATGTGTTTGGCCAGAGTGGATTTCCCGGAGCCATTGTGGCCAAGCACTGCCACAAAGCTGCCCCGTTCAATTTCCAATGACACGCCGTTAAGCGCAGCCAGGGGTGCCTGTCCCTCCTCTGTCGGATAGGAAAACGCTAGCTCTTCTGTTTTAATAATCGTATCTGCCATGGGGTAGTACCTCTTATTTTCCGTACAAAATCTGCCGGGCCCGCCTGTGGTCCCGACGGCGCACGTAGATCTTATATACAAATGTAGTCGTGTTGAACATGCTGTACCGCATGCCAAATTGGGCGGCCATACTGGCGTCCCTGGCCTGCCCGAAGCGGCTCCCGCACCGCAGGGGATCAATGGAGTAGGAAATCCGGGCCTGCTGAAGTACATCCTTCACGTGCCCTACCTGCTGTGGATCCGACTCAGTAACCAGCAGCTTCCGGTTAAAAAGATGAATCATACCATGTACCTCCTATTATAGATCCCGGCAGGATACTGGGAGCAGCCATCAGGATACTGGCTCCACCTGGAACCGCTGGGCAAAACCGGGTGCTGTCTTTCGCAGCAGCAGCCACAGCCCCCATCCCGCCATAGCCCCTATGGTATTGAGCAGCAGATCGTCCACATCAAAAGCCCGGCCTACGCACAGCTGACAGCACTCAATGCAGGCGGTAACGGCAAAGCCCGTCAAAAGAGCCCGCCGCCAGGTACAGTTCCGCCACAACAAGGCAGGAAAAAAGCCAAAGGGGAAAAACATGATGATGTTTCCCAGCAGGTTGTAAATCGACCAGCCGTCTCCCCGGAAGGTGCGCAGCAGCTGAAAATTGGCGGTACCTAAGGTAAAAAAGGGATAATCCCCCACGTTCCAGCGGTAACCATTGGCCACATCGGTTAAGGATGGCACCACCCACCTGGGCAGCAGCGTAATCACCGCCATACCACCACAGAACATCCAAAACAGTGCCAGGGTGATTTCCCTGGCTGTGCCGCTGCGCAGGCCAGCCGCTTTCAGCCGTCTCCGTCTCCATGGTATCAGGCACAGCCAAACCAAAAGCACGGGAAAAGCTCCCCAGAGCATGGCGAAGAGGTAGGACAGCGTCCTATGCATCGCCTACTCCCCCATCCACCGTCCGGTAGCCCCACAGGGCAGCACCAGACCGGTTTCTGTTACAGGAAGGCCGATCTCATCACTCTGGGTGTGACCGCCATATTTCCGGGAAACCACTGTCTCCAGAATATAGGTAAGTACACTGGGGGCAAGGCCGGTAGTATAAGAATTGATGATCACAAACAAGGGATTGTCGGACAGAACCCGGCTGCACAGCTCCACAAAGGGATACAGGCTCTCCTCCAGCTTCCACACCTCGCCGGTAGGTCCCCGGCCATAGCTGGGGGGATCCATGATAATGGCATCGTAGGTCCGGCCCCGGCGGATCTCCCGCTCCACAAACTTGCCGCAGTCATCTACAATCCAACGGATGGGCTTGTCCTCCAGGCCGGAGGCTCTGGCGTTTTCCTTGGCCCAGGCCACCATCCCCTTGGCGGCGTCCACATGACACACGCTGGCTCCCGCCGCAGCGCAGGCTACGCTGGCTGCCCCGGTATAAGCAAACAGGTTCAGCACATTGATGGGCCGTCCGGCAGAACGGATCTTTTGACGGGCAAAATCCCAGTTTACCGCCTGCTCAGGAAAAAGGCCTGTATGCTTGAAGTTCATAGGCTTTACCTGGAAGGTAAGATCCTTGTACCGGACCTGCCACTGGGCAGGAAGCCGTCCTTTATCCCAGTGCCCTCCGCCGGTATTGGAACGGAAATACCTTCCGTCAGGGGTTCTCCAGCCCCCGTGCTTCCCTACGGCAGGCCAAATGGCCTGGGGATCCGGGCGCACCAGGAGCTTGTCCCCCCAGCGCTCCAGCTTCTCTCCGCCGCCGCAGTCCAGCAGTTCATAGTCTTTCCACCCGTCCGCGATCCACATAAGCCTGTCCCTCCGCATAGAAATTCAATGTATTATATAACAAAACCCCTGCCATCGTCAACAAATTAACTGTGAATATTTTGGTAATTTCCCACAGAAATTCACTGCTTTCCCTCCCCTTTGGCCACTAAAAAGGGCAAAGAGCCAATTTCTGCAAACCGTCTTCCATTTTCCCCTTGACTTTTCGTTGGAAATACGGTATCATAATCAAGGTTGTAAAGCCGACGCACTTTACAGAAGGAGGGAACGCCGTGAAAAACCAGACCTATCGCATGACCATGCTGTATGATTTTTACGGGGAACTCCTGACAGACAGACAAAAGGAGTTCTTCGACCTCTATTACAATGAGGACCTGTCCCTGTCCGAGATTGCAGAAAACAACGGCATCAGCCGGCAGGGTGTCCGGGACGTCATCGTCCGGGCGGAGGGGATCATGCAGGAGATCGAGGATAAAACTGGGCTCATCCGCCGCTTCATGCAGATGCAGGGTAACCTTAACGCCATCCAGGAGGCTGCGGAGGAACTGAAAACCATCAACTACCGCCAATACGAGAATCCCCGGGTGGACGCCCTGGTGGAGACCATCCAGAAGGCCGCCACCGCCCTGCGGGAATAAGGAGTAACCATCTATGGCATTTGAAGGCCTTTCTGAAAAATTAAGCGCCACATTTAAGCGCCTGCGGGGCAAGGGCCGCATCACCGAGGCCGACGTCAAGGAGGCCATGCGGGAAGTGCGTCTGGCTTTGCTGGAAGCCGACGTCAGCTACAAGGTTGTCAAGGACTTCGTCGCAAGCATTACCGAGCGGGCTGTGGGCGCCGACGTACTGGAGAGCCTTACCCCTGCTCAGCAGATTATCAAAATCGTCAACGAAGAGCTCACCAACCTCATGGGCGGGGCCAACGCCAAAATTTCCTTTGCCAACAGCGGCCCCACGGTGATCATGATGGTCGGTCTCCAGGGTGCCGGCAAAACTACCAACGGCGCCAAACTGGCAGGCTACCTGAAAAACCGTATGGGCAAGCGCCCCCTGCTGGTTGCCTGTGACGTATACCGTCCCGCGGCCATTACTCAGCTGCAGGTGGTGGGCGACCAACTGGGGATCCCTGTGTTCTCCCTGGGCCAGGTAAATCCTGTACAGATTGCCCAGCATGCGGTACACCACGCCAAGGACCACGGCTACGACACCATCCTGCTGGATACCGCCGGCCGGCTCCATATCGACGAGCAGCTCATGGACGAGCTGAAGAACATCAAGGCGGCCGTCCACCCCAACGAGATCTTGCTGGTAGTGGACGCCATGACCGGTCAGGACGCTGTTAACGCCGCCACCGCCTTCGATGATGCCCTGGGGATTGACGGCGTACTGCTGACCAAGCTGGACGGCGACGCCCGCGGCGGTGCTGCCCTCTCTATCCGTGCGGCTACCGGCAAGCCCATCAAATTCGTGGGTACCGGCGAGAAGCTGGATATGATCGAGCTGTTCCACCCCGACCGTATGGCTTCCCGGATCCTGGGCATGGGGGACATGCTCTCTCTGATCGAAAAGGCAGAGCAGCAGTTTGATGAAAAGAAAGCCGCTCAGTTGAGGAAAAGCTGCGGAAAAACCGCTTTACTCTCACTGACTATATGGAGCAGATGCAGCAGCTGCGGAATATGGGAGATCTCAGCCAGTTGGCAGGGATGATGCCCGGACAGTTGGGCAAGCAGATGCAGAACACCCAGGTGGATGAGAAGCTCCTGGCTCACCAGGAGGCTATCATCCTCTCTATGACCCCCCAGGAGCGGGACAACCCCGGCATTCTGGGTGCCAGCCGTAAGCGGCGGATTGCCGCGGGCTGCGGCCTGGACGTATCCGACGTCAACCGTCTGCTCAAGCAATATGAACTGATGCTCCAGCTCACCCGCCAGTTCTCCAAGGGAAAACTCCCCAAGGGCCTTGGCGGTATGCCTGGCCTGGGTGCCCTGGGCAAAGGCGGCAGCATGAGCAAGATGCACGGCTTCGGCCGGAAAAAGCGTCTGAAATAAGGCGCCTTACCATCGCGATAAATGCCCCGGCATTTTCGATATTTTTAAAAAATAATTTTTCAAATTTGGAGGAAACATATCATGGTTAAGATCAGACTGCGCCGCATGGGCGCCAAGAAGGCTCCTTTCTATCGCGTTGTGGTGGCCGATAGCCGTTATCCCCGGGATGGCCGCTTCATTGAGGAGATCGGCACTTACAATCCCTGCGTGGCTCCCGCCGAGATCAAGATCGACGCCGAGCGCGCCAAGGAGTGGATCAAGACCGGCGCTCAGCCCACTGACACCGTCCGCGCTCTGCTGAAGAAGGTCGACGTTCTGTAATGGAACCAGTTGGAGGGCACAGCATGAAAGACTTGCTGCTCTACATCGCCAGAAACCTGGTGGAAGATCCCGACGCCGTCTCTGTTACGGAGATCCAGGGCGATCAGGA
>JAGHHM010000054.1 GCA_017887695.1 Oscillospiraceae bacterium | reverse complement strand
CCTGGGCCTGATCAAGGCAGTGGAGAAATTTGACTACACCAAGGGCTACAAGTTCTCCACCTACGCCACCTGGTGGATCCGCCAGGCCATCACCCGGGCCATTGCCGACCAAGCCCGGACCATCCGCATTCCCGTACACATGGTAGAGACCATCAACAAAGTGATCCGTGTCAGCCGTCAGCTTCTCCAGGAGCTGGGTCACGATCCCTCCCCGGAGGAAATTGCCGCCGAGATGTCCATGCCGGTAGACAAGGTCCGTGAGATTCTGAAGATTGCCCAGGAGCCTGTTTCCCTGGAGACCCCTATCGGCGAGGAGGAGGACAGCCATCTTGGCGACTTCATCCCCGACGAAGGTGCCAGCGAGCCCAGCGAGGCTGCCAGCTTCACCCTTCTCAAGGAGCAGCTGGTGGACGTCCTCAGCACCCTGACTCCCCGGGAGGAAAAGGTCCTCAAGCTCCGCTTCGGCATTGAGGACGGCCGCACCCGCACTCTGGAGGAGGTTGGCAAGGAGTTCAACGTTACCCGCGAGCGGATCCGTCAGATCGAAGCCAAGGCCCTGCGGAAGCTCCGCCACCCCAGCCGCAGCAAAAAACTGAAGGATTTCCTCAACTAAGTTCTGTTTTGGGGCGAAAGGAGTTGTTTTCGTGTCCATTCGGCTTGACAGGAAAAAGATGCTGACCGTCAGCTTTTTCCTCTGCTGCTTTGTGCCCACTTTATTTCCCTGGTTCTGCGCCGGAGCCGACACCGCCCGGCGGGGAATCCAGCTGCTGGGGCCCCTGTTTCTGCTGGGCGCTGTCCTTTACCTGTACGCCCTGTTTTCCAAAAGCTGCCGCCATGTGCTGCTGCTGGGCGGACTGGCCCACGGCGTGATCTTTGTGGCCTACCTTATCAGCTTCTTCACCTTCCCGGCAGGCCCACACAGCTTTTCCGCCCGGCTGGACGCCTCGGAGCCCAGCTTCTGGATCAGCTGCATTCTTCTGGCCGCCCACCTGGTCCTTTTTGTGACCACAGAGACCGCTATTCGGCGGCTGCTGGAAAAGCGCAGGCCCCACCCACAACAATAACCTCTCAGAAAAAACGCCCTGTACGGAAAATCCGTACAGGGCGTTTTTCTTATGTCCTTATGGCTGGCTCCGTCAAAATCACTCCGCGTCGCCGAAGAATTTCTCATGGACTGCCCGAACCGCAGGCACCGCGTCCTCCTCGTCAATCAGCACCGATACCCGGATCTCACTGGTGTTGATCATCTGGATATTGATGTTGGCGTCATACAGAGCCTCAAACATCTTAGCGGCCACACCAGGGGTGGTCATCATGCCAGCGCCCACGATGGACACCTTGGCGATCTTATCCTCCACGGTGATGTGGTCAAAGCCCAGGGCTTCCTTCTCACTCTCCAAAACCTTTACAGCTTCTTCCACGTCCGACCGGGGCAGCGTGAAGCTGATGTCCTTGCTCTCCCCCCGGCCAATGGACTGGATAATGGCATCTACATTAATGCGGGCCTTGCCCAGCAGAGAAAACATACGGAACGCAACACCGGGATTGTGGGCCAGACCCACCACAGCAATCCGCGCAATACTGGTATCCTTCGCCACACCGGCGATATTGGTCTTTTCCATCTTTACTACCTCCTTGACTTTCGTGCCGGGCTTGCGCTCCAGGCTGGACACGACTTCCATATTCACATGGTACTTCTTCGCCAGCTCCACGCTGCGATTGTGGAGAACCTGGGCGCCCTGGCTGGCCAGCTCCAGCATTTCATCATAGGTGATCTCCTCAAGCTTGCGGGCGCCAGGCACAAGACGGGGATCGGTGGTATACACGCCATCCACATCCGTATAGATCTGGCAGAGATCTGCGTGGAAGGCGGCAGCCAGGGCCACAGCGCTGGTATCAGAGCCGCCCCGGCCCAGTGTGGTCACATCGCCAAAGCGGTTGACCCCCTGGAAGCCCGCCACCAGAACGATCTTGTTTTTATCCAGCTCCTGGCGGATCCGCTCCTGATCAATCTTCTTAATGCGGGCGTCGCTGTACGCGCTGCTGGTATGAATGCCTACCTGCCAGGCCGCCAGGCTGATAACCGGCAGGCCCATGCCCTCCAGAGCCATGGCACACAGGGCAATGGAAATCTGCTCACCGGTGGACAGCAGCATATCCATCTCCCGCTTGGAGGCTTTGGGGTTGATCTCCCTTGCCTTTTCAATCAGGTCATCGGTGGTATCGCCCTGAGCGGACAGAACCACCAGCACCTGGTTGCCTGCCCGGTAGGTTTCGGCAATGATCCCCGCCACATTCATGATGCGCTGGGCATCACGGACGGAGCTGCCGCCAAATTTCTGTACAATCAAACTCATCTGGGTACTCCCCTTCTCCGGAAAATTTATTGGTACTCTATTATAGTCGCCGCTGCCGCCTGTGGTTATCGCAATACCGGCAGCATCGCCTGAGCGCCCACACGGGCCGCCAGGACTTTCGCTTCTTTACGGGATACTGGGCCTACAATGACCGCACCTTCGGCCAGCCGCTCGCTGCTGGGGGGCGCGGCAAAATCGCCCCGAAGGTACCAATACAGAGGCAACTCCGTCTCCAGATCCACCAGGGCCGCATCCTCGTTCCAGCCAAGGTTCCGCCGTTTCTCCCGATGCTCCAGAGCGTCCAGCACATCCCCCATGACAGCGGAGGCGGTGGGCAGATCTCCGGCTCCACGGCCATAGAACATAACATCTCCCACGGCGTTGCCCCGGATCATAATGGCGTTGAACACATCATCCACATTGGCCAACGGACTGCTCTCCGGCACCAGGTGGGGCGCCACAAAGGCTGCCTGCCGCCCATCTTCCAGCTTCATGGCCCGCCCCAGCAGCTTGACACGGTAGCCTGCGCCGCTGGCAATGGCCACATCCTTGAGGTCAATGGCGCTGATGCCCTGAACACTGATGGCCTCCGGCCGTACCTCCCGGCCCCAGGACAGATCCGACAGAATACAGATTTTTCTCCCGGCATCCAGGCCCTCCACATCAGCGGTGGGATCTGCCTCGGCGTATCCCTTGCCCTGGGCCTCCTTCAAGGCGTCGGCAAAGGTAGCGCCGTCCTTCACCATGCGGGTGAGGATATAGTTGGTGGTACCGTTGAGAATACCGGCGATCTCCTGGATCTGATTGCCGGCCAGGCACTGGAACAGGGGCCGCAGCACCGGGATACCGCCGCCTACACTGGCCTCAAACAGGTAGTTGACGTTTTTCTCCCGGGCAATCTCCAGCAGCTCCCGGCCGTGGGCAGCCACCAGCTCCTTGTTGGAGGTAACCACATGTTTGCCTGCCAGCAGGCACCGGCGGGTAAACTCCAGGGCGATCTTGGCCCCGCCAATGGACTCCACCACCACATCCAGCTCCGGATCGTTTTCCAGAATGGAGAAGTCCTTTACTGCTTTATCCGCATAGGGGGTGGTGGATAAGTCCCGCACATCCAGAATATACTTTAGATTGAGAGGCTCTCCCAGCTTTTCGGCAATGGCAGCACTGTTCATACGCAGCACCTCTGCCACACCGCCGCCTACCGTCCCAAATCCCATAATCGCGAAATTGGCCATATCTATCTCCTCTCTCCGGCGCTCAGCCCGCCAGGATCTCAAACTTGATAACGCCTTCCACCGCTTCCGCCCGGCCGATAAGCCCTTCCAGGCTCTCCGCCATCTCCGATGTCTCCGCCGAAATGGTCACCGCCGCGCAGCCGTTGGTGGGAATACTTTGGTTGATGGTGAGTATATTCGCGCCGCTCCCGGCAAAAATAGACAGTACATTGCTCAGCACGCCGGGGTTATCCTTCAGCATGGTATAGAAGGTGATAATATGGCCTACCTTCATGTTGTTGAAGGGCTGCACTGCATCCTTATATTTATAGAAAGCGCTGCGGCTGATCCCTACCTGGCGGGTAGCTTCGCCAACTGTCCCCGCCTCTCCGGTCTGCATCCGCTGCTTGGCTTCGGCCACCTTGATGAAAATCTCCGGCAGCGCCTCCGCCGCCACGATATAATACTTTGTTTTAGCACTCATCTGTACTCCTCCTGTGGCCATATGTCTTTGTGTGGTGTCATTTTACCACATCAAATCGTTAGATACAACCATAACCCTGCGGCAAATTTCCACAAACTTTTCTTGTCCCCGCCCCGGAAAGAGGTGCATGTTGTCTATATGTCACAAGTAAATGTCTTTTTCAAGCGGACAATCGTCATGCTGCTGTGGCTGGCAGGGCTATACATTTTCTTCCGCTGGCTGCTGCTGGCCCTGCTTCCCTTTCTGATCGCCCTGGCGCTGGCGGCCACCGTGGAGCCTCTGGTGCAGCGGCTGCGGCGCCGGCTCCGGGTACGTCGCTCCTTTGCCGCGGCAGTGATCACCACGCTGCTGCTCCTTACCTTGGGCGGCGGTGCGGCCCTGCTCTTGATCCGGCTGGCAGCAGAACTGCAGGCATGGTCCAACCGCCTGCCGGAGGCCATGGCCCAGTTTCCTCAGCTGTGGAACAGCCTGCTGGACCGGGTGGACTCCTGGTATGTTTCCTGTCCGGTATTTCTCCGCTCTGCTCTGGACGGCATGGCACAGCAGCTGATGACAGAAGGCCCCTCTCTGGCAGGGGCTGTCAGCGGCTGGCTTATGGGGGCTGCCTCTTCCCTGCTTTCCGCGCTCCCGGCAGCGGGGCTGTTTCTGGTAACCACCGTACTGGCTGTCTATTTTACCAGTCTCTCCTATCCTGCCATTCTCAGCTTTCTCAAACGACAGCTGCCGGAAAGCTGGCAAAAGCGCTGCCGCAGCGCCGCCCAGTGCTGCCGCTCCACCATCCTCAAGTGGATGCGAGCAGAGCTGCTGCTGATTCTCATCACCTTTTTGCTCCTGCTGGGGGGCTTTACCTGGATGGGCCTGGATTTCGCCCTGTTGGCCGCCGCCTTTACCGCCCTAGTAGACGCCCTGCCGGTACTGGGGGTAGGAGCTGTGCTGATCCCCTGGGCCATTCTCTCTCTGCTGCTGGGAAACACCGGCCAGGCACTGGCTCTGCTGGCCCTGTATGCGGTGACCTCACTGACCCATTCTCTGGTGGAACCCCGGCTGCTGGCAGGCCAGGCGGATCTGCCCCCTATCACTGCCCTGCTGGCCATGTATTTGGGCTTCCACTTCATGGGAGTAGGCGGTATGATCCTTTTCCCTGTTTTCCTGCTGCTGGTCAAACAGCTTCAGGATGCCGGCGTCATTCATCTGTGGAAATAAGGCGCAAAAAGACGGGCCGCGGAAGAATTTCCGCGGCCCGCTGTTATGATTTCTTTATTCCTCTTTCTCGTCCTGAACAGACTGCCCGCCGTCCTCCCGGACCGGCGCAGATTCCTTGCCGCCTTCCGGAGCAGTATCTGCCGTCACGGTGTCCTCTGTCCCGGCAGCAGTCTCTTCACCAGCCGCAAAAAGGGAAGCATTCTCTCCTTCCGCAGCACCCTCCGCCGCGGCGGCCGCCAAAGCCGCCTGCTTGGTGACAAACAGAGCCTCCCGGCCATGGGGATGGCGGCGCTTGCCAATGACCAGCACCACAAATCCTGCCACCACCAGAGCCAGGCTCAGCACCTGAGACACCCGGATAGGCTTATCAAAGAGGGTCCAGTCAAAAAGGTACAGGCTATCGGTTCTGAGCCCCTCGATCCAGGCGCGGCCAATGCCGTACCAGATAAAATAAAAGCAGGTGTTTTCCCCGTCGAAGGTACGGGCCTTGGATACCAGGAACACGATCAGCAAAAGGCCGATCACATTCCACAGACTCTCATAGAAAAAGGTGGGATGTACCTCGATGTACTCCGTGGTGGAGGTCCACAGACGCATCCGCCAGGGCAGGGTGGTCTCCCCGCCAAAGGCTTCCCGGTTCATAAAATTGCCCCAGCGGCCAATGGCCTGGCCAATGAGCAGACCCATGACCCCCAAATCCGCAAAGGCCCCAAAGGATAGTTTCTTCTTTTTACAGTAGACCAGCAGCACAAGGAAGCCCACAATGACCGCCCCGTAAATGGCAAGGCCTCCGTCCCAAATGGCTACCATTTTTCCCCAATTAAAGCTGCCGTCCGGATTGCGGTAGAGATCCAAGTAGAACAAAACATAGTACAGTCTTGCGCCAATGATGCAAAGGGGGATCTCCCAGATAATCATGTCATAGACATTGTCCTCGGTAAGGCCATAGTCCTTGGCCCGCCAGCTGCAAAACAGCACCGCCAAGATCAGGCCCAGGGCAATGATGATACCATACCAGTAGATGCCATTGCCGATATCAATGGCCACCGGAGACGGGTTAAACTCCCAGTCCCCAAACAAACCCGGAAAACTAATGGGCATATCGCTTCTTGCGTACATACAAAAGGTTCCTCCTCAGGAAAATTCTCTGTGCTTCAGGGGCGCTGCGCGCCTTCCTCTGTCCCATCACTGGCAGGCCAGATCACCGAAAGGGCGGCATGCTCCTCCGTGATCTCCTCCCGCAGAAAGGCCTCCACATCCGCCTTGGTGACCGAGTCAAAGATCTCCGGGAAACGATAGTAATCAAACCCCCGGAAATGGCCCTCTCCCAGGCTGACAGCAATGTTCTCGAAGGAATTGAGGCTGCGAATGGACTGGCCGTAGCCAGCCCGGCGGATCTGCTGGTAAAATTCCTCCCCAATCCCCTCCTGCGCCAAGCGCCTGGCCTCTGCCGTAATGGCGTCAAACACCTTTCGGGGATCACGGGCATCGCCGCCCACATAGAGGTAAGAGGCACCGGGCATGATATCAAAGTTGCCGCCAAGGCTCCCATTGATCTCACCCGCCTCGTAGAGCCGGGCATAGAGGGGGCTGCTGTCCCCGAAAAGCACATCACAGGCCATGTCGCCGATAATACTGCGGCGCAGCAGCTCCTCACCGCCGCCGCAGGGCCGGCACTTATAGCCCCCCAGGAACTGGGGCATGGATACCTCCATGGCCAGCTCCTTTTCCTTACAGCAGGGCACAGGGTCCTCTTCCCGGCCATAGTCCCGGGGAATATCCTCCCCACGCTCTGCCGGCAGAATCTCCTCTGCGATAGCCGCCACCTTCTCCATTTCCACATCCCCTACACACACCAGCACCATGTTTCCAGGGGTATAGAAGGCCCGATGGCAGTCATAGAGCACCTGGGGCGTGATCTGTTGGATGCTCTCCACAGTGCCGGCCACCGGCACCTTTACAGGGCTCTCCCGGTACAGGCACTCCATGAGGTTGGCGTATACCCGCCACTCCGGGTCATCCTCGGTCATACGAATCTCCTGAGCGATAATGCCCTGCTCCTTGGCCACGCTTTCCTCCGTGAACCAGGGGACAGAAACAAAGTCCAGCAGGATCCGGAGATTTTCGTAAAAATGCTCGGTGGACTCAAAGTAGTAGGCCGTCATGGACCCGGAGGTAAAGGCATTTTCCACCGCACCGTTCCTGGCCAGCTCCTGAAGGGCGTTGCCCTGGGGCGTGTCAAACATTTTGTGCTCCAGATAATGGGCAATGCCGGCAGGAGTGTCCCGCCACTGGCCATCCTGCCGGTAGCGCATATCCATGCCGCCGTAGCGGGTGGCAAAAAAGGCGTAGCGCTTGGCGTGATAGGGCTTGTGGACCACAATCACCTCCAGGCCGTTGGCCAGGGTGTGCCGGGATACATTTTCTCCCAGCCGGGGATATTCCCGCGTCTCCATACTACGCCTCCTTTCCCTTCAGGAAATAAATGGTATCGCTTTTCAGGCAGGCCGCCGCCTCCTGTACTCGCTCCGGGGTAACAGCGGCCACTGTCTCCAGCAGCAGCGGGATGGATTCGTCTCCTCCCACAGCCGCCTGGCCCATGGCATAGTCCTCCATGGCCCCAGCAGAGTCTTCCATGGAGAGGAGGCTGTTGCGCAGGGAGCTTTTTGCCCCCTGGAACTCCCACTCCTCCCACCGGCCCTCCTTCAACGCTTCCAGCTGGGCCATGATCTCCGTCACCGCCCGGTCATAGTTGGCCGGTTCAATACCGGAGGCTACCGTAACAAGGCCTTTGGCCCGGTGATAGGTGCTGCCGGCATAGTAGCAAAGGGAAAGCTTTTCCCGGACATTGAGGAAGAGCTTGGAGTTGCTGGTGCCGCCGAACATAC
This sequence comes from Oscillospiraceae bacterium, assembly GCA_017887695.1. GTDB lineage: Bacteria > Bacillota > Clostridia > Oscillospirales > Oscillospiraceae > Pelethomonas. The sequence continues at coordinate 23,686 of JAGHHM010000054.1, read as the reverse complement.
TGTTCATGACCATGGTGGCGGCCATATCCCGGCTGTCGGTACGAAAACCGATGCCCAGCTTGCCCTGGCTGACGTCCATGATTTCCTCCACCACCCGGCACTGCTCCGGGGCGGGCCGCCGGGTAGTGGCCGCCGGCTCCACAGCTCCCTGCCGGGGCAGGGCGGCAAAGGCCCTTGTAAAGGCACCGGCCACCCGCTTTTCCGGTGCAGCGCCGCAATAAAAGAGCTCCAGCCGTGCAGCAGGCAAAATGGCCTGATAATGGCTGTTGAGACGCTGAAGAGAGATCCGCTCCACTTCTTTGGCAATGCCCAGGCGACTGAGGCCATAGGGCTCCCCAGCGCACATCTCCTCCAGCAGCCGGCGGGCAGCATAGAGGCGCTTGTCGTTGATATCACTGCGGATCAGATCCGCCAGTTTGGCCCGCTCACTGTCCACATAGTCACCCCGGAGCCGCCCGTTACGGGTGGCGGGGCTTAAAAACAGCTCTCCCAGCAGGTCGGCCATAGGCTCCAGCAGCCGCTCGCCCTCCGGTAAAAACCGTTCATCCACGCAGCTGGCCACAAAGCCAAAGACCTGATTTTCCCCCTTCTTACGGACCGTAGGCTCCAGGCGCGCGCCATAGAGCCGGTCCAGATGGGCGGAAAGCGCCTGCATATCCGGAAAGCGCAGGGTTCCCCGGCTGAGGACATTCACCAGCAGGGCATTGCGTCCTGCGGTATCCTTCTCCAGGGGCATCACCATCTGGGCGCTGAAAAAAGCAGTCTTAAATTTTTCCGACGGGATATAGGTGAGATATACGTTGTCCATGAGCATCTGCCGTGCCATGTGCCGCCCTCCCCTTCTGTTGTCAAATCTTAGATAGTATATACCATTTTCTTCAGAGTTTCCATAGGTTAACAGGAATTTAATGCCTGCTGCCGAAAAATCACACAGAAAAGGCGGGGTGCCAATGCACCCCGCCTTGTATTCTCGCATTATCAGGCAAACCAGCGCCGATCCAACGCTTCCAATGCCCGGCAAACCGCTCCCACCACAACGCAGGACACTGCGGCCTCAGGAAGGCCCGCCGTTACCGCGGTTGTCATGACAATGGTCCCCACGCCGCTGACATCCACGTTGTAGGCTGTGGCAATCACCTCTCTGGCCAGCAGCCACAGAAGGCCCAGATAAAAAACCGTATTCATCAAAGATCCGCTGAAGCCCGCTATACCATAGCGGATCACAGAGCGCTTACCGCCCAGCGCGGGAATCTTTCGCAGGCCTACGCCCAGAAGTCCGGTAAGCCATCCCATCAGCATCCGGGAGCCCATACATACGGTAATATAGGCCAGGGGGGAATAGGTCAGCGCCATCGTAGCAAAGGGGTCCGCGCCAGGCATGGTCAGCACCTTCACGATGGCACTCAGGCCAAAAAAGGCGCCCAGCACCAGTCCGGTAACCGGTCCCATGAGGACAGCGCCGATCACTACCGGCATTTGGATCGTGGTTGCAGCAATAGGGCCAATGACCAAATACCCCAGCGGCGTAAATGCCAGCAGGAAAATGATGGCCACCAGCAGTGCTGTCAGCGTGATCCTGTGGATCTTATTGGAACTATTGTACATGGGGGAATCTCCTTTGAGGGTATTTCACCTCGTGCTGTCGTCTCCCCTCCAGGGAGTACGGCGCACAAATTTTATCACAACGGCATCAGCCGCAATGACCTCAATGCTTTCTGGGCCGGGGCTGGTTGCTCTCATACAGATACCGCAGGCCCTTAAGAGTCAGATCGTGGTCCCGGAGGATCTCCCGGCGGCAGTAGGCAGTCGCCAGGTCCATGGAGCCGCCGGTAGCCACCACTTTGGCCCCTGCCATTCCCGGCTGGGTCTGAATACGGTCGATGAAGCCGTCCAGCATCATGGCGCTGCCCAGCAGCAAGCCGCAGCGCATGGCGTCGGCGCTGTTGCGGCCCAGGCAGGCCTCCTCCTCTACCCCCAGGGTTATGGAGGGCAGAAGGGCAGTGGTGGATTTCAGAAGGGCCGCGCTGGAACGGATCCCCGGCAGGATGCAGCCCCCCAGATAGGTGCGGCTCTCATCCACTACCGCCAGGGTGGTCACTGTCCCGGCATCGATGATAATAAGAGGTGCACCATATTCTGTCAGAGCCGCCAGGGTATCCGCCACCAGATCACCTCCCAGCTGGGAGGGATCATCGATCCGAATACGAAAGCCTGTACGGACGCCGGGGCCTACCCGCAGCACCCGCAGCGGCGTCAGTTTTTCCACAGCGGATTCCACCAGCCCGGTGAGCTCCGGCACCACAGAAGAAAGGATACAGCCCGTCAATTCCTCCCGGGCCACGCCGTTGATCCGCAGAAGATCGTACATCACCGCGGCATACTCATCCGCACTGCGCTCGGTTTGGGCTGAAAGCTTCGCCTGCATCCGCAGCTGTTCCCCCTGGAACACGCCCAGAGACACGTTGGAGTTGCCAATATCAATGGCCAGCAGCATCACAGCGCCCCCTTCCTTCTTCGTTCCGCCCCCAAGTGTACCATACCTGCCTTCCGGTTACAATGCCTATTCTGCCCGATTTTGGGGTAAAATCCCTTCTTTCTCTTGCCTGATATAGAAAAAGTTCCCTTAATTTCTCTCTTCCGGACTGCTCTTCCGGCCCGTGTCTCAGTTCCTCCGTGGGGGTCTGAAAATTTTTCTATTTTTTTGTAATTTCCTCTTGACATTTGGAGAGAAGTCGCTATAATAATATCTGTTCGCTACGGACATAGCGGGATTGTGTAAAGGTAGCACAGCGGACTCTGACTCCGTATGTGAGGGTTCGAATCCTTCTCCCGCTGCCACAAAAAGCGGTTTGCTTCATGCAAACCGCTTTTCTTTTTTTATCTCAGAGCAGCTGCTCCGCCGCATCCTGTATTGATCCTGCCGCCTCTTCCCGAGATGACCCAGGAAAAAGCCGTCGCTCCCTCCTATTGACATTTCTACGAAATACGGTATAATCTGATATACAATATTAGTTTAGGCGGGTTTTAAAATGACATACAAAATCATTGGTGACAGCTGCACCGACCTGACAGCGGATATGCTGCAGGATCCCCATTTTGTGAAAGTCCCCCTCAGCATTCAGGTAGGACCAGAGACGATCCTGGACGACGCCAACTTCCATCAGGGCGAACTGCTGCAGAAGATGCGTGCCTGGCCTACTGCGCCCAAAACCGCTTGTCCCTCCCCCGCTCAGTATCTGGAACAATTCGAAGACGACAAAGACAACTATGTGGTAACTCTCACCGCCCGTCTTTCCGGCTCCCACAATGCCGCCATGCAAGCCCTCTCCATCTACCGCGAAGAGGGTGGGCAGGCCAATGTCCACATATTCAATTCCCGTTCCGCTTCCGCCGGCCAGGTGCAGATTGCTCTGCTGATCCGTGAGCTGGCAGAACAGGGCCTTCCCTTTGCTCAGGTGGTGGAGCAGGTGGAGGCCTATATCAGCCGGATGCAGACCATTTTTGTGCTGGAGGATCTGGAAAACCTGCGGAAAAACGGACGGCTGACCCGGGTGCAGTCCCTGGTGACCGGGGCACTACGGGTAAAGCTGCTGATGGGCGCCACCCGTGAAGGCGAGATCGAAAAGCTGGGCCAGGGGCTCAGCCTGCGGCAGACCCTGGTACGGATGGTTTCCCGGATGGCAGAACATGCCGACCATGTAGGCCGCCGCTTGGTCATTGCCCACTGCAACTGCCGGGAACGGGCGGAATACGTTCGGGAGCTGGCCCTGGAGCGCTGCCATTTCAGCGAGATCCTGATTGTAGCCACCGGCGGAATTTCCACCGTATATGCCAATGACGGCGGAATCATCGCCGCATACTAAATTCCATACACATAAAAACTCCGCCGCGTCCCAGACCCCATCTGGTGCGCGGCGGTTTGTATGTTTCACTTTCCCGGCAAAAGAAACTCCGCCGGAGGAGGGGGCCACTTTCGCCCCGCCCTCCGGCGGCTCGCAAATGGGCTTCTTTGCCCGTGTTCCTTAGGTGAAGCTGGCAGATAGATCTACCAAGATCACCAGATGGCTTAACCTAAATTCTTCTCAATGATCTGCCGGGCCTCGTCCCCCGCAGATACGCACAGGGCCACGCAGCAGCCGGAACGCTCCAGCACAGCGTTGTCCAGCCGGGAGGCCTCATCGGGCATATAGTTGGCAAAATCAGCCTTGCGGCTCTCCAGCCGCTGCTCCAATGCCTCCTGCCCCGCCTGGGCTTCGTCCTCCGTCGCAAAGAGGAACACCGCCACCTCTTCAGCAGTAGCCCCGCTGCTCATATACACCCTCTGTTCCACTGCACCCTCCACGCCATAGAGGGCGGGGATCATATCCTCCCCCAGCTCTGTCAGTTCATCCTCAAAATCCACCTGGGTCAGCAGTTCATCCGTCAGCTGATCAACATCCACCGTCTGGCTTTTTGTCCCACAGGCACTTATTAGCAACGTCAGCAGCATTACGCTGCACAGCAGCAATCCTTTCTTCATTGCAATATCCCTTCTTTTTCTTTCCGCCCGGTGCCCATCACTGGGCCACGGTATGCTCCCGCAAATACATCAGCCATGTCTGGCAGGGATCCTTTTTCAGATGGATCCCATCTGTGGCCATGTCTGCCGGCAGACTGCCGTCGCTGCCCGCCACTGCTTCCGCCACATTGACATAGTATACCCCCTTCTCCTCCGCCATTTCCTGGAGAAGCTGGTTATACGTGCTGATCTTTTCATTTTTAATATAACTGTGAGTAGCAGACACCTCGCTGCTTACCGGCAGAATGGACTGGACATAGATGACCGCGTCAGGATTGATGTCCCGAATTCCATCAATGATCTCACCATACTTCTCAATAAAGATGTCATCGTAAATCCAGCCGGTTTCATTGATGCCCAGCATGATATACACCTTGCTGAAAGAGGTCTGGGCCAAGGCGTCCATTACAGTGGTCTTTTTTCCGCCCACTGTCACCACTTCCTTGGTGTACACCTCATCCACCATCAGTCCCTGATGGGCATAGAACGTGGCGTTGGACAATCCGGTATTGATATACAGGCCCTCTGTCCGGGAATCTCCGATAAACACCGCATCGTCAAAGTAATCCAGCTCTACCGCCCCTGATTTGGGCACTACCGTTCCGCAGTCCGCCGCCGGCGTGCCGACGCTCTCACCGGCATCTCCGTCCGTCTGTCCCTCGGCTGTTTCTCCCGTTCCCTCTTCCGGATCCTGTGTATCCTCCGGCTGGGTCGGAATCACCGGCTTTTCGCCCCTGGAAATCTCATCCTCAGGCTCCTGCGGCACCGTGGTATCCACACTGTCTCCGTCCTGCGTCTGCGTTACGTCCGTATTTTCCTGGGGATCCGGCTCCTTTTTGGCATAGGTAAGGAAAATGGCGCCGCTTACGATAAAAACAACAATCAATAAAGAGAGGAACTGGCGCATCCGTCTGCCTCTTCTGTAAGATCTTCTTGCAACATATCTGCGATGTACTGTATTTCTGCGCATGTGTGTACCCCCTGTTCTCCCGCGCCGCTTACATTGATTGCTTTCATCTGTTAGATTCGCCAGGGAATCAAAAAGTTTGCGTTCAGGAAAAATTATGTCGAATTTTTTCCCAGCGGCATGCGGACTTGCAGGAGGGGCAAAAAAAGAGGGAGAACAGCAGTTCTCCCTCTTCCGGTTTTCCCTCTGGCGGGCTTTACAGATCGATGCTGCCGGTAGTCTTTTCGTTGATGACGTAGTAGGCCTTCTTTTCCTCAGGCTTCACATACAGGTTAATAGACTTGATTGAGGAAGCGCGATGGCCATCGGCGGCATAAGCGGCCTTGACCCGCTCCATCATCTCGCTGGTCTTCCACTCCATAGCGCCATACTGGATGAAGATTTCCTCCATCTTTTCAGCAGCGGGAGCGGCAGCCTTGGCAGCCTTCTTGGGGGCGGCAGCCTTAGCAGGCTTCTTCACCTCAGCGGGAGCAGCGGCCTTAACCTCAGCAACAGGAGCCTCCACCTTGGCAACGGGAGCAGCCACAGTCTTCTTGGTCTCGACAGTCTCCACAGCCTTGACCTCCTGAGCGGCGGGAGCGTCCTTCTTCACGTTCTTCTGAACAGCCATTATTGTTATTCCTCCTGATAATTTCAGAGATAGAGCTTTTGTTGCGGTTTTCTTCAAAACCGTATGTATTGTATCCCTTTTTTCAAATAATTGCAAGTAGGTCAGCAAATTTGGATGTTTTTCGGCATAAAATTTGATTGATTGAACAACGCCGGCTTTCGTGCTATCATATTGTTAGGCAATATCACAAGGAGGATACCACACTATGGTTACTATGGCACAGCGCATCGAAGAGCTCCGCATGGCAAAAGCCATGAGCAGGCCCGCCCTGGCCGCTGCTCTGGGCCTGCCCAAAACAGCAGTGGAAAAATTTGAGACCGGCCGCCAAACCCCCACCCAGGAGCAGCAGGAAAAGCTGGCAAATTACTTTGGCGTTTCCCTGTTCTATCTCCGGGGTGAGAGCAGCGACAAAACCAAAATGGAGGACTGGATGGACGGTGCTTTCATGGATGCTCCCCCAACTCCGCCCGCCGCTCCCCGCCGGACTCCCAAGAGTGAAAGCGCCCCTGCGGCAGGCGGCGAGGGATCCATGCTGGACGCTCTTATCAGTGGCAAAAAATTCCAGGAAAGTCTCCGCGCCGCCGTGCTGGAGGTCCTCCGTTCCCCCGAGGGACAGGAGATCCTGGCCAAGGCAATCCGCCGGGAACTGGCGCTGCGGAAATAGTCTTTCCCTCAAAAAGCGTGCCAGCGGAAACAGCGGCTATGCAGAATACTGTTTTCCCACAGGACAGGGCCCCGGACGCGGTGCGTCCGGGGCACTTCTTTCATCTTGTTTCCTGGCAGCGCCGGAAAGTCTTACTCTCCTGCCAGCGTGATCTCCACCACATCGGCAATCTGGGCCGGGTAGCTCTCCATCACACCGCCGGTAAAGGTAATGCGCACCACAGTGCCCTCCGTCACGCCGTCAGGCAAAGTCACATCACCGGTAGGCACCTGGATCCAATCCGCCGTAGCCAACATGGGGTCCTCCTCCACAGGTTCCACCAGGAGGTAGCCATCGCCCATCTCCAGCACCGTGGCGATAAAGGTAACCGTCTCGGCTGCCTCTTCCTGGTCGCCGGCATCAGCGCTGTCATCAATGTCTCCGGATATTCCTGCATTGCCGCCGGCACTGCCGTTTTCCGGCGCAGTATCTCCCGTAGAGCTGTTGGAGGCGCTGTCGCTGCCGCCGACACCTCCCATAAGCAAGATGCCGTAACCAATGCTTACCATTACCAGCAGGCAGGCCGCAAGGCTGGCCACCCGCTGCCAGGGCTGGGTCTGTTTACGGAACACATAGTTCTGTGCGCTGTCCACCAGCTCCTCATCGATGCCGGTCACCGCGTCAAACAGCTTTTCCTCCGGTCTCATACCCCCACCCCTTCCTTCTCCAGATAATCCCGCAGACTCTCCCGCAGGCGCAGTAGCCGCTTGGTCAGGGCATTGGGCCGCATACCCAGCTCCAGGGCCAGGCTCTTCACCGAGTCCCCATTCCAATACCGCCGGATAAACAGGGTCCGGGACTCTTCTCCCAGGCCGTAGAGCCAGCGGCTGATAAGCTCACTGAGTTCTTTTACCTCCGCCGTACGCTGGACGCTGTCCGGTGCGGGCACGCAGTCCCCCAGCTCGCTGAGGAGCACCTCAGCTCCGTTATACCGCTTCTGGGCCCGTTGGGCACGGTAGCGGCTGATGGAGAGATTCCGGACGATAGCCCCCACATAGGCCCTGAGGCTCATGGGCCGCTGGGGCGGCATGGTATCCCAGCAGCGGCCATAGGTGTCGCTGACACACTCCTCGCAGTCCTCAAAGCTGCCCAGGATATTCATGGCGATGCGCTGGCAGAAGGCGCCGTACTTGCTGTCCGTTTCCCGGATGGCCCCCTCGTCCCGCTGCCAGTACAGCTCAACGATCTTCACGTCCTCCATAGGTCCCCTCCCTTGTTCCTTCTGTCCTCTATGACGCAGCGGCGGCAAAAATGTGCCGCGGCCGGCCGTCTTTGTTGGCCCCATCCTACCATATTGCCGCTCTGTTGACAAGGAAAAGGCCGGAGAAAGAAGCAAATTGTCCGTTGTAAATCAAGATTGAACTGTGCTATACTGATGCCAAAATCACTCCAGGAGGAACGAGTGTAATGAGAATCGTCATCAAGGTGGGCACCTCCACCCTCACCCACAGCACCGGAAAGCTGAATATCCGGCGGGTGGAGCTGCTGTGCAAGGTCATGAGCGACCTGAAAAACGCGGGCCATGAGCTGGTGCTGGTGTCCTCCGGCGCCATCGCCATGGGTGTGGGAAAAATGAATTTGACCCGCAAGCCCACCGACATTCCCTCCAAACAGGCATTGGCCGCCATCGGCCAGTGTGAACTGATGTACATCTACGACAAACTCTTCTCCGAGTACCACCACACCGTAGCCCAGGTGCTTCTCACCGGCTCCGACGTGGAGGACCCCCAGCGGCACCTGAATTTCCAGAACACCATGTTCCGGCTGCTGGAAATGGGGGCTTTGCCGGTCATCAACGAGAACGACACCGTGGCCACCGCCGAGATTGCCGTGGGAGATAACGACACCCTAGGGGCCATCGTGGCTACCAACATCCGGGCGGACCTGCTGGTGCTTATGAGCGACATTGAGGGGCTTTACACCGCCGATCCCCGCCAGGATCCCGATGCCCAGCTTATCCCTCTGGTGGAAGAGATCACCCCGGACATTCTGGCCCTGGCAGGCGGCTCCGGCAGCGAGCTGGGAACCGGCGGCATGGTCACCAAGCTCCGGGCCGCCAAGATGTGCATGGACGCCGGCTGCGACATGATCATTACCAACGGTACCCACCCCAATGACCTCTACCGTATTGCTGACGGCGAGGATGTGGGTACCCGGTTCAAAGGAGGCAAAGCATGACCACACGAGAGATTTTACAGGCGGCCAAGGTCGCCCGTCCCGCCCTGATGGGAGCGGACACCCAGCGGAAAAACGCTGCCCTTCTGGCCATGGCTGACGCCCTGGAGGTGCGGAAAGCGGACATTCTTGCCGCCAACGCCCAGGACATGGAGGCAGCCCGGGGGCACATCAGCGAGGTGATGCTGGATCGCCTGGCCCTGACAGCAGAGCGGATCGCCGGCATGGCGGAGGGAGTACGCCAGGTAGCCGTCCTCCCCGACCCGGTGGGCCGGGTACTGCGGCAGGTGGAGCGGCCCAACGGCCTGGTGATCCGGAAGGTGGCCGTCCCTATGGGGGTAGTGGCCATCATCTATGAGAGCCGCCCCAACGTCACCTCCGACGCCGCCGCCCTGGCGGTGAAGGCAGGCAGCGCCTGCGTACTGCGCTGCGGCAAGGAGGCCCATGCCTCCGCCGGTGCCATTGTGGAGGCCTTGCGGCAGGGATTGGAGCAAGCCGGCTTCCCCCGGGAACTGGTGAGCCTGGTGGAGGACACCAGCCGCCAGAGTGCTACCGAGCTGATGACCGCCGTGGGCCTGGTGGATCTTCTGATCCCCCGGGGCGGTGCGGGGCTCATCCGCTCCTGCGTGGAAAATGCCACGGTAAACGTCATTGAAACCGGCACCGGCATCTGCCATGTCTATGTGGACAAGGATGCGGATCTGGACATGGCTCTGGCCATCGTGGAGAACGCCAAGACCAGCCGCCCCAGCGTGTGTAATGCCGAGGAGGTGCTGCTGGTCCACAGCGCCGTGGCGGAAGCCTTTCTGCCCCGTCTCTGCAAGCGCCTCACCGAGGACCGCGCCGCCGCCGGGAAGCCACCGGTGGAGCTGCGGCTGGATCCCCGTGCCGCCGCCATTATCCCCGGCACACCGGCAGGCCCCGACGACTTTGACACAGAGTTCCTCAACTACATCCTGGCGGTAAAGATCGTGGACTCCCTGGAGGAGGCGGTAAGCCACATCTCCGCCCACTCCACCGGCCACAGCGACGCCATCGTCACCGCCGATACCGACGCCGCCAACCGCTTTACCGCCCTGGTGGACAGCGCCGCCGTGTACTGGAATGCCTCCACCCGCTTTACCGACGGCGGGGAGTTCGGCCTGGGCTGCGAGCTGGGGATCTCCACCCAGAAGCTTCATGCCCGGGGCCCCATGGGCCTGGAGGAGCTTTGCACCTACAAATATATTGTCACCGGAGAAGGGCAGGTGCGCTGATGAACCTGCGGCTCTATGAGAGCGGTGACTGTCCCGCCCTGGCCCGGCTGTTCTACGATACCGTCCACACCGTAAACGGCCGGGACTATACGCCGGAGCAGCTGGCTGCCTGGGCGGACGGCCAGGTGGATCACTCCGCATGGGACACCTCCTTCTTGGCCCACCACACCCTGGTGGCGGAGGAGAACGGCGTGATCTTAGGTTTTGCGGACATGGACGGCAGCGGCTACCTGGACCGGCTATATGTCCACAAGGACCGCCAGGGCCAGGGCGTGGCCTCCGCCCTTTGCGACGCCCTGGAGGACGCCTGCCCCGCCGCCGTTTTTACCACCCACGCCTCCCTTACAGCTCGCCCCTTCTTCGAGGGCCGGGGCTACCGGGTCCTCCGGCGGCAGACGGTGATCCGGCATGGGGTGGCCCTGGATAACTATGTGATGGAAAAGAGGAAATGAGTATGGCACGCTATACCTTTGGATTTATCGGCGCGGGCAACATGGGCTCCGCCCTGGCCCGGGCCGCCGTCAAGAGCCTGGCCCCGGAGCAGATTCTCCTCAGCAACCGCACCGCCGCCAAGGCGGAAGCTCTGGCCGCCCAGCTGGGCTGTACCGCCGGGGACAACTGCATGGTGGCGGAAAAATCCCAGTACATCTTCCTGGGGGTAAAGCCCCAGATGATGGCAGGGCTCATGGAGGAGCTGCGGCCGGTGCTGGCCGCTCGCACAGATTCCTTTGTCCTGGTGACCATGGCGGCGGGGCTCACCATGGAGCGGATTGCCGCCATGGCCGGCGGCGACTACCCGGTCATCCGCATTATGCCCAACACCCCCTGTGCCGTGGGGGCCGGAGTGGTGCTCTACGACGCCAATCCCCGTGTCACGGAGGAGCAGCTGGCCTTTTTCACCCAGACCATGGCTGGAGCGGGCCTTCTGGACCGGCTGGAGGAGAGGCTGATTGACGCGGGCAGCGCCGTAGCGGGCTGCGGCCCCGCCTTCCTGAGCCTGTTCCTGGAGGCCCTGGCCGACGGCGGCGTCAGCTGCGGCCTGCCCCGGCAGAAGGCCCTGGTCTACGCCGCCAAGATGGCGGAGGGCACCGCCCGGCTGATGCTGGAAACAGGACAGCACCCCGGCGTTATGAAGGACGCGGTGTGCTCCCCCGCCGGCTCCACTATTGCCGGCGTCCGGGCCCTGGAGCAGCACGGTTTCCGTGCCGCCGCCATGGACGCGGTCATCTCCGCCATGGAACGCAACCGGGATCTGGGAAAGTAAATCCGTCCTACCCATTACCCCCAACACGCAAACGCTCCCGGGACCTGATCGGTCCCGGGAGCGTTTCCTGTTCAGATGCTATTCACGTATGGATAATAAAAATGCCGGCACAGAAACTGATCTTTTGGAAAGCAAGGCCGGGGACCAGCTTCTCCAGCTCCTCCGCCGCGGCGTACAGCTCCCCGTCGTCCCAGCGCTCTCCGCTCTCCGCCCGGCAGCGCTCCCGCTCCTCTGCGGTCGCAAACGCCACATCCCCCAGCAATATCTCGCCGCCGGAGGCCAGATGTTCCCGCAGTTCCCGGATTAGTGCAGCTTTCCGCATATCGTCCAGATGGTGCAGCGCGTAGGTGGATACAATATGGTCAAACTCCTCGTGTGCCAGCACATCCGGCAAGCCCTGGGAAAAATCCGCCTGGATCAGCCGGGCATGAGGCATCCTCTCCCGGGCAATCCGAAGCATCTCTGCGGAAAAATCAATACCGGTCACCGCCATGCCGTCATCGTACAGTCTCTTGGTCAGGGTGCCAGTACCAAAGCCGATATCCAGCACCCGTTTTCCGGTTTTCCCCCGGATCCGACGGTATATGGTATCCAGCAGCTCCCGATAGCCTGCAAAGGGGTAGGTGCCCTCCTGCTCGCTGGCTGCCACAGTCTGATCATAGGCATCCGCCCAAAGATCAAAACCTCTCTCATCCAACATATGGCTTCTCCTCACAAAACCGTCTTCTCTCCCCCTCAGATAGGCAGCAGGGCGCTGGCGATCTGGAAATATACCACCAAGGAAATGGCGTCCACAATGGTGGTAATAAGGGGCGCGGCCATGATGGCCGGGTCAGCATGACAGAGCTTGGCCACCATGGGCAGCACGCCGCCCACGGTCTTGGCCAGCAGCACTGTTACCAGCAGCGCCAGTGCCACAGTCAAAGCAATCATTTCATTGCCGGGGTAAGTGATGATCAGACGCACAAAATTCACCGCGCTGAGGATTACGCCCACCAGGAGGCTGACACGCAGTTCCTTCCAGAACACTTTTACAAAGTCCCGCAGCTCAATTTCTCCCACAGCCATGCCGCGAATCACCAAGGTACTGCTCTGGCTGCCGGCATTGCCGCCGGTATCGGTGAGCATGGGGATAAAGGTCACCAGCAGCGGCATGGTTGCAAAGGCCGCCTCGTACCGGCCCAAGATCCCGCCGGTGATCATGCCGGAGATCATCAGCACCAGCAGCCACATAATCCGGTGCTTGGCCAGGGCAAACACACTGGTCTTGAGGTAGGGCTTCTCCGAGGGGGCCATAGCGGCCATCTTCTCAAAGTCTTCGGTGGCCTCCTCTTCCATAACGTCCATTACATCGTCAACGGTGACGATGCCCACCAGCCGCTGTTCTTTATCCACCACCGGCAGGGAGATGAAGTCGTACTTCATCATTCGGGCCACCGCTTCTTCCTGATCCTCTGTGGTCTCGGCGGTAATCACATCTGTCTCCATCAGATCCGCTACCAGCTGATCATCCCCGGCCAACAGCAGCTCCCGGATAGACACCACGCCCTCCAGCTTCCGGCTGGCATTGGTAACGTAACAGGTATAAATGCTCTCTGAATCCGCTCCGGTGCGGCGGATATGGTCAATGGCCTCCGCCACCGTCATGGTCTGCCGCAGGTCTGTAAACTCCGCCGTCATAATGCTGCCCACGGAGTTTTCCGGATAGTTGAGGTACTGGTTGATAAGCCGGCGGGTGTCCGGCCGGGCGTTTTTCAGCACCCGCTTGACCACGTTGGCAGGCAGCTCCTCCAGCATGTCCACCGCATCGTCCACATACAGCTCCTCCACGATGGCAGACAGCTCCTGATCTGTGGCGGACTGGATGATAATCTGCTGAGTCTCCGGCGGAAGGTTGGAAAACACCTCCGCCGCCAACTCCTTGGGCAGTGTACGGAAGGCCACCACGGCCTTCTCCTGAGGCAGCTGCGCGATGCCCTCCGCAATATCCACCTCATTCTCCTCCGCCAGCATGGCCCGGAGGGCATGGTAATCCCGGCGCTCCAGCAAATCCAGCAGCGCCTCTACATTAAACTTTTTCTCCATTGGATGTTCCTCCTGTTCCCTGAAATGGCAGCGAGGAAGTCACCAAACAGACAACGCCGCGACGGGACCGCCGAAAAAATCCGGCAGTCCTGCAGCGGCGATACTCATTTACAGGCAGCCCTCAGGCGGCCCTATTATAACAGGGAAAACCAGGGGCTGCGGACACTCCGGCCCCGTAAATGAATATCACTGTCCATTTTCGTACTTCGACCGCATATGTCCACCTGGTTTTCCTCCTTTTTCTTGATTCAATCAGGATATACTCCTGACCGTTTTTTTAAGATATCATATTTTTTTCTCTATGGCAAGTCAGAAGTCATTAAATTTTTCTCAAATCTTCCGGCTTCTCTCTCTTGCGAAGAGGCGGTGCGCCCGCTATAATAGACGGGACAACAATAGGAGGTCCTCTCGTCATGCATCTGCGCACCGACTACCGCCATACGCTGCGAGCCTGTTATCTGGGCTATATCACCCAGGCCGCCATCGGCACCTTTGCTCCTCTTCTGTTTCTGACCTTTCAGAGCAGCTACGGCATTCCCCTGGAGAAAATTACCTTTCTTGTGACGCTGAATTTCAGTATCCAGCTGCTCATCGATCTGCTGTCCGCCCGGTTTGTGGATCGCATCGGCATCCGGGCCTCCGCTGTGGCCGCCCACTTTCTGGCGGCGCTGGGCCTTGTGGGCCTGGGAATCCTGCCGGAATGCATCGACCCCTATACGGGACTGCTGGCCTCTACCTGCTGCTATGCCGTAGGCTGCGGCCTGATTGAGGTGCTGATCAGCCCCATCGCCGAGTCCTGTCCCACCCAGCGAAAAGAGGCGGAAATGAGCCTTCTCCACTCCTTTTACTGCTGGGGATGCGTTCTGGTCATTCTTGTCTCCACCCTGTTTTTCTCCCTGGCCGGTATTGAAAACTGGCATATCCTTGCCTGTCTGTGGGCTCTGCTCCCTCTGGTCAATCTCTTTTACTTTACCCTTGTTCCCATTGCCCCTCTGGTGGAAGAGGGAAAAGCCATGTCCATTCCCGCCCTTCTCCGCTCCCGGCTGTTCTGGCTGCTGGCCCTGCTGATGGTTTGTGCCGGCGCCTCTGAACAGTCTATGAGCCAGTGGGCGTCTGCCTTTGCTGAAAGCGGCCTTGGTGTTTCCAAAACCATGGGGGATCTGGCAGGTCCCTGCCTGTTTGCCATCCTGATGGGGATCTCCCGGGTCGTCTACGCCAAAATCAGCCATCGGGTAGAACTAACAAAGGGTATGGCGTGGTGCGGTGTTCTGTGTCTTGCAAGCTACCTTCTTGCCCTATTCTCCCCCTGGCCTGTCCTCGCACTGGCAGGGTGTGGATTGTGCGGACTATCGGTAGGAATCATGTGGCCCGGAACCTTCTCCCTGGCCGCCAAAGGCCTGCCTGCCGGAGGCACCGCCCTCTTTGCCCTGCTGGCTCTGGCGGGCGATCTGGGCTGCACCAGCGGCCCCACCCTGGTTGGCCTCGTTTCCGGCCTTTGGAACGGACAGCTGCGCTTTGGTCTGCTGGCAGCCATCCTCTTCCCCTTCCTTCTGCTGATTCTTCTCCGCCTTTTCCGGCGCACACCATCCCACCTGTCATGAGCAAAAAAAGCAGCGCCCCCGGTAAAATCCGGGGGCGCTGTTTTTCTATTTCTCCGTCTTTTCTTCCGGGACTTCATCCCGCAGCAAAAACTGTGTCATATCCTTTGCCAGGCTGGTAAGGGCCGCCACGGCTGTCACCAGTCCTGCGCCCCCCATTTCAAATGTGTCGTCCGCCGTCTGGATCTGTTTGACAAACAGATCGGACACCTTCTGATACTGCCGCACAAAGCTGTCGTAAAGGTGGTGGATGGCCTCTTCGCTGTGATCGGCAGGAAACATTTTCTGAATATCAGAGATGCTCAGGCTCTGCTTCAAAATGCATATAATAATCAAAGATGCCAGGTGTACCCGGCTGTACTTTTTCTTCACCGGCGGCGGCATCACCTTCAGCCGGACATAGTTATTGATAATGCTGGCGGTAATGGGCTTGTCTTCCTCTCCGCGGCTCAGAGGGCCCAGATACTGCCGCAGAAGCAGGATTACCTGGTCCATATACAGCCCCAGCTGCGGAAGGCTTTCCCATGTGGGCAGCTGAAATTCCCGCCGGCTCTTGTCCCAATCAGCCAGGCGTTCCGCCCGGCTTTTTCCTTCTGTCATGCATCTTTCATCCCTTCACTTTTTTTATCAGTATAATCTCCCCGTCCATATAATGCAATACACATAATTAATAATTCTTTCATATATTGCGCTTGACATATTCCAAAAAACAGCATATAGTAATATTAAATATTAGATATTATGCTTTTCGCAAGCAGAAAGGAGTTTTCTATGGCACACGATATGCCCAGAAGAGCACAAACCTTCGGTGAGGAAGTGGCCAACACCATTTCCCACGGCATTGGAGCACTGCTGGCAGCAGCCGGAGCTGTCCCATTGATTGCCAAGGGAATTATGGCAGGGTCTGTCAAGGCCGAAGTAAGTCTAGCTTTCTATGCCTTTACACTGGTACTGCTCTACACCGCTTCAGCGGTATATCATGGCGTAAAGCGTCCGGAGCTTAAGCGGGTCCTGCGGGTCATGGATCATTGCTCCATTTTTCTTCTGATTCTGGGTACCTATGTTCCGCTGTCCCTGCTGGTGGTAGGCGGCAGAACAGGCTGGGCCTTGTTTCTCACCAATACCGCCCTGGCGGTGGTGGGCATTACCCTCAACGCCATCAGCCTCACCCGCTTCGACAAGATCTCCCTGGTGCTGTATGCCCTGATGGGTTGGCTGGTCATTCTGGCCCTGCGCACCATCCTGCAGGTATTGGCCCCAGCGGGCGTAGCTTTGTTGGTAGCCGGCGGCGTAGCGTACACCGCCGGAATCTGGTTCTACAAATCTCAGCGCAAATACAGCCACTTCGTCTGGCATCTGTTTGTCCTGGCGGGCAGCGTCCTGCACTATCTGTGCGTGGCACTGTACTGCGTATAACAAATGTGATTATTGCCAAAAGGCCCCGAAAGTCATTGAGACTTCCGGGGCCTTTTCTTTGTTCTTTGACTATTTTCCAGCCTTCAAAGCCGCATTGTAGAGGTCATTGCGGTTCAGGCCCGTATCCAGGGCTACCTGACGGACTGCGTCCTTCATCCGTTCTCCCGCTTCCCGGCGTTCCAGCACCATGCCCACCCCTTCTTCCAGGGTAACGGCAGCTTCCTCCACCGGTTCCGCTCCCGCCACTACCAGAACAAACTCCCCCTTGGGCGGGTTTTCACGGTAGTAAGCCACCGCCTGCCCCAAGGTGGTACGGCGGGTCTCCTCATGGAGCTTGGTCAGCTCTCGGCAGAGGGCCAGCTTCCGGTCGCCAAAGGCCTCATACAAATCCTCCAGAGTACCGCACAGCTTGTGGGGCGCCTCGTAAAACACCATGGTCCGCCGCTCCCCCACCAGAGACTGGAGATGTTCCCGGCGGCCTTTTTTATTGGTGGTCAAAAACCCTTCAAAGGTAAAGCGGCCTGTGGCCAAGGCGCTGACTGCCAAAGCAGACACCATGGCGCAGCAGCCGGGAATCGCCTGGACCGTCACGCCGTTTTCGGCGCACAGCGCCACCAGGGACTCCCCCGGATCGCTGATAGCCGGCGTCCCGGCGTCAGTAACCAGGGCACAGTTTTCCCCCGCCAGCAGCCGCTCCAGGATGGCCGGTCCCGCAGTATTCTGATTGTGCTGGTGATAGCTTACCAGAGGCTTTTTGATGCCAAAATGATTCAGGAGCTTGACGGATACCCGGGTATCTTCCGCTGCAATAAAATCCGCTTCCTCCAGGGTAGCCACTCCCCGGGGACTGAAATCTCCCAGGTTTCCAATAGGTGTGGCCACCAAATACAGTATCCCGCTCATATATGGCCTCCTTCCGCCTTCCCGTTTGTCCGGGCCATTATAGCATGTCTCCGCTGACGTTTCAATAAATGTCTTCCACTGACGGCGGATCCAGCAGTCGGCAGTAGCCTTTCAGATGCAGCCTTCCGGCCGCTTCTTCTATAATCTGGAGGCCGGAAAAACGCAGCTTTACCTCACGGCCGGCAGGATGCATCCACCCAAATTCCACCTGCACCACCTGATGGGTCCGGCACATCTGCCCCATTGCCTGATCCACGCGGTCCACAGCATCCCGGCGCACCCGGTCATGCCAGAAACGGTAGAACCCTTCCGGACTGGGAATAGTGGCAACCCCCAGCATCCGGTACATGGTGTCATTGGCGATCATTTCCTGAAGCCGCCCATTCTGGCTGAGGGAAATCGTCCAGAAGCCTACACCCATGGCCTCCAGAATATCCTGGTTGCTCTCCTGCAGCAGGGCCTGATACCGCTGCTCGTTGCGGTCCTGCCGGATCCGGGTCACCAGGAAGCTGGCCAGCACCCGCATCTGGGAATCATCATGGATGGCATAGCGGGGGTTATCCACACCAATAAAGCCTACCGTACGGTTATTTTCCCGAACAGGAACTGCAATCAGCCGCTGGATCTCCTGTCGACTCAGCGCCTTCCACTCCAATGGTGAATACTCACGCAGAGGAGCAAGATTGAATATCACAATGGATTTATTTTCCTCAAAGACATTCAGCCAGCGCCGCAGTTCCACAGAAGAAACTTTTTGCAGGCTGTCCTTTTGCGGAGCTACGCCGGGCGCACACCACTCAAACGTATTGTCCCAATACTCCCCCATTTGGAGACTGCGTTCAAAAAGATAGGCCCGGTCCGCCTGATAGAACTCTCCCACTGAAGCCAGGACCTGGTTCACCGCCTCCCGGTAATCCGTATGGGTAGAGAGAGTCTCCATATAGCCGACGATCTTGTCAGCAAAAGCCAGACGCTCCTGCGTAGCCTGACTGACATACTCCTGCTTGGTAATATCCAGGGCCACTTCCAGCCGAACCTTTTTCCCCCGGTAATTTACTACCTTATCTTTCAAAAGGAAGTGCCGCCCGCAATAGGAATTCTGGTTTTCCCAGACATAAAAGGAGTCCTGGCGCAGATGGGAATTGGTACAGAAGGAACAGGGTTCATCCACCCCATGGAGCACCTTATAGCACTTGCGTCCCTCATAATCCCGCACGCCAAACATTCTCTGGCCGGCAGGATTAAGATAGTAGAGCTCATAGGTATCCATATCGCTGAGGTAGAAGATGTCGTTTTCCGCCTCCAAAATGGTCTTGGCAATCTCATTCTCGGTTTCCCCGTCCGCCTGCCGCACAAGAGACATATCCGCCCTATCAGAGGGAAGGTGGCTGCCCCGCATCTTCGCTATCTTATCCGTCCATGTCCCGCAATGACAGGCAAAGGACTCCGGCAGCCAAGGAGTTCCAAAAAAGAACCCCTGATATAACGCGGGGTGCAGATCCTCCAAAACCGCCAGTTCCCCCTCAGTTTCCACACCCTCACAGCACACCCGGATCTGACAGCTGTCTGCCAGCTCCAGCATATTGCTTACCAGGCGGTAATTGTAGGCGCTCTTCTGGATGTCCCGGATAAAGCAGCGGTCAATCTTGATCTCGTCGACCTCCATCTCCTTAAGACGGCCAAGGCTGGAATACCCTGTGCCAAAATCGTCTACGGAGATCTCAATTCCCTGTCCTTTCCAGACACGGAAAATATTGTTAATCTGGGGATAGTCCAGCAGCTGCATACTCTCGGTAACCTCAATGGTCAAGGCGCTTCCCGGCAACCCACTGGCCTTTACCGCCGCAAGCACATCTGCCTGCACGGTATTAATCGCCAACTGTCGATACGACATATTGACACTGATATGGAATTGGGGCCATACCTTCCTCCACCGGGCACATTGCTCCAGCGCCTGGCGCACTACCCACAGGCCCACAGGATAAATCAGCCCGCTGTCTTCCAGAATCGGAATAAACTCCGCAGAAGGCACATCCCCGCGGCGAGGTGAATGATAACGCAGCAACGCCTCCGCCCCGTATAATTCATAGGACTCCGACCGCACCTGCACCTGGTAGCAAAGGGAAAATCCAGCAAAATTTGCTTTTACACTGGCTTCCAGGTCCTCCCGCAGCTCCAGCGCTCCCAGCCGTTTCTCATAATCGGCGGGAGAAAAAAAGCTCAAGCGGTTCTTCCCGTTGGCCTTGGATGCCTCCAGAGCACTTTCCGCATACTGCAGCAGGGTTCCCTCGTCGGGAACCTGATACTTTGTCACTGATACGCCGCCGCCGGAAACTGTATACTGCTCTCCAATTTTCCGCTGCAGCTGGTGAAACATATCCTCCACCTGACTCCCGCAAACATCGGGAATCACCACTGCAAAGCAGTCGCCATTGATACGAAACGGCTGCGGAGCGCCAAAGATGTCGCTCCCCATTTCTGCCGCCAGGGATCGGATCACCATGTCGCCAAACTCACGGCCAAACTGCAAATTTATGGTTTTTAGATTATCCACACCCACCAGCAGCAGATAGCCGCTCTTACTGTTTTTTATCCGCCAGCTCAGCTCCCGCTTCAGGGCCCCGGTACCAAATGCCTTGCCCAGAGGGGCATCTTTGTCGGAAAAACCGCCGTCAGATACGCGTCCCAGGACATAATCCAGGTTTCCGTCCGTCCCCACATGGCATTTTCCGCGGCTGTTGATCCAGATATTTCGCCCATCCCGGCGGCGCACACGATAGCTGACGTTATAAGAGAGCTTTTTGCCGGCAAAAAGATCCGCAAAGGCCTCTTCAAGCCGCGGCAAATCCCTGGGATCCACCAGGCTTCTCCATTCCGTCAGTGTGCAGCACGCCTTTCCATCGGGAAAAATATCAAAAGCTTCCTTAATGTTATCCGAAAAGGAAACAATGCCCGTCTTACAGTCATAGAACAGATAGTAATCCTCTGTTCCTTCGCTTAACAGGTTCAGAAAACCGATGGGGATCATCGCTTCACTTGCCATAAGTTCCATCATGGCTAAGGTCGTCACTTTCTGTAAATTTATTGGGAGTTTACCGTTCTACCGGCATCCATGGCAGATTTTTTATAGACGGCGTACGCTGCCTGTGATACAGGCTTATACAGAGCGCCCTGCCACAGCCGCCGGGAAACAGGCTTCCAATTTCACATTGATGGTTACAGCATATTATTTCTTCTTTGCTGCCAGCTCTTAATTATATGCCAATTATCCGCTAATTTCAACATTTTTATCCCTGCACAAATCATTTTACAATTGTAAATCTGGAAAAAAGTTACAATTATTAAATTTCGCTTCCGTTGCTTTTTTACCGATATTTCCAAATATAAAACCATTTTACCGGTAAAATCTTTAAAAACAGGAAAGACCATCCTTCCATTTTTTTAACATAGCAGTTGACTTTGCCGCTGCGGCATGATATGATGCATCCGTCAATTTTATAGAAAGCATGCGCATATTTGTCATCGGATAAATGCCATTAAGGTGCTTAAACGTATCCCGTAGATCGTAGAAGGGATGCGTTTAAGCACCTTTTTTGTTTGCGTATACATCACCTGCACAAAGGAGGCCGCTATGGGAAGCGTAAGAAAAGATTTTGGGAAATATATCTCCCTGAGTATTCTCGGAATGCTTGGTTCCTCAGGGACCATTCTGGCGGATACATTTTTCGTATCAAACAGGCTGGGTGCCAACGGGCTGGCCGCCCTGAATATCGCCATTTCCATCTTCGGCCTGATCAATGGCCTGGGGATGATGCTGGGAGCCGGCGGAGCTACCCGCTATACCATTCTCCGTGCCCAGGGCCAGGAGGAAAAGGCAAATCAGGCCTTTACCCTGTCCTTCTTTACCGCAGTGGTTACGGGAATAGCCTTTCTTGCTGCCGGACTGTTCATTCCCCATAAAATTGCCGGGGCATTGGGAGCCGACGCCTCGATCCTGCCTCTGTGCACCGTCTATCTGAAAACCGTCCTCTGCTTTGCGCCCTTCTTTATCCTTAACCACCTGTTCATGACCTTCATCCGCAACGACGGCAACCCCAAGCTGTCCATGGGGATCATGGTGGCAGGAAGCCTGGCGAATATTATTCTGGACTATACATTTATGTACCCGTTAAACATGGGGATCTTCGGCGCCGCCCTGGCTACCGGGCTGTCTCCTGTCATCGGCCTTGCAACCGCCTCTCTCCATCTGCTCACCAAGCGCAATCATTTTCATATTGTTCCGGTCCGGATGACCCCCTCCCGGATTGCCAAAACCGCAGAGCCCGGCCTCTCCGCCTTTGTCAACGAGTTTTCCTCCAGCATCGTTCTTGTGGTATTCAACCTTCTGATCATCAAAACTACCGGAAACATCGGTGTTGCCGCTTATGGAATCGTGGCCAACCTGGCGTTGGTCGTCCTGGCGGTTTTTACAGGAATTTCTCAGGGCATCCAGCCCCTATTCAGCCAGGCCTATGGAAAAGGAAATCAGGAGGAGATCGCCTACCTGTACCGGAAAGGCAGGCTCCTTGCCTCCGCCATAGGGATTGGGGTACTATGCGCCGCCTATACCGCTGCCCCCGCCCTGGTTTCCTGGTTTAACAGTGAACAAAATCCCGTGCTGCAAACCTTGGCGGAGCAAGGCCTGAAAATCTATTTTACCGGGTTTTTGTTTGTAGGCTTCAATTACCTCACCACCGCTCTCCTCAGCGCCACAGAAAGAGCCGGAACCGCATTCGCCCTGTCTTTCCTCCGAGGCTGCATTGGGATTACCGTCGTTGCCTGCCTGCTGGCTGCTCTTTGGGGAATGACCGGCATCTGGGTGGCATTCCCAGTGGTGGAATTGGGAACCATGGCCGCAGGAATGCTCTGCCTGAAACCGCGAAACAGCACAGCGATCCGGAAAAATTCCCAACAGCTGTTGTAAGCCCTCGCTGGCCTGCCTGGACAGTGGAAGGATCAGCGCTTTTTTACAGGGTACGCAAAACCTCCTCCACCCTGCGGCAGTGGAGAGAAAACTGTTGGCGCAAAGCCGGGGCGGCATTGTCCATAATGTAAGGCATTCCCGCCAGATGCAGCATGGGCAGATCGTTATCATTGTCCCCAAAGGCCGCCACCTCCGAGAGGTCTACTCCCAGGGCTTCACACAGGCACCGCAGGCCAACGCCCTTGTCCGCCAGCGTGAAGTCCAGCCACTTTTCACCTGCTACCGCACAGTGGAAAATTTTCCCCCATACAGGGGCAAGGAGTGGCTCCACTTGCCGGGCGCCGTCCCTGCAATAAGCGGATACCTTGATGATCTCCTCTTCGATGGCCTCCGGCGACGGGACAAGCGTAACATTATTGCCCACAAAATAGCGGATGTGATCCACAATATCCTGCTGTTTGGGACACAAATAGCTGGTATTGGCTCCGGAAATCAGCACCTCGCAGCGTTCCATGGACAAAATCTCCCGGCACAGTGCCAGCGCCTCCTGCCGGGCCATCACCGTCTTTCCCAGTACCGGCCCCGGATTGCCCGCGCCATATACCACCGCCCCGTTTTCGCAGAGATAGGGCAGCTCATCAGCCACTGGCGCAAACAGCCGCCGCAAACTGCTGTACTGCCGCCCGCTGGCAGGGCAAAACAATATTCCCTTTTCCCGCAGACGGCGGATCTCCTGAAACAGTTCCGGGCGCAGGGCACGTGCCTCTCCCTGAAGAAGAGTGCCGTCAATATCACTGGCAATCAAACGGATCATATGGTTCCTCCTGAAATATAGTCGGTCAAAACAGGCTGTTTCAGCGTTTGTTCACAGGCAAGCCCTTTCGTCCGTCTCCACGGTGATCCGGAGCGGAAATTGCGATACAGAACAAAGCACTGCCCTCAGTTACTTAAAAAAGCGCTGCCTGAGATAATTCAGCCAGCGCTTTTTTATATAGCATTGTCGTTATCAAGCCAGCGCCCCATGGGACATCAGCCACAGAAATACCGGCTATTGATAAAAATTATTCCCATTCGGCAAATTCAGATATATGGGAGCGTATTTAGGGTGATTTTGCAGGCAAAACATTCGCAAATATGTTAATGTTTTGCCTGCTTATTTGAGGCAGTACGCTTTCTTAGTATCAAAAT
>JAGHHM010000053.1 GCA_017887695.1 Oscillospiraceae bacterium | reverse complement strand
TCTAGACTCTCTTTGCCGCCGAAACCCGGCCCGAAATAGGACAAGGGCCCCGGACCAAAGTCCGGGGCTCTTGCCTTGGGAACAATTCAGGTATGGCTGTCAAATCGCAGGAGAAGCGATCGAACACTTGGTCAGGGGCCCTTAAAGGGCCCGGCAAAGCCGCCGGGGCGGAGAGGAACCGTCCCCCAGGGGGCGGGCCGCTCCGGCGGCAGGGACCGCCAAAGGGGCGGGCCCTACTTTTCATGCGTCTTGGGATGGCAGGCCCCGGCGTTGGGGCAGCCGCCGCAGCCGCCGCCGCAGCTGCATCCCCCTTTCCCGCTGCGGCGGTCCTTGACCATCCGCAGGATAATGGCGGCCACGATCAGCAGCAGCACCAGGCAGACCACGATCTCCCCGCCGTGCTGGGACAGGAATGTCAGCATGGGATCAGGCTCCTTTCAAAAGGGGATCACACCCGGGCCGCGGAGCGGCCGCCGGTCCGGAGGGTGGTGCTCTCCCGGTAGGGCCGGAATACCAGGTACAGGATGCCCGCCAGCAGGGCGATGGCCACCACGCTCCAGAGGCTGAAGGCCACCTGGCCGGCGATGAGGCCGCCGAGCTGATAGACGATGAGGGCAACCACATAGGCGAAGCCGCACATGTAGCCGATAGCCCCCAGGGTCCACTTGGGGTTGTTCATCTCCCGCTTGATGGCGCCCATGGCCGCGAAGCAGGGGGCGCACAAGAGATTGAAGATCATGAAGGAGTAAGCGGAGAGGGCGGTGAAATCCGCCGCCACCAGGGCCCAGATGGCCTCGCCGTTATCCCCCAGCTCCTCCCCGAAATACTGGTAGAGCACGGCGAAGGTGGAGACCACCTCCTCCTTGGCGATGAGGCCCGTCACCGTGGCCACCGCCGCCTTCCAGGCCCAGTCCCCGGCCCAGCCCAGGGGGTAGAAGATCCAGGCCACGGCGTTGCCGATGGAGGCCAGCAGGGAGTGGTTGTTGTCCTCCACCGCCTGGAACACGCCATCCACCACGCCATAGCCCTGAAGGAACCACAGCACGATGGAGCTCAGCAGGATCACTGTGCCGGCCCGTTTGATAAAGGACCAGCCCCGCTCCCAGGTACCCCGGAGGACGTTGCCCACCGCCGGGACATGATAGGCGGGCAGCTCCATGACAAAGGGAGCGGGCTCCCCGGCAAACATCCGGAACTTCTTGAGCATCACGCCGGAAATGATCACAGCCGCCACGCCGATAAAGTAGGCGGAGGTGGCTACCCACCAGGCGTTGCCGAAGAGGGCGCCGGCAAACAGGCCCACGATGGGCATCTTGGCTCCACAGGGGATGAAGCCAGTGGTCATAACGGTCATTTTCCGGTCCCGGTCCTGCTCAATGGTCCGGGAGGCCATGATGCCGGGGACACCGCAGCCGGTGGCCACCAGCATGGGAATAAAGCTTTTGCCGCTGAGGCCAAAGCGCCGGAAGATCCGGTCCATAATGAAGGCGATGCGGGCCATATAACCCACGTCCTCCAGGATACACAGCAATAAAAACAGCACCAGCATCTGGGGTACAAAGCCCAGCACCGCGCCTACGCCGGCCACGATACCGTCCTGGATCAAAGCATAGACCCAGCTGCCCTCCGCCACATGCAGCGCCCCCAGAAGGGCGTCAAACCAACCGGGGACAATTTCTCCGAAGAGTACGTCGTTGGCCCAGTCGGTGGCTCTGGTACCAATGGAGATGGGCCAGCTGCCCATGGAGATGGCATACACCAGGCCCATAACCACCACAAAGATGGGCAGAGCAAGGATACGGTTGGTAACGATCTTGTCGATTTTATCGGAAGCAGAGAGTTTTCCCTGGTGCCTGCGGGTATAGCAGCGGTGGATAATGGAGCCGATCCAGTTATAGCGTTCGGCGGTGATGATGCTCTCCGCATCGTCATCCAGCTCCTCCTCGCAGGAGCGAATGTCCTGCTCAATGTGATCCACCAGGGCCTTCTCCAGACCCAGCTGCTCTGTCACCTTGTCATCCCGCTCAAAGAGCTTGATGGCATACCAGCGCTGCTGCTCCTCCGGCAGCTTGTGGAGCACCAGCTCCTCGATGTGGGCCAGGGCGTGCTCCACCGTGCCGGAAAAGCGGTGGAGGGGCATGGACCCGGTACCGCCGGCAGCCTTTACCGCCGCTTCCGCCGCATCCTTGACGCCGTCGCCCTTCAGGGCGGAGATCTCCACTACTGGGCAGCCCAGGATGTCCGAAAGCTTTTTGGTGTCCAGCTTGTCGCCGCTGCGGCGGACCACATCCATCATGTTCACCGCCACCACCACCGGCAGCCCCAGCTCCATAAGCTGGGTGGTGAGATAGAGGTTGCGCTCCAGGTTGGTGCCGTCGATGATATTCAGGATGGCGTCGGGCCGCTCCTGAATCAGGTAGTTGCGGGCCACCACCTCCTCCAGGGTATAGGGGCTCAGGGAGTAGATGCCCGGCAGATCCACCACCGTCACATCCTTGTGGCCCTTGAGGCCGCCTTCCTTCTTCTCCACCGTTACCCCGGGCCAGTTGCCCACATACTGGTTGGTGCCCGTCAGGGCGTTAAACAGCGTCGTCTTGCCGGTATTGGGGTTGCCTGCAAGAGCGATTTTCATATTCATGGCACAATCCCTCCCAAATCAATACAGTCCTTTGACGGCCTTGCCGTCATTGGTTTTCTCTGCCTGGAGGTTAGCGTAAGCTAACTTTCGAGGCTGAAAGAACCGGGCATCGCCCGGAGCATTTGTTATCCCACTTCCACCATGTCCGCGTCCGCCTTGCGCAGGGACAGTTCATAGCCCCGCACAGTAATCTCCACCGGATCCCCCAGAGGCGCCACCTTGCGGATGGTGATGTCCACGCCCTTGGTGATCCCCATATCCATGATGCGGCGCTTCACCGCGCCTTCCCCATGGAGCTTCACCACTTTTACCGTGGAGCCGATTTTCGCTGTTCTCAAAGTCTGCATGACTCTCTCCTTCCACCGGGGCGGAGCTGTCCGCTCTTCCCCGCTAATTTCAACGGCAGCCACTGCCGTTCACACCATAATTTTGGCGGCCATATCGCGGTTTACCGCTACCCGGGCGCCCTTGATTTCCACAATTACATTCCCGCCGATGCGGGTGATCACGGACACCTGACCCCCGGGAATGAATCCCAGGTTTTCCAGGAACAGGCGGGTTTCCGCCTTGCCTCCTACTTTTTTGATGAGATTGACCTCGCCCGGTGTGGCCATTGTCAACGGCATCACAGCGCGCCTCCTTTCCCGCTGCCGAAGCAGCTCGGTTAGTTATATCTAATTCGCTACATAAGTTAGCACATGCTAACCAATTTGTCAAGGGGTATGGTAAAAATTTTTCCAAGAATCTTCCAGGCCGGGCCGCAGGGCCGGCTCACGGCGGTTCAGGCGCAAAATCCCCCTTGACATCAGTTCATTAAAGTGATATAGTACCCCTATCCAAACCGTTGAGAAAGTGTGAGTAAGCCTCGCAGGTACCTTTCAGAGAGCCGCTGGTGGTGGGATGGCGGCAGGGAGGGCGGGGCCCAATGGGCTTTCGAGGGCAAACCCAACGCCGCAAGGCAAGTAGGTGAGCCGGAGGGGACCTCCGTTATCAAAGCCGGCGCATGTCAGTGCGCGCAAAGGGGGCGCTATACGCGCCAAGCCGGGTGGCACCGCAGAAGCTCATCGCTTCTGTCCCAGCAAAGAAGCTAGGGACAGAGGCGTTTTTCTTTTGTCCCGGAACCGATGTTTTGAAAGGAGAAACCACCATGAGCGAAAACAAGATCCCCTACAAGATCTATCTGTCCGAGGACGAGATGCCCAAAGCCTGGTACAACCTCCGGGCCGACATGAAAAACAAGCCGGCCCCCCTGCTGAATCCCGCTACCCTCCAGCCCATGACGGCCCAGGAGCTGGAAGGAGTGTTCTGCTCCGAGCTGGTCAAGCAGGAGCTGGACGACACCACCCCCTTCTTTGAGATCCCTCAGGAGATCCGGGACTTTTATAAAATGTACCGTCCCTCCCCCCTGGTCCGGGCCTACTGCCTGGAGGAAAAGCTGCAAACCCCTGCCAAGATCTACTATAAGTTTGAAGGCAACAACACCTCCGGCTCCCACAAGCTCAACAGCGCCATTGCCCAGGCCTATTACGCCAAGCACCAGGGCCTCAAGGGAGTCACCACGGAAACCGGCGCCGGCCAGTGGGGCACGGCTCTGTCCATGGCTTGCGGCTACCTGGGCCTGGACTGCCGGGTCTACATGGTAAAGTGCTCCTATGAGCAGAAGCCCTTCCGCCGTGAGGTCATGCGGACCTACGGTGCCAGCGTCACCCCCTCCCCCTCTGAAACCACCGCCGTAGGTCGCAAGATCCTTCAGGAGCATCCCGGCACCACCGGCTCCCTGGGCTGCGCCATCAGCGAAGCGGTGGAGGTGGCCACCTCTACCCCCGGTTACCGGTATGTGCTGGGCAGCGTCCTCAACCAGGTAGTGCTCCACCAGAGCATCATCGGCCTGGAAGCCAAAACCGCCCTGGACAAATATGGCGTGAAGCCTGATATCATCATCGGCTGCGCCGGCGGCGGCAGCAACTTGGGTGGTCTTATCGCCCCCTTCATGGGTGAGAAGCTCCGGGGTGAGGCGGATTACCGCTTTATTGCCGTGGAGCCTGCCTCCTGCCCCAGCCTGACCCGAGGCAAGTATGCCTATGATTTCTGCGACACCGGCGCGGTGTGCCCTCTGGCCAAGATGTACACCCTGGGCTCCGGCTTCATCCCCTCTGCCAACCATGCCGGCGGCCTGCGCTACCATGGCATGAGCTCCACCCTCAGCCAGCTCTATCATGACGGCTATATGGAGGCCGTCAGCGTGGAGCAGACCCAGGTCTTTGCCGCCGCCGAAGCCTTCGCCCGGGTGGAGGGCATCCTCCCCGCCCCGGAGAGCAGCCACGCCATCCGGGTGGCCATTGACGAGGCCCTGAAGTGCAAGGAAACCGGCGAGGAGAAAACCATTCTCTTTGGCCTTACCGGCACCGGCTACTTTGATCTCTATGCCTATCAGAAGTACAACGATGGCCAGATGAGCGACTACATCCCCAGTGATGAGGACATTGCCGCTTCTCTCAGCCAGCTGCCCCGGGTGGACTGAAATTCCCCGTATTGACAGCCCTTTTCCCTGGCTTTTTTCCTTTCTTATCCTGCTGCTTTTTCCGGCGCCGCCAGCCCCCACAGGGCCGGCGGCGCCGGCTTTTTGCCTTGCGGAAAACCACCCCGGCCGTGGCATCGTTAAAGGCCCGAAAAAATCTCGAAATAATCTGCCTCTATCCCTTGCAAACTTGACAAAATTGCGTTATAGTGTACTTGGTTAAATTTATGTCAATTAGTTTGGAGGAGTCTGTATGGGACATTTTGACCACGAGCATGACGTAAACGGCCATGAGCATACCCACGAGCACACCCACAGCCACAGCCATACCCATGGCGAGGCGGTCAGCGGCGAACAGGCCGTGGCCCTGCTGCAGTACATGCTCGATCACAATATCCACCACGCCGCTGAACTCAGCGACCTGGCGGGCCAGTTCTCCGGCGAAGTCGAGCATCAGCTGCTCCACGCCGTGGAGTCCTTCGACCAGGGCAATGGGTATCTTTCCGCCGCCCTGGAGCTGCTGAAGAAGCAGTAATATCCAAAAGGAGCGTTTTCCATGTGTCTTTCCACTATTTATAAAAATGAGAAGCAGGATGACAACATCCTCTGCCGTTATGTGGCCACCATTAAGGCCGACGGGGACAAGCT
>JAGHHM010000052.1 GCA_017887695.1 Oscillospiraceae bacterium | reverse complement strand
GGACAAGACCGGCGACGAGCTGGATGCTATCTTCACGGTGGCCGACGCCCTGCGGGATCTCCGGGAGCGCAACATCTCCACCAAGGTCTTTGATTCCGGCCTGGGCATCTCCATCTTCCGTGACAACTCCACCCGTACCCGCTTCTCCTTTGCCTCCGCCTGCAACCTGCTGGGCCTGGAGGTAAACGACCTGGACGAGAAGAAGAGCCAGATCGCCCACGGCGAGACGGTCCGCGAGACGGCCAACATGGTGTCCTTCATGGCCGATGTCATCGGTATCCGGGACGATATGTTCATTGAGGAGGGCCACAAGTACCAGAAGACCTTCATGGATGCTCTGGATGAGGGCTATCAGAAGGGCATCCTGGAGCAGCGCCCCACCCTGGTGAACCTCCAGTGCGACGTGGATCACCCCACTCAGGCCATGGCCGACCTGCTGCATGTCATCCATGAAATGGGCGGCGTGGAGAACCTCAAGGGCAAGAAGGTTGCCATGACCTGGGCCTATTCCCCCAGCTACGGCAAGCCCCTGAGCGTGCCCCAGGGTATCATCGGCCTGTTCACCCGCTTCGGCATGGATGTGGTGCTGGCCCATCCCGAGGGCTATGAGGTCATGCCCGAGGTAGAGGATATTGCCAAGGCCAATGCTGAGAAGTCCGGCGGCTCCTTCACCAAGGTCAACTCCATGGCGGAAGCTTTCAAGGACGCCGATATCGTTTACCCCAAGAGCTGGGCTCCCTTCAAGGCTATGGAAAAGCGTACCCAGCTGTACCGCGAGGGCGACAAGGCCGGTATCGATCAGCTGGAGAAGGAGCTGCTGGCCCAGAACGCCGAGTATAAGGACTGGACCTGCTCCGAGGAGATGATGAAGCTCACCAAGGACGGCAAGGCCCTGTATATGCACTGCCTGCCTGCCGATATCACCGGCCTGAGCTGCAAGGAGG
The DNA here is from genome assembly GCA_017887695.1 of Oscillospiraceae bacterium. Classification (GTDB taxonomy): domain Bacteria; phylum Bacillota; class Clostridia; order Oscillospirales; family Oscillospiraceae; genus Pelethomonas. The sequence goes on along the minus strand of JAGHHM010000052.1, from coordinate 3,293 downwards.
GCGAGGTGGACAACAGCGTCTTTGACCGCTACATCGAGCCGCTGTACAAGGAGGCTTCCTTCAAGCCCTATATCATCGCCGCCATGATCTTCCTGAGCAAGGTCAAGGATCCCGTGGGCGCCCTCCGTGCGCTGGAGGCCCGGGGCGAGAAGCGCAAGGAGTTCTGATACCGGTTATCAGTTACATGTAAAAAGGGAAATGGAGTACCCCAGCCGGTACTCCATTTCCAGTTCCGGGCCTTTCCCGGCGCCCTGCCGGGCCGGGAGGATGCCGGCGGAACTGCCAGCGATAAAAAGGAGAAGATTGCGCTATGAAACGAATTGTGATCGCCCTGGGCGGCAATGCCCTGGGCAATACCCTGCCGGAGCAGGCCCAGGCGGTAAAGGTTACCGCCCGCGCCATTGTGGATCTTATTGAAGCGGGCAACCAGGTGGTGGTGGCCCATGGCAACGGCCCTCAGGTGGGCATCATCAACAACGCCATGGCGGCCCTTCAGAAGGTGGATCCCACCCAGGGCGTGACGCCCCTTTCCGTCTGCGGCGCCATGAGCCAGGCCTACATCGGCTATGACCTCCAGAACGCCTTCCGGGAGGAGCTGCTGGACCGGGGCATCACCAACATGCCGGTGTGCTCCATCGTCACCCAGGTGGAGGTGGATCCCGCCGACCCCGCCTTTGCGGACCCCTCCAAGCCCATCGGCAAGTTCATGACCCAGGAGGAGGCGGAGGAGTACGCCGCCAAGACCGGTTACCTGGTGAAAGAGGACGCGGGCCGGGGCTGGCGGCGGTATGTGGCCTCCCCCAAGCCCAAGCACATCATCGAGGCCGGGGCCATCCGGGCCCTGGCGGAGGACGGCCATCTGGTGATCTGCTGCGGCGGCGGCGGCATCCCCGTCTACCGCACGGAGAAAAACCACCTCAAGGGCGCCGCCGCGGTCATTGACAAGGATTTTGCCTCCGAGCTGCTGGCGGAGCAGCTGGACGCGGATATGCTCATTATCCTCACCGCCGTGGAGAAGGTGGCCATCAACTTTCGGAAGGAGAACGAGCAGTGGCTCAGCTCCATGACCCCGGAGGAGGCTCACCGGTACATAGCAGAGGGACAGTTCGCCCCCGGCTCCATGCTGCCCAAGGTGGAAGCGGCGGTGAAGTTTGCCGAGTCCAAGGCTGGCCGCACGGCCCTCATCACCCTCCTGGAGAAGGCCAAAGACGGCATTGCCGGCAAGACCGGTACACTGATTTCTCAGTGATACTCCCGGCGTGAGACCGGGTGACCGCTTTGGCCGGGATTTCTGCACCATACATAACAAGCCCCGGCGTCCGGAACTGCTTCGGACGCCGGGGCTTTTGCTATGTGTTGGGAAAGGGAGATATCAAAACGGAAAGGTTACAGCCGCCACACCGCCTCACTGGTGGAGGATACCGCCAGAGCACCGGCGCTGAGAGCCTCCATCACGTCGGACTTGTCCATGATGAGGCCGCCGCAGATCAGGGGGATCCGGGTGGAGGCAGCCAGGGAGGCGATGACCTTTGGCATGATCCCCGGGAGGATCTCGATCATGTCTGGTTGAGCCGCGGCGGCAGCGGGCCGGACATTGGACAGGGACAAAGAGTCAAAGACAAAGAAGCGGAGAATGGTGAAAAGGCCCATTTCCTTTCCACGGCGGATAAAGGAGGGACGGGTACTGATGATGCCGTCGGCCCTGGCCACGGTGGCGGTGTAATCCACCGCTACCTCCTTAGCACTCAGGCCGGTAATGAGATCGGTGTGGACGATGGCCAGCTTACCCGCCTGATGGAGCTGCTCCACCAGGCCCGGAAGGCTGCACAGATCGCCGTAGAGGAGAAACACCACAGGGCTCTCCGCCGCCAGCACCCGGGTCAGGCCCTCCTGGTTCTTTACGGCGGCGATGACCGGATTTTGCTCCATGGTGTGGAGGATATTCCGCGTCATAGCTTCCCTCACTCCCTTGCCCAGTCGAAGGAGCGCTTTACTGCCCGCTCCCAGCCCCGGACCTTCTCATCCCGCTGGGCGGGAGAGATGGAGGGGGAGAAGGTGCGATCCACGGCCCAGTTGCGGATCACATCCGCCTGGCTGGACCAGTAGCCTACGGCCAGGCCCGCCAGATAGGCAGCCCCCAGTGCGGTGGTCTCCACGCACACCGGGCGATTGACGGTGGTTTGCAGGATGTCCGCCTGAAGCTGCATCAGGACATTGTTGGCGCTGGCTCCGCCATCCACCTTCAGGGAGGCAAGCTCTATGCCGGAGTCGGCCCGCATGGCGGTAAGGACGTCGGCCACCTGGTAGGCAATGGATTCCAGGGTGGCGCGAATAATGTGGTTTTTGTTGACGCCCCGGGTGAGGCCCACAATGGCCCCCCGGGCGTACTGATTCCAGTAGGGGGCCCCCAGGCCGGTGAAGGCAGGGACCACATAGCAGCCGTTGGTGTCGGGCACCTTGCTGGCGTGGTACTCACTGTCGGCGGCAGACTCGATGAGCCGCATCTCGTCCCGCAGCCATTGGATGGCGGCCCCCGCCACAAAGATGGAACCCTCCAGGGCGTAGTTGACCCCTCCGTCCAGGCCCCAGGCCACGGTAGTTACTAGGCCGTTGCGGGAAAATACGGGCTTGTCACCGGTGTTCATCAGCAGGAAGCAGCCGGTACCGTATGTATTTTTTGCCTGACCAGGGGCGAAGCAGGTCTGGCCGAAGAGAGCGGCCTGCTGGTCTCCGGCGGCGCCGGCAATAGGAATGGGACTGCCGAAGAATCCGGGATCTGTGGCGCCGTAGACGCAGCTGGAGGGCATAGGCTGGGGCAGCATGACGGCAGGGATGTCCAGAAGCTTTAGAATGTCCTCATCCCAGGAGAGGGTGTTGATATTGAAGAGCATGGTGCGGGAGGCATTGGAGTAGTCGGTGACATGGACCTTGCCGCCGGTGAGCTTCCAGATAAGCCAGGTTTCCACGGTGCCGAAGAGCAGCTCCCCTTTTTCCGCTCTCTGCCGGACCCCAGGGATATTGTCCAGGATCCACTTCAGCTTAGGCCCGGAGAAATAGGCGTCCACTACCAGACCGGTTTTCTGCCGGATGGTGTCGGCATAGCCGGAGGCTTTCAGCTGATCGCAGTAAGCGCTGGTGCGGCGGCACTGCCAGACGATGGCGTTGCACACCGGGTCGCCGGTGGCTTTGTCCCACACGATAGTGGGTTCCCGCTGGTTGGGGATGCCGATGGCGGCAATGTCGGCGGCAGAAGCGCCAATCTTGCCCATAGCCTCCACTGCAACGCCCAATTG
>JAGHHM010000051.1 GCA_017887695.1 Oscillospiraceae bacterium | reverse complement strand
GTCTTACCCAGCTGCAAACCATTCTCACTGCTAACGGCTGGACTGCCGCCACCGCGCTCTCGGTACTGCTCTTCACCCTATTTCATTTCCCTTGCGGCACTACCTGCCTGACCATCTGGCGGGAAACCAAAAGTATCCGCTGGACTATCCTTGCCATCCTCCTTCCCACTGCCGCCGGTATCCTTCTCTGCGTGGGCGTACACGGTCTTTCTCTCCTGTTTTGATCTTACCATCATTGCTTTTTAGCTGCGCGGAGCATATGCCCCGCGCATTTTTATGCGCCACCTTCCCGCCAAGGAATTTGAAGCCCCGTCTTGCCTTTCAGTTCAATTGTCCTAATATTGCAAAACGTTATACTGTATTATCAGAATTTGAGCGTATGACCAGCAACACCCTGCTTTCAGTGGAGGAAGTGCTTCAGCAGCTGTCGGTGATCCGCAAGTGCGGCTACGCCGTGGACAACGAGGAGCTGGAATACGGCCTGGTCTGTCTGGGTGTGGCCATTATGGATTCCAACAACAAACCCGTAGGCGGCATCAGCGTATCCGGGCCGGCCTCCCGTATGACGCCGGAAAACCGGACCGCTTTTGCGGAATACCTGATCGACTGCGGGCGGCAGATCAGCAGCAAGCTGTAAGCTGCCTTTCCCGGTGCAATGATTACCCTTGCGTTCAGGGTTCTCATACACACTCCTCTCCTTACAAAGGAACCCCCTGCCCGGACCATCAAAGGTCCAGGCAGGGGGGCGCTTTCCCTGTCACCAAACTTTAAAAGGCCTTTCAGACATCAGCCTCTCCGCTGCAAGGCGTCCCGCAGGCGCTCCAGGGCTTTGCGGAGAACCCAGGTGGGACAAGCCAGGTTAATGCGCTCATAGCCTGCGCCGCCGGTACCAAAGATATAGCCCTCATCAGTAAACCACAGGGCCTCCTGCTGCATGAACCGCTCCAGCTCCTTGGGCTCCATACCCAGATCCCGGCAGTCCAGCCACTGGAGGTATGTCCCCTCCAGCTCCACAGGCTTTACCCCCGGCAGCCAGGCCGCCGCAAAGGTCCGCACCAGCTCACGGTTCTCCCGCAGCACCGTCAGCAGCTCTTCCAGCCATCCCTCGCACTGGCGATAAGCTGTCTCACAGGCCTGATAGCCCAGCATATTGCAGCCATGAAGTCCCAGCTGGCTTTGCACCTTCTGATACTTCTCCCGCAGCTCCTTGTTGGGAATAATAATATTGGAGGTCTGAAGGCCCGCCAGATTGAAGGTCTTACTGGGCGCGGTACATACCGCACAGTGCTCCGCAGCCTCCTTCGACACGGTAGCATATACCGTATGGGGCCGCTCACCCAGGATCAGGTCAAAATGGATCTCATCCGACAGCACCAGCACTTCCTTTTCCAGGCAGATGGCGCTGAGCTTCTCCAGTTCCTCCCGGCTCCACACCCGGCCCACCGGATTGTGGGGGCTGCTGAAAATAAGGAGCTTTCCCGTCTCCGCCAGCTGGGAGAAGCGGTCATAGTCGATCTCATACCGGCCATCCTTTTCCAGGAGGGGACACTCCACGATTTCCCGGCCGCTTTCCCGGACCGCGTTATAGAAAGGATAGTATACCGGCGGGAACAAAATCACCTGGTCCCCGGGCTGGGTGAAGGCCAGCACCATATGGAACAGCGCCGGGACTACGCCCGGTGAGGTGACGATCCAGTCCCGCTGGATCTGCCAGCCATGCCGCCGGGCCATCCAGCTTTCCACCGCCTCATAGTAGCTGTCCCCGGGGCGAGTATATCCCAGGATGGTGCCTGCCGCATACCGACCCAGCTGCTCGGCGATCTCCGGGGGATTGAGAAGCTCCATATCCGCCACGGAAAGAGGAATTACATCCGCCGGGAGATCCGGCCGGATAGCCTGCATAGCCGCCCATTTGCTGGAGCCGGAATTGGCCCTGGGGTGAAGCGTGGTAAAATCGTAAGTCATAGTCTTTATACCTCCTGGTTTTTCTTTATAGCAAGATTCTGCCACATCAGCCTGCCTTTTTCAACAGCAGCTCCACAGTTTTTACATTACAGAACATTATATTATGGCAGAAAAATACTAATTGTTTTATATTTTGTCAAAATAGTATATCCTTCTTCTAAAAATACACGGGGCGAGCACAACATTTTGTCTGGACAAAGGAGGTGTACAGGCAGGCCGGACCACTCGGATTCTTCAGAAAAAGGCAGCCGATCCCGCGGGACCGGCTGCCTTTTGCATGGTACTGATTTACAGACAGAAAGGCTCTTTTTACTTACAGAGCAAAATTACCGTTGACAAAGATGGGAACCTCCCGGCCGTCCCGGGTATAGCCGGTAATGGAGAGATCCGCGGTACCCACCATGAAATCCACATGCGTGATAGAGTCGTTGAGACCTGCGGAGAGCAGCTCTTCCTTGCTCATCTTCTCGCCGCCCCGGATGCACTCAGCATACGCCTGGCCAAAAGCCAGGTGGCAGGATGCGTTCTCATCGAAGAGGGTGTTGTAGTAGAGGAGCCTCTGGTTGCTGATGGGGCTGTCATAGGGCACCAGAGCCACCTCTCCCAGCCGGGCAGCGCCCTCGTCCAGGGAAATGGCAGCCTTCAGCTGCTCCTCCCCCTCATCGGCCTGGGCCTCCACAATCCGCCCATCCCGGAAGGTAAAGCGAATTCCCTTGATAATGTTGCCGTCATGGACCAGGGGCAGGGAGGCATACACCACCCCGTCTACGCCGTCCCGAAGGGGGGCGGTGAAAATCTCTTCTGTGGGGATGTTGGCCACGAACCGCTGGCCTGTGGCAGCAGCACCGTCGCCGCCGGACCACACATGGCCCTCCGGCAGGCGGATGGTGAGGTCGGTGCCCAGGCTGTTGGTGTAGTGCAGCCGCTCCAGGTTCAGGCTGTTGAGGGTATCCACCCGCTTTTGCAGGGTGTCCACATGCTCCTGCCAGCGGGATACCGCCTGGCCGTCGCCAGTCACCCGGACAGCTTCAAAGATGGCTCCCCACAGCTTCTCCATCGCCTCTGCCTCCCCGCAGCCGGGGAAAGCCTTCACCGCCCAGCTGGGAATGGGGATAGATGCCACGCACCAGGGGAAGCCATTGTTCATCTGCAAGCGGTGGAAATCCGCCAGTGCCGCACTGCCGGCACGCTGCTGGCGAACCAGCCGGTCGGGATCCACACCCTTGAGGTTCTCCGGATCCGAGGCGGAGACGGAGAGATAGGCGGCACCCTTCCGGGCATAGCCGTTAAGGAATTCCGCCTGCCAGGCCGGAGTGGCGTCAAACACCTCATCGGCTGCCCGGAGATACTTCATCCGGTTCAGGGCGTCATCCCGCCAGTTCATCACCACCTCCCGGCAGCCTACATCGTAAGCCGCCGCGGCACACAGCCGGGCAAACCAGGCGCACTCCACCGGGCAGGCAATCACCAAATCCTGCCCCTTCTGTACATTCAGCCCCACCTCAATCAAAAGCCGGGCATACTCCTGAAATTGATTTGTCATATCCATGTCAGTCACTCCTTTTTTGAAATCACCGCTTTTTCCACAGCCCCGGGAACACCAGCAGCAGCAGCGGCATGATCTCCAACCGTCCCAGCAGCATATTCAGGCTGAGCACAATCTTGCTCACCCCGGAGAGCATACTGAAATTGGAAGTGGGACCCAGAATATCAAAGGCGGGGCCCACGTTGCTGATACAGGTAAGGGAAGCGGTAAAAGCCGCGGTAAAACCAACATCGTCCCAAGCTACCACCAGCGTACCCGCCAGCAGCAGCGTAATATAGGCAAAGAAGAAAAGGGTAATGCCGGAGAGGATGGGTTCCTCCACCCGCTCCCCGTCACAGCGAATGGTTTTCACTGCCCGGGGATGGAGAATCCTCTGGATCTCCCGATTCAGGTTCTTGAACAGCAGCACCACCCGAATCTGCTTGACGCCGCCGGCAGTGGAGCCGGCACAGGCCCCGGCAAACATCACCAGCACCAGCACCGTCTGGGCAAAGGTGGGCCAGAGGACATAGTCGTAGGTCATGTACCCCGTGGTGGTCATCAGGGTAACCACCTGGAAGGTGGCATCGGTGATGGTCTCCGCATTCAGAGTCCAGCCGGCTTGAACCACCAGGTTCAGCACAATCAGTGCCACCGCCACTACTGTCATGATCGTATAGGAGCGAAGTTCCTCGCTTTCAAACACCGCCTTGAAGTTGCGGCGTACCGCATAAAACAGCAGGGCAAAATTGACGCCGGAAAGGAACATGAACACGATGATGATCCAATCAATGACCATGCTGTCGTAGGCAGCAATGCTGGCGTTTCGCACAGAAAAGCCACCGGTGGACACCGTAGTAAAGGCGTGAGTCAGGGCCTCATACCAGTTCATCCCCGCCAGGCGCAGACAGATGGTCTCCGCTACCGTAAGACCAATATAAATACAATAGAGAATCTTGGCAGTGTCACTGAGGCGGGGCGTGAGCTTGCTTTTGATGGGCCCCGGGGACTCCGCCCGCATGAGGTAGACGCTGCCCTCTCCCAGCTTTGGCACCAGGGCCAGTGCCAGCACCAGCACGCCTACGCCCCCCATCCACTGGGTCTGGGCCCGCCAGAACAGCACGCCGGTGGGCAGCCCTTCCAGGGGATAAAGCACCGTGGCGCCGGTGGTGGTGAAGCCGGACACCGTTTCGAACACGGCGTCGATATAGTTGGGGATCACCCCGGAGAACACATAGGGCAGGGCCCCGAAGAGGGAGAGGACGATCCACCCCAGGCCCACGGTGGCAAAGCCGTCCCGGGCCTGCATCTTGGCCCCCTTCCGGGGCAGGAAGGTCAGCGCCTGCCCCACCGCCAGGGTGATGGCCGCCGCCAGAAGGAAATCCGGCCCGTCGCCGGTACGGGAAACAAAGCCAATGACAGCAGATGGCAGCATCAGCACCGCCTCCACCCGCAGGATCATGCCCAGGATATGGAATACCAGTTTACTGTTCATCGCGCCCCTCCGCCCTTACGCCAGAATGTCATCCAGCTCATGGAGGAAGAAGCTCTTGGCCATGACGATGACCCGGTCCCCCACGTGAATAGAAGTATTGCCGTCGGGGATAATGGTTTTTCCCTCCCGGGCGATGGCCGCCACCAGCATGCCGTCCTTCAGCCGCAGCTCCTTCAGGGGCTTGTCCAGAAAGCTGGTGGAGGGCACCGCTGTGAACTCCACCGCCTCAATGGCTCCGCCCAGCAGCTTGTACAGGTGCTCCACGGCGCTGCCCTGGGTGCCGGTGATGGCCCGGACGTAGGCGGAGATCTGGTTGGCGGTGATCTCCTTGGGGCTGATGATGCTGTCCACGCCGAACTCCCGCATCATCTCTATGTAGTTGAGACGGTTCATCTTGGCAATTACCTTGGTAACCCCCGCCCGCTGGGCGCTCATGGCCATGAGGAGGTTCTCCTCGTCCCGGTTGGTGAGAGCGATGAAGGCGTCGGTGGAGAGGAGGTTCTCCGTCTCGATGACGGCGCTGTCAGTACCGTCCCCCTGGATGATCAGGGAGCCCGGCAGCTTGTCCGCCAAAGCCTCGCACTTGGCGGGATCCTGCTCCACGATCCGTACCTTCATTCCCACCTTTTCCACCGCCCAGGCAAGGTAGGTAGCAATCTTGCTGCCGCCCAGGACGGTGATATGACGGATCCCGCTGCCGCTGCGGCCCAGGGACTCAAAGAAGCGGGCCGTCTCCCGCTGACTGCCGATGATATACACCTTGTCCCCCACCTGCGGCACAAAGGCGCCGTTGGGCACGAACACCTCGCCGCCCCGGATAGCCGCGCACATCAGCACCCCGTTGGGATGCCGGCGGTTGTACTCGGCCAGAGGGATCCCCGCCATGCCGTCGCTTTCCAGCAGGGGGAAGCCGATCATCTCCACCAGCCCCCGGGCGAAGGCCTCCACACTGAAGGCCGCCGGCACCCGCAGCAGCCGGGAAATCTCCTGAGCCGCCGCATACTCGGGGTTAATGATCATGCTCACCCCGATCTCCCGCTTGAGGAGGTTGGCCTCCTTATAGTACTCCGGGCTACGCACCCGGGCCACCGTGTGCTTGGCCCCCAGCTTTTTGGCAATCAGGCAGCAGACGATATTCAGCTCATCGGAGCCGGTCACCGCCACTACCAGATCCGCGCTGCGGACCCCCGCCTCCAGCAGTACCTGGATGGAGGCGCCGCTGCCCTCCATACACAGAATATCCAGCACTCCGTCGGCGTTGCGCAGAGCATCGGGGTTTTTGTCGATCAGGATCAGATCGTGATCCTCCCCGTCGCCGCTGAGCTGCTGGGCCAGGGTATATCCCACCTTGCCGTTGCCTATGATGATGATCTTCATATATTCTCTTTCTCCTCATCGGGGGATCTCCCCGTCTTTCCGGCCCTGTGCCGGGATTCATTGCGCATGGACATCAGCACATCGTTAATCTCCGCGCCCATAATCAATACCGTCGCCGTCAGATACAGCCAAATCATCAGCACCACCACGGTACCCAGGGTGCCATAGATCAGGGAGTAATTGGCGAAATTCTCCACATAAAAGGAATAGGCCGCCGACAGCGGCATCCACGCCGCCAGAGACACTACTACGCCGGGCACAATATTCCGTCCCGGCTGGCGGGTATCCTGAGACATAGCGTACAGCAGGCCCACCGCACCGAATACCACCACGGCCAGCAGCGGGAATCGCAGGGAATCCCACAGCTCCACAAATTCCAGCCGTAATGTAATATATTTCCCGATAAATTTCAGCATCCGCTGGCTCACTGTGGCCAGCACCAAAGTCAGGGCAATGGTCACCAGCAGAAACACGGTGTACAGCAGCACCTTGAAACGATAGGCCAGCTGGTTCCGGGGCCGGGGCAAATGGTAGGCCCGGCGCACCGCCCGCATCAGGCAGTCTGCCGCCCGCATGGGAAAATAGATGGAAAATACCAGACCAAACCACAGCATAGCGGCGCTGGAGGTCCGGGAAGCATACTCCAGATAGGCTCCCGCCACATCCAGCACCTCTGTGGGGAGCAGCGGCTGCAAGGCCTTCAGCACCTCGGAAATATCCAGCTGCAAAAGGCCCAGAAGGCTGCTTAAAAAAATCAGGAAAGGAAACAGAGTGAAGAGCAGGTAATAGGCCAATGCCGCGCTCTGTCTCCCCACATCATGATGAAAATACCGCCGCAGGCAATGGACGATGAACCGACCGGGCCAGCTGTCCGTTACCGGCTTGAGCCATTTCAGCGCAACCCCCTCCTCCCGGAACCGGGCAATGCCCAGGTCCTATGGCGCTGCCCGCCCTCCAAAGGGGTGGCAGATGCAGTGTATCACAAAGGCGTGCTCTGCGCCGTCTTATTCCGTCGAATCCCTCTCAGCCGTTGACCACGTTCACCGGACGGCCCGCCAGAAACCCTTCCAGGTTCTCCGCCGCAATGGCCATCAGCCGCTGGCGGCTTTCCCGGGGCGCCCAGCTGATATGGGGGGTAATGATACAGTTTTTCGCTGTCAGGAGAGGACTGTCCGGAGACAGGGGCTCTGTCTCCGCCACATCCAGCCCCGCGCCGCCCAGCCTGCCGCTGTTCAGCGCGTCGGCCACATCCTGCTCCACGATCAGCTGTCCCCGGCTGTTATTGATGAGAAAAGCGCCCTGCTTCATCTTTTCGATGGCGGCGCGGTCAATCAGTCCACGATTTTCCGCCGTCAGGGGACAGTGGAGGGACACTACATCGGCCCGGCACAGCAGCTCCTCCAGGGTCACCCACTCCGCCTCCGCCGTTCCGGCAGCCCAGGGACGGGGGCCGGTGGCAATGACCTCCATGCCCAATGCGGCGGCCACAGCCCCCACAGCACGGCCAATACGGCCGTAGCCCACAATGCCCATGGTCTTGCCTGCCAGCTCCACCAAAGGCCAGTTCCAGAAGCAATAATCCGGGCAGCGGCTCCAGGCTCCCTCATGGACCGCCTGGTCGTGGCCGCCCACATGGTGGCACAGCTCCAGCAGCAGGGCAATGGCAAACTGGGCCACCGCCCGGGTCCCATAGGAGGGCACGTTGCACACCGGGATCCCCCGCTGGCGGGCAGACTCGATATCCACCACGTTGTAGCCTGTGGCCAAAACGCCGACGTACCGCAGGTGGGGGCACCGCTCCAGCACCGCCCGGGTAAGCGGCGTCTTGTTGGTCAGTACCACCTCCGCACCGGCGATGCGTCCGGCAATCTCCTCCTCATCGGTCAGGGAGGTGCGCTCGTATACCGTCAGCTCCCCCAGCTTTTCAAACGGGGCCCAGCTGATGTCGCCGGGATTGAGGCAATAGCCATCCAGCACCACGATCCTCATGTTTGCCCTCCTCTCCGGCATCGGCACGGCTGTCCGCCGCGGATCCTAATGCCGTCTTATGACAACAGGCCATTTTCCTAATGCAGTCTTAATATTGTATACCAAATAGGTGTATGGTGCAAGTATGTTTCCCGCTTTCTTTCTTCTCCCGGATTTTCTTGCCAGTTTTTTTACAAGCAATGAAGGCCGGGGTGTCCGCCCCGACCTTCACTGCCGCAGCAGCGTCGCTGTTTTCCCGCTTCCATCAGGCAGGCAGCTCATCCAGGGAGGCAAAATGATAGCCCATATCCTCCCATCGACTAAGCAGCTCGTCCAGGATCTCCGCATTGGTGCGGGAGGTGGAGTGAAGCAGTACGATGGCCCCGTCGTGGATCCGGGGGATCAGCTTGGAAAAGGCTTCCTCCGCCGAAGGCTGGTTATCCGTATACCAGTCCACATAGGCAAGGCTCCAGAATACCGTCCGGTAGCCCATGGCCTGGGCCTGCCTGAGGTTCTCCACACTGTACTTCCCCTGGGGCGGACGATAGAACCGGCTCATTTCCCGGCCGGTGGTCTCCCGGTACAACGTCTCCAGAGAGGAAAGCTCCTCCTGGAAGGCCGCCTGCTCCGCAATGGCGGACATATCCGGGTGATGATAGGTGTGGTTGCCCACGATGTGGCCCTCCGCCGCCATCCGCCGGACAATCTCCGGGGCAGACTCTATCATATGGCCCACCACAAAGAAAGCCGCCGGGGCGTTATGGGCCTTGAGCACATCCAGGATCTGCTCCGTGTATCCATTCTCGTAGCCGCAGTCAAAGGTAAGGTAAATGACCTTTTCACTGGTATCCCCCAGATAATAGGCGTTGTACTGGGCCAGCTCCTCCGCCCCGGCGTTGCCCACCGGCGCCTGGCCCTCTGTTTGGAAGGACAAGCCCCAGTTGTCCACGGATGCCGGTACCGCCGCCGTTCCTGCCGCCGCAGCCGCTTCACCATTTTTCCCGCCGCAGCCGGTCAGCACGATCAGAGACAGCGCCAAAACGCCCGCGCCCAGCTTCCGCCATTGAAAACCTGTCATATGAAAATGACGCCTCCTTTTTCCTCTTGTCCTATCTGCCATCTTGCGCAGAAAGCGCCTGCCTTATGCGCCCTGAATCCGGAAAAAGCGGCAAGAACTTCCTTCTTCCCGGTGCTTACAGAAAATAATTTGGCGGAAGGACTACCCGAAACCGCCCGAAAATGGTATAGTAATTGAATTACAGGACTCGCGGCTCCGCACGTCAGGAGCCGGGGAAAGGATTGCGCATGAACGAACGAAATCTGGCCGCCGCCGTGCTGGCGGAGGTGAAAAAATCAATTGTCGGAAAAGAGGGCACTCTGATCAAAGTCCTGGTAGCCATCCTGGCCCGGGGCCACATTCTTCTGGAGGACATCCCCGGCGTAGGCAAGACCACCATGGCCCTGTCCTTTGCCAAGGCCCTGGATCTGCGCTTCTCCCGGATGCAGTTCACCCCTGACGTACTGCCCTCGGACATCACCGGTTTTTCCATTTATAACAAGGCCACCGGCAAGCTGGAATACCAGCCCGGCGCCATTTTCTGTAATCTGTTTCTGGCGGACGAGCTCAACCGGGCCACCAGCCGTACCCAGTCTGCCCTGCTGGAAGCCATGGAGGAGGGGCAAGTCACCGTGGACGGCGTCAGCCACCCGGTACCCCAGCCCTTCCTGGTCATCGCTACCCAGAACCCCGCCGGGGCCTCCGGCACCCAGCTGCTGCCGGACTCCCAGCTGGATCGTTTCCTCCTGCGGCTGTCCATCGGCTACCCCTCCCCCGCCGACGAGCTGGAGCTGCTGCGCCGGCGGCAATACGGCCAGGCCATGGATCCGGTGCGCCGGGTCCTGGGCCGCGAGGAGCTGGAGCATCTGCGGGGCATGGTGGACCGGGTCCACATCAGTGATGAAATCCTCCAGTATATTGTCCGGCTGGTAAACGCCACCCGCAGCCACCCGCAGCTGGCTCAGGGAGCCAGCCCCCGGGCCACCCTGGCGGTAACCGCCGCCAGCCGGGCCGTGGCCTTCCTGCGGGGAAGGGACTATGTGGTACCGGAGGATGTACAGACCATCTGGCGGGACGTGATCGCCCACCGTCTGATTCTGGCTCCCGGCGTGGAAGGGACAGTTACCGGCCAGGCCGTGGCAGCGACGGTGCTCAAGGCGGTAGAGCCGCCCCGGATCCGGTAAGCGCCATGATTTTCCGCCGAATCGTCTACCTGCTCATTCTGCTGGCCGCCTTGTTTGCCCAGCTTTTTGATGTAGGGTATCTGGTCCACTACCTGTTTATTTTGATACTGCTGCTGCCTGTGGCGGGCCTGCTGCTGAGCCTGCCCGCCATACTGGGCTGCCGTCCCCGATGGGTTATGCCTGCCGTCATTGCCCGCCGGGAGGCCCAGGTTTCCTGGGCCCTGGCCATGGGAAACCGTTTCCCCCTTCCCCTGAGCCGGGTTTCCTTCCGGCTGCGGATCCACAACCGCATGACAGGGGAAACCACCGTATACCGCCGGGAAGAAACCGGCGTATTTCCCGGCCTTTCCGTCCCGCTGCGGCTTCCCACCCACCACTGCGGATATCTGGAGTGCCGGGTGGAACGGCTGCGGGTCTGGGACTGTCTGGGACTTTTCTCCCTGCCGCTGAAGCCTCCTGCCCCGGTTTCCCTTCTGGTGGGGCCGGTACCGGTAAAGGCGCCTCCCTGCTCACTTCCTGAACAGCGGGGTGCGGTGCTGCCCGCTCCCAAGGGACAGGCCCCCACCGGCGAGGAGTACGACCTGCGGGGCTACCGCCCCGGCGACAGTATCAGGGCCATCCACTGGAAACTCTCTGCCAAGCGGGATCAGCTGGTGGTCCGGGAGCTGCTGGCTTCCCGCCGCCCTGTACCGGTGCTGGTCTTTGACCATCTGGGCCCGCCGGAGGAGCTGGACCACATCATCGACCAGACAGCCGCCCTGTCCCTGGCCCTCCGCCAGGACAGCCAGCCCCACGAAATCCGCTGGGCAGAGCCGGTGAGCGGGACAGTGCGGCGATTTACCATAGAGGATGAAGCCTCCTGGCTCCGCTGTCTTACTGCGATCCTCTCCGACAGCGCCCCTCTCCAGGGGCACTCCATCTGGGAGCGGCCTGTTACCGCCGCCGGTGAGGATCCTATTTTCCCCGTCCATATCCGCAGGGAGGAGGAACACCATGAGGAACCGTAACATCTCCCGGCGTATCTGGGACGCCATACCCTGGGCGGCGGGGCGCTTTGCTCTTCTCCTCCTGCTGCTGGGGGGATGGCTCTTCTCCTTCCGCACTCTCTGGGAACTTCCCATGGAATATGGACAGCTGTTGGGCTGGTGCGTCCTTCTGAGCCTGGCCGCCACCGTGCTGTGGCTGCTGCCCCAAAAACTTCGCTGGGGCCTCCTTGGCCTGGCGGCAGCGGTGGGTCTCCTCTCCCTGTGGCAACGGGAATCTCTGGCCAGCGGCCTGGGAGAACTGCTGATACGGGCGGTTGCCCCGCTGGGAGACCTTTTCCCCGTTCTGTCCGTCCCTCCGGCAGACGATTCGCTGACCGCTGTCCTGCCGGGATGCTTCCTGTGGCTGTCAGCCTGGGTGGCGCTGCTGCTGGGATTCCTGGTGTTCCTGCGATGCTGGTGGGCCGTCATGACAGTGTGCTTCCTGCCGCTGCTGCCCACCATTCTTACAGGGAGCCTTCCCTCCTGGGGCGGCTTTCTGGCCATGCTGGCAGGTACGCTGCCTCTCCTTTTCACCGCCTTGTTCCGGCATGAGGAATCCCGTTCTCTGGGCTGGAGCAGCCTTCTTTCCCTGGCCATGTCCCTTCTCCTGCTGCTGTTCCTGACAGTAGCTCTGCCCCAGGATACCTATGATTATCCCCAGTGGGCCTTGGACGCCCGCAATGCCCTTCTGGAACTGGCCAGCGGCGGTCTGGACAGCGCCATGGACTGGGAGATCCCCTGGGAAGTCCCTGCTGGCCAAGACGGCCCCTCCACTCCCCTGCTGCTCTATCAGGGGGAGCAGGTGGATCTCTCCGCCGCCGGTCCCCGGCATTTTACCGGCCGCACCGTCCTGGAGGTGGAGGGAACCCGGGAAGGCCGGGTATATCTCCGGGGCAGCTCGTCCTCCCGCTACACCGGCACAAGCTGGGAACCCATTGATGAAGCGGATTACCAGGAGCTCTTACAGGCCCTGGCGCTGGCGGAGCCTGATAGAGAGGATCAGGTCAACGCCCTCCTCTACCCCGCCGATTATCTGAGCGGCCAGGAGGCGGCATCCCTTACTATCCGCCATGTGGCTTTGTCCAACTCTGTGGCCTATGTCCCCTACCAGCCCGCCTCAGACACGACCCAGCAGCTCTCTCTGACCCGGGACACCTGCTTTATCCGCTCTTCAGGCCAGAGCAGCTATACGCTCTCCTATTACCCCGACTTCCTTCCTGGTTCCTCCGCCGCTTCCTCCAGCGAGGAGGCCATTTACCAGGATTTTGTCTATCAGCATTATCTGGAAGTACCGGAGGAGACCGCTCAGCTGCTGGCTGATCTGTCCAACCAGCTGAGTGAAATGACGGTTCAATCCCTCGAGGGCCTGGCAGACAACTACCGCAATGCCGTGACCACCGCCCTTCAGACCGCCCAGCTGCTGGGTGAGCTGGCGGTCTACGACCTGAACACCCCCGCCATGGCAGAAGGGGAGGATTTCATCTCCCACTTCCTTACAGAGGGACGGGGCTACTGCGTCCACTTTGCCACCACCGCCACCATGCTGCTGCGGATGCAGGGCATCCCCACCCGTTATGTCAGCGGCTTTACCGCCTCTGTCGCCCCGGGAGAAACAGCAAAAGTTCCAGATTCCGCCGCCCACGCCTGGGTGGAGATCTACCTGGACGGCTATGGCTGGTATCCGGTGGAGGTCACTCCCGGCGGTGGGGAATCCGGCACTGACACCCCGGAAACGGAAGATCCCACCTTACCGGAGACAGACGACGAACCCGCCGTTGACACCCCCCAGCCGGAGACGCCTGCGGTACCTGTCCAGCCCTGGGAGGATACCACCACCCCGGATGCCGACGATACCGACAGTGAAGGCACTGCCTCTTCCGCCCAGCCTCTTGACCTCAGCTGGCTGCGGATCCCCGTGGGGATCCTTCTTCTGGGGGCGCTGGGATATGGTCTGGAGCGCTTGGCCAGCCGTCTGCGCCGCCGGGAGGAGGAACGACCGGATACCAACCCCTCCGTCCTTTCCGCCTACCGCCGCTACCGTCGTCTGTCGGCCCTGGGAACAGAGGAAGACCAGCTTCTGGAGGAGCTGGGCCGGAAAGCCAAATTCAGCCAGCACATTCTGACAGAGGAAGAACGCTCCCTTGCCTGGCAGCAGCTGGCCGCAGCAGCGGCACCGGAAGCTCTCTCCCGCCTGTCCTGGTGGAGGCGCCTTCTCATACGGCTTCTCTCCCGGTACTAAATAGTTTTTACCCAACACAAAAGGAGCCGCCGGAAGGGTTAAGCCCCATAGGTACACAACGTGAACCTATGGGGCTTAACGCCGTGTATGGGGAAGATTAGGGCTTGTGGAACACCACAAGCTCTAATTTCTTATTGAGCAGATAACTACTGGCTCTCGCAAAAGTGGTAAGTTTTCTACCCACGGACAGCGGTGTATGGTCTGCAAAACCAATGATAAGGAATTTATTGAAATACAAATATTCCAGTGGCTTTTCACGCTAACTTGTGGTATGTTGTCTTGCTGCAAGGAGGTAGAGCATATGAACAACGCCCTGAAAAAATTCT
>JAGHHM010000050.1 GCA_017887695.1 Oscillospiraceae bacterium | reverse complement strand
CCGTGGGATAGTGGCCGGCATCCAGAAGGTTCAGCCCCAAACCGGGTGCATTTTGAAAATCATGGTACTTCAGGTCTGCGGTCACAAAGGTATCGCATCCCAGATCCCGGGCCAAGGCAGCGTATTCACCGCAGGCACCGCCGCCTACCGCCACCCGGTACACCGGATGGCCGCCATCGGCATAGCGTACACCGCCAGCCTCCAAGCTGTCTTTTACAAAAGCTGCAAAGGCGGCCAGCGACATTTCCTTCTCCAGGACTCCGATCCGTCCGATGCCGTCCTCGCCGAGAGGTGCGACCTCACGCAGACCCAAGACAGCGGCCAGGGCATCATTTACGCCGCCGGGAGCGCTGTCCAGATTGGTGTGCACGCATATGGCAGAAATGCCACTTCGCAGCAGCGTGGCGATCAGCTTCCCCTGTGGCCTGTCCATCCGGACATTCTGTACCGGCGACCAGGCGCAGTTCATCAGGGGATGATGGGCCACGATCGCTCCGCAGCCTTTTGCAGCCGCTTCGTCGACCACAGCCTGGGTAATATCCAGGGCAATCAGAACAGATTCCACCTGTTGGTCAGGATCCCCCACCAACAGGCCTACATTGTCCCAGCTCTGGGCCAATTCCCGGGGCGCCAGCTCATAGAGAGCAGCTTCCAGCTCACCGGCTGTCGGCATTTTCCCACGCTCCTCTCTTCTTTTCCAAGGCCGCAATCACGCGGCACACTTCCTCCCGTTTTGCTGCAGCAGTGCTGTCCCTGGCACGGGCCAAACCGGAGGCCGCCCGCCGCAGGCGCAAAAGCCTATCGTCCAGATAAAGGCCCCACAGAGGATCATCCTGCAGCAGGAATCCTCCCCAAGCCTCATCCGGTGCCGCAGGCAGCATACTGCCGCCACGCACAGTCAAGATTGGGTAGAGAATGCCCTTGTCTGCCACAAGCCGTTCCGCCTGGACAGCGTAGCCGTGTTCCGGCAAATAGGTGCGCAGAACCTCCGCCTTGCTCATCGGCTGAAGAAGCAGCAGCGGCCCTTCCCTGGCCCAGGGAGCTGCCGACAGAATCTCTGTAATCGTATCGCCGCCCATACCGGCAATGATCACCGTGTCCACCTCTTGTAGGGACACCGGTGCCAGACCATCACCCAAACGAAAGTCGATCCCGTCTGTCAGGCCACAGCGGTCTGCAGTCTGTCGGGCATGCTCCAGCGGCAGCGCACCGATATCTGTGGCAATGGCATGGGCAATTCGCCCCGCCAAAAGCAAATCAACGGGGATATACCCATGGTCAGTGCCGATATCCGCCAGGCGGCAGCCGGGCGGCACGAGATCTGCGATCGCCCTCAGTCGGGGCTGAAGCGCCGGTCTCTCTCCCATGAATACCATCCCCCCCTTTCCGCGCATGGACAGGGACTCACCGCATACCGCGCATGAGTCCCTGCAAAGCATTGCCTATTCCTTACTTGTTGGCCTCGGCGTTGATGACTTCCAGCAGCTTCTCGCAGTCCACACCGTGTACGGCGCAGGCCTCTTCCACTGTCTCGCCGCGGCTGCTGGGGCAGCCCAGGCAGTGCATACCGATGGAGAGGAAAATAGGAGCAGTCTGAGGAGCGATATCCAGGATGTCACCAATAATGGTGTCTTTGGTAATGTTGACCATGGGTGTGATACCTCCAAAAGAAATTAGCGCAAATAGTATACCCCAATTCTCCGTAGATTTCAATACTATTTTGCCGTTTTCTCCCCTGTTTTCCTGTCATCCCTTGTTTTTTCGCCAGTCTGTTCTCAATGGCAGTATCCTTCCCTGCTTTTCCCTTCTTCCTGTACCCAAAAAGCAGCGGCAAAGCAAAAACGAAAGGGCACGGCGGGAAGATCGCCGTACCCTTTCCTCGCGGTTCCTTATAGAATGATACAAATCAGGCCGCCGCTGCCTTCATTGACGATGCGCTGGAGGGTCTCCTGGAACTTCATCCGGGCATCCATAGGCATACGGTATAGCTTTGCCTGCAAGTCCTCGTTTACCAAATCGTGGAAACTGCGACCAAAGATATTGGACTCCCAAATCTGGGCCGGATCGTCGTTGAACTTTTCCATCAGGTAGTTGACCATGTCCTCGCTCTGCTTTTCGTTGCCCACGATCGGTGAAACTGTCGATTCAATATCTACCTTGAACATATGGACCGACGGGGCGCTGGCCTTCAGCCGGATTCCGTAACGTCCGCCTTGGCGCATTACCTCCGGCTCCTCCAGCAGCAGTTCCTCCCGGGTAGGCATCACGATCCCATACCCAGTATCGTATACGCTCTGGAGCGCTGACGACACCTTGTCGTACTGGGCCTTTACCTCCGCCAGCTCTGTCAGCAGGCTCATCAGATCGCCATCGTCGCCCACAGTAAAGCCCGACTGACTGCTGAGGGTCTGATAGAACAGTTCCCGGGGCAGCTGCAATTCTGCCGCCGCCACGCCGCATCCCAGATCAATGGACAGCACCCGGCTCAGAGAGATATTTTCCTCCTCTCCCATAGCCTTTACCGCCGGCTCTACCTCACGGATATGGCCCATCCGCTCCCCACCGGAGCGGACCACGCCGTAAACCGCCTGACGAATGGGGTGGCTCATAGGGAGTGCATCTACCCAGGCAGGCAGATACACCTGCATCTCCCGGAGCGGGAATTCATACAGGATGCTCTTGATAATGTAGGTGATGGCCTCTTCTCCCAGCTCCAGGCAGTTTACCGGCAGACACCGCACGCCAAAGCGGCTCTCAATATCTCTGCTGATACTTACCGCCCGGCTGCTATGGGGTTCCGTGGTGTTGAGAAGCACCACAAACGGCTTCCCCAGTTCCTGGAGCTCTGTAATAACCCGCTCCTCCGGCTCCAGGTAATCCTCCCGGGGAATATCGGTGATCGAACCATCCGTGGTAATGACAATACCCACCGTGGAGTGCTCCTGGATCACCTTCCGGGTCCCCAGCTCCGCCGCGTCAGCCATAGGGATCTCATGATCCATCCAGGGCGTCATCACCATCCGAGGTACGCCATCCTCGAACTGACCCATGGCCCCTTTCACCATATACCCTACGCTGTCAATCATCCGGACAGAGAAGGTCGCTCCTCCTTCCAGGGTCACCTCCACTGCTTCCTCCGGCACAAACTTTGGTTCAGCCGTCATGATCGTGCGGCCGCTGCCGCTCTGTGGCAGCTCGTCGATGGCCCGCTCCCGGCGGTAGACGTTATCAATGTTCGGGATGACGCAGGTCTCCATAAACCGTTTGATGAAGGTGGATTTTCCGGTACGCACCGGCCCCAGCACCCCTATGAACAGGGATCCTCCCGTCCTGGCGGCAATATCCTGATAGATATCGGTATTCGTCATAGTACCCTCCCATGCGCCACAGCGCGTATATTTTTCTCAAGAAACCTCCGTGCATGGGAGGTTTTTCCTTTCCGGGACTCCCGCTGTAACTGTATGACAGCCTGGACAGAAATATTCCTCAACCATGGCAGCTCCCAGAAAAAACAGGCGGGGCCTCCGGAGAGCGTATTCCGCTATCCGAAGGCCCCTGGGCCTCTCCCCCCATTATCCGGCTTTCTATCTGGCTCGGGGGATCAGCAGCAGCCTATCATGAGGCAGCTGGCTCTCCTCCGGGATCTCATTGACCTCCAGAATTGAGCGGCATGTAGTCCGATACTGCTTGGCCACAGACCACAGACTTTCCCCCTGCCCCACCTTGCGCAGAATCAAAGACGGTCCTGCCTCATGGCTGTCCTCATCATCCGTTTCTCCGCCAGCTACGCAGAGATATCGGCCATCCCTGGCCGTCTCCATATCACAGTCCACCTGAAACCGTAATTCCACACCATCCGGAACAATAGAAGCCATCACATCACCCCGGCAGGCAGCCTCTGCCTCCGCCCGGCAGCCATCAGGAATTTCTCCCTCGCAGACAGTGGAAAAATCCCGCCGCACACTGCGCAGAGCGTCGTTTTCATCCAGATACAGGCATCTGGCCCAAAGCGGGATCTCCAGGGTGCCGGAACCGCCGGAGGAACGTACCGCACCGCACCCTACTTCCGTGTCCACCACGGCTTTCACCTCTGCCCCAGTTTCCAGCAGTTCCCGGACATTGAGCCGGCAGCTGCGCCGCTCCGTATCTTCTCGCAGCGACAACTCCGATGTTTGGCAATTCACCGCTGACGACGTGCTGTACAAATCGGCGATGAAATCGATCTCCTCCCGGCGGCGAACTGTTACCCTGGCCCGCAGCAGCAGGGAAAGCGTCAGCATATGGGGATCATCCGGGCTATCCTCCGTACCAATCCGGCAGTCCGCGCTCAGAAGGCGGTAGGAAGCCCCGCTGTCCAAATCATCGGTGAATCCGTTCCCCTCCAGGATCTGAGAAAAGGGGAGATCCTGCTGGAGCACCGACAGACGTCCGCCGTTTTCCCGGTACAGGACGGAGGCAGAGATCAGCCCCTTTACCACCAGCTTGCTGCCAATCAGTTTGCTGTCTGTCCCCCGAAGAGCAAGCCGGGTGCAAAGGATCTCTGATGCCGCGCCCCGTCCCGGAGAAAGTGGCAATTCTTCTATAAAGGTAAACTCCTTTTCACGTACTCCCGCTACAACCCATGTTTCCTTTTTTTCCCGCAAAAGCTGGATAGAGCTGTCATCCTCTCCGGCATCTGTGCATACAGACAGTGATACATGGCGGCAGCCAGAGGGATAAAACATGAGATTGGCTCGTGTAAGAACCTTCCTGGGGTTAAGCATCCGGGTATCGATGCTCTGCAGTTCCCCGCGGATATCCAGAAACTCCGCGTCTGCAGCATCTTGCCCCTCGCCGCAGCACTGGAAGGGAATCTGAAAACGCAGCGCGCAGGGGCCGTCCCCTTTTTCCGGTATGTACAGTACCGATACCTCTACCGTGCCGCTGGCACAGAATCGCCCATCACCAGTCAGTTCCCGTCCTGTCAGGCAGACCAATCCGGTGGTATCCACGATTCGCGCAATATCGGCACAGCTGTCCGGCACAATGCTCTCCCGCATGGTTTCACAGGAAAAGGGCGGCCAGGCCACCCCCTCGTAGTAGTCATGGCCGGCCTTTTTTAATTTTAGTTCCATATGTGGCGTCCTCCCTTTGCATAGATCCAAGGCCCGAGGCGGAAAGTCAAGCCCCCGTCACCTCCACTGTATGAGAGGACGCGCCGTTTCATGCATGGATCCCGAACAGCATCCGCAGGATCCCCCGCAGCAGTCGGGGAGATTTGACGACCACGATCTTCATAAGAACCTCCTTTCTATCTGCGCAGGCAGGCACAGCCACACCCAATAAGCAAAAATGCCACCAGGAACAGTATGGCGCCTGTTGGAAAAATCGCGGCGATCAGGATCCCCAGCCCAAGAGCCAGGGCGCAGATCCCCAGGCAGCGACAACCAGGGCCCATCTCTCCTCGCCTCCTTATCCCTCGATTCATTTTCATTATATACGCCGTAGCCCCTGATGGTGCCGGAAAACCATAAAAACATCCCGGAGCGGATACACCACTCCGGGATGCTTTTGCTATTTGTTATCCTTCTGATTCCAGGAACGCAGTTCTTTTAGCTCCTGATACAGCCGCAGATAGCTCTCATGGCGGCTTTGGGGGATCGCTCCCTGTTTCACTGCCTCCAGCACTGCGCAGCCCTTCTCACGGGTATGACTGCACCCTACAAATCTGCACTGCTCCAGGTACGGCCTGAATTCAATAAAGGTCTCCGGCAAATGTTCCTTCAGCGCAAGACCCAGCTCTGTCTCCTCAAAGGAACTGAAACCAGGCGTATCAATAACGCTCCCGCCGCAGGAAAGGCGATACAGCTCCACATGGCGTGTGGTGTGCCGTCCCCGCCCCAGCTTTTCGCTGACATCTGCCACCTGGAGGGAAAACCCGGGCTCAATGGCATTGAGAATGCTGGACTTTCCTACGCCCGAATTACCTGTAAAGGCAGATAGCTTTCCAACAAGCATATCTCTAAGTGCAGCAATACCTTCTCCCGTCTCCGCACTGACCAAGACCACCGGAAATCCAGCCTGACGGTATATCGCTGCCAGGGCGTCGCCCGGTTCCAGATCACATTTATTGATGCATATGATCACATCGCAGTTTTTCAGCGCGGCAATGGCTGTCACACGGTCAATCAGGAAAGGATCTGTCACCGGAATAGCGGCAGAAGCAATCACCACCATCTGATCGATATTTGCCACAGCAGGCCGGAGAAACGCATTGCGCCGGGGCTCAATCTCCCAGACCATGCCGCATCCTGGCTCTGTTTCCCGGACCTCCACCCAGTCCCCTACCAAGGGAACAAGCCCCTCCTTACGGAACTTTCCCCGGGCACGGCAGGTCAATACACCGCCATCGGCCTCATTGACGTAGTAAAAGCCGCTGAGGGCCTTCCCAATTTGCCCTCGTCTACTCACTGAACACCACAGACCTCTCTTCCTGAAGTACATCATTAACATAGATCCGCAGCCGATACTCTCCCGCCTTGGCGGAAAGCGTCAGCTCCAACGTCCCGAAGTCTCCAGGCAAATTGGTTTTCAATAGCTCTGTACTGTCCAGATACACAGCTACACTTACCTCAGTGGGGCTGTATGGAATGTCATAGGTAATGGTTTGGGTCAATTCCTTTTCCCCGTTGCTGTACGTGAAGGTAACGGTGGAGCCCTCCGCCACCTCTTCGCCGGTATCTACGCTCTGGGTGAGCACCTGGCCCTCAGGAGCCGATCCTTCCACGGGAGTGAAGCTGGCCACCAAGCCCGCCTGGTTCATCATCTGCTGTACCGTGGCAATATCCTCGCCCACGCAGGAGGGCATAGGCACCATTTTGATCTTAGGGCCCTGGCTTACGATCAATGTCACCGTATCTCCTTCTCCCAAAGCCTCTCCGGCGGCGGGGATGGTACGGATAACATTGCCGGCCTTGATGGTATCGCTGTATTCCGGTGTTCCCTCTACAATAGTAAGGCCCAGCTGGCTCAATTCTGTATTCTGCTCCAAAATCAGTTTGGCGCTGCGGGCCTCCACATCTACTACATTGAGCATAGTGCCTGATTTCGCTCCAAGGCTTACTACAACCTCAATCGTCAGCTTGGTATCCACGCCGCCCCGCTTGATCTCTCCCGCTTCCGGGGTCTGTTTCATGATCTCGCCGGAAGCATACTCACTGCTGTTGGCAGTATCAACCTTTTCAATTTCAAAAATCCCGGCCACGCCCTGGAGCTTTTCCGCTTCCTCAATGGTATAGCCCAATACATTCGGCACCTTGTAGTCTACCGTGGCAGGTGTCAGGCTGTCCATGACAAAAGAGAACAGCGTGGTAACTGCAAAATAACCCACCACAGTGATAGCCACAATCAGCAGCAGAATTTTCCACCAATTACTCTTTGGACGCTCGTCCTCCTCATCCTCCTCAGGTTCCTGAACGGGATGAACCGGGTGGTAAGTCTGTGGCGGCCGGGCACGGGCAACGCCCACATTGGGTAAATACTGGGTAGGTTCATCCTCACTGTTCTGCT
The DNA here is from genome assembly GCA_017887695.1 of Oscillospiraceae bacterium. GTDB lineage: Bacteria > Bacillota > Clostridia > Oscillospirales > Oscillospiraceae > Pelethomonas. The sequence continues at coordinate 19,912 of JAGHHM010000050.1, read as the reverse complement.
CCGTCGGAAGATCAGCCGGTGTATAGTCAAAACTGAGGGTAGGATCCTTACGAAAGGCCTCCAGATCCGCCAGCATCTCATCGGCAGTGCTGTACCGCTTGTTCCGGTCACAGGCCATAGCTTTCAAGCAGATCTGCTCCAAAGCTTCCGGAATATCCGGATTCAGCTCCCGGGGCGGCAGAGGCACCGCGCTGAAATGCTGAATCGCAATAGATACCGGGTTATCTCCATCAAAGGGCAGGCGGCTGGTAAGCATCTCATACAGCACTACACCGGCAGAATAAATATCGCTGCGGTTATCAGTGTAATCCCCTTTGGCCTGCTCAGGAGAAATATAGTGAACCGAGCCAATGGCTTCGTTCGTGGGGTTGGCTCCATTGGTAAGACAGGCAATACCGAAATCCGTCACCTTCACCGTGCCATCCCGGAGGATCATAATATTCTGCGGCTTGATGTCCCGGTGGATGATTCCCCGGCTGTGGGCGTGGCTCAGGCCCTTCATAATCTGAGTAATAAAGTGGAGAGCCTCCGGCCAGTTGAGCCGCCCACGGCGCTCCATATACTGTTTTAAGGTAATGCCGTCAATGAGCTCCATAACGATATAGTCCATATCGCCGCCTCGGGACACGTCATACACTGCCATAATATTGGGATGAGACAGCATAGCGACAGCCTGGGATTCGTCATGGAACCGGCGGCGGAACTCTGCATCCTCCGACAGGTCCTTCTTCAGCATTTTGATGGCTACCAGCCGGTTCAGGCGATGACATTTCGCCTTGAATACCACCGCCATGCCCCCGGTACCAATGACCTCCAGGATCTCATATCGGTTATCCAGCATCTTTCCTATGTAACGTTCCATAGTAAAGCATCCTTTCTTCCTTGGTACTGGGTCAATCACAGCTGCTTGAGCAGCACGGCGGTAACGTTATCCGCCGCACCGCGCCGCTTGGACAGCGCCAGCAATCGATCGAGGCAGCCATTGGGATCGCCGCCGCGGAGAATTTCCTGCTCCATTTCCTGATCTGTGGCTGTTTCTACCAGACCATCGGTACAAAGGAGCAGGTAATCACCCGCCTCCATATGCAGCAGGTAGCTATCACTGAGCGCCCCTTCCTCAGGCCCCAGAGCACGGGTGATGAGATTCCGGTCAGGGTGGCACCGTGCCTGTTCTTCCGTAATATTCCCCATCTCTACCAGTCGTTCCACCAGAGAGTGATCCCTGGTTACCCGTGAAATTCCTTCCTCCGGGCGAATCAGATAGGCCCGGCTGTCACCTACATTGGACACCAAGGCTTGATCATCCCATGTCACCACGGAAACCAAAGTTGTTCCCATGCCCTTTAGACTTGGATCTGTTTGAGACCGCTGATAGACGGCGCGGTTAGCCGCAGCCACGGCAAAATCCGCCACCTGACGGACCTCCTGAGCATCCATCCCGGACCGCAGGTTTCCCTGGCAGGCATCAAGGAACGTCTCCACCGCAATTGTACTGGCCAGTCGCCCTCCACCAGGGCCGCCCATGCCGTCACAGACCACGCACATCGTGTATCCGGTATCTTCACTGACCCGTACCGCATAAGCGTCCTGATTTTCTTTACGGACCAGACCGATATCTGTCATTCCCCAAATTTTCATCATAACCGCTTATCCTCTCCGTCCTCCATTGCATTCCGCCGCAGTTGCCCGCAGGAAGCGTCAATATCACCGCCCAAGCTCCGCCGAACCGTGGCAGTCACACCGTGGCTCTCAAGCCGCTGTTGGAATTGCCGGATCCGCCGGCTGGGCTTCAGAGGGCTCTCCCTCACGTCATTTAGAGGGATCATATTCACATGGCCGGGCATACCTTTCAGCTTTTCCGCAATCAGGTCAGCCTGCCAGTCATGGTCATTTACTCCGTCAATCATGGCGTACTCAAAACTAATACGCCGACCGGTCTGCCGGAAATATTCGTGGCAGGCCGCAAAAAGCTGCTCCACATCATATGCCCGGTTTACCGGCATGATGCGGCTGCGGGTGTCATTATCCGGGGCATGGAGAGACACGGAAAGGGTCAGCTGCAGCTTCAGCTCCGCCAAACGCCGGATCCCCGGAATCACACCACAGGTGGAGAGACTGATATGGCGCATGCCAATATCCAGGCCATCCCTGTGATTCACCAGCTCCAGAAAACGCAGCACATTGTCCAGGTTATCCATAGGCTCCCCGATTCCCATCAGCACGATGTTGGAAATCGGCCGGCCGCTGTCCCGCTGGGTAAACAGCACCTGGTCAATCAATTCCGATGGACGCAGATCCCGCACCTTACCGCCCACCGTAGATGCGCAGAAAGCGCAGCCCATCCGACAGCCCACCTGGCTGGAGATGCATATTGTGTTGCCGTGATGATACTGCATAAGAACTGACTCAATGCAGTTGCCATCCATCAGCTCCCACAGATATTTGATTGTCCCATCCAGCCGGGATACCTGCTTGCGGGCCACCCGCAGGGTATTGATGTAATAGAGTTCCTCCAGCTTCTCCCGCAAAGGTTTGGAGAGATCTGTCATTTCTGAAAAGGAACCTGCTCCCCGGCCATGGAGCCAGGAAAAAATCTGACGGCCCCGGAACCCGGGCTGCCCCAATTCCTTCATGGCTTGGGTCAGCTCCTCCAGGGTCATGGATTTTATGTCGTTCTTCATAACTTCCTCATTTTACAGAGATAAAAGCCATCGGTACCGTGGCGCTGAGGCCACAGGGTCAATGCTCCCTCCGGAGCCTCCAGTCCGCCGGGCAGCTTAAAAGCTTCTGCTTTATATTCCGGATGCTCAGCCAGGAATACCGCCGTTACCCCCTCATTCTCCTCTGGAAGGATGGTACAAGTGGAGTAGAGCAGCACACCGCCGGGCTTGACATACCGGCCGGCATTATCCAGAATAGCGCGCTGGATCGCCGGCAGGCCCTTCAGGGCTTGGGGATCCTTATAGCGGATCTCCGGCTTTTTCCGAATGACGCCCAGACCGGAGCAGGGCACGTCGCAGAGTACCACGTCAAAGCCGTCGTTCCATTCCGGCCGATTCTCCCTGCCTTCGGCCAGCTGGGTGACAAGGCACCGGATCCCCAGCCGCTGGGCCCCCTTTTCGATGAGGGCCAGCTTGTGAGGATGGATGTCGCAGGAAATGATCTCTCCTTCGCCTTCCATATCCCCAGCGGCGGCAAAGGATTTGCCGCCAGGGGCGGCGCATACGTCCAGCACCCGGTTACCTCTGCACACCCCTGCTGCCAGCACAGACAGTCTGGCTGCGGCATCCTGGACCCGGAACCACCCCTTTTCAAAGGCAGGCAGTTTCTCCAAATCGCCGCCGCCGGAGATGGTACCACACCCAGGAAGCCAAGAGTGGGGCGTCCACTGTACACCGCTCTCCGCCAGAGACTCCTCCAGCTCCGTCAAAGTACAGGCAAGGGGATTATGCTGGATCACCAGGGGGGCCGCCTCATTGTCGGCAGCCAGGAACGACTCCGCTTCCTCCCGGCCCAGCAGTCCCACCAGCCGTTCCGTCAGCCACTGTGGGTGGCTATACCGGATAGAGAGATAACGTCCGCTCTCCTCCTCCGGAATAGCTGGAAGGTGCTCCTTATTGATACTGATTTTACGAAGCACAGCGTTAACCAGGCCCGCCGCCCGCTGGCGGCGATGGCTCTTTACCATCTCCACCGCTTGGCTCACTGCTGCGCTGTCTGGTACCCGGTCCATAAAAAGGATCTGGCAGGCTCCCAGGCGCAGCACATCCCGGACAAAGGGCTCCAGTTTCTCTACCGGCTGGGCGCAGTATTTTCCCAGATAAAAGTCCAGCAGGGCAGCGTTTTGCAGCACGCCATAGGTTAGACGCGCTGCAAAAGCCGCCTCTCGGCGATCCAGGCCATCCCGGCGGCAGGCAGCCTTCAAGGCCCCGTCAGACCAGGCATACAGCCTCCGGCAGGCGGTAAGTGCCGCCAGAGCCGTCTCTCTTCCATTCCCCGCCATATCAATCTCTCCGGTTGCTGCGGCCTGCAAAAATCAGCACATACCGCAGTAATTGCAGCAGGGACATCAGCAGCGCCGCCACATAGGTCAATGCTGCCGCCCGCAGTACCTTCTTAGCCCCGTCCCGCTCATCCTCATCCAGCAGGAAGCTGCCCTCAATGGTACCGATAGCCCGGGCAGAGGCGTCAAACTCCACCGGCAGCGTCACCAGCTGGAACACAGTGGTCAGTCCAAAAAGGACGATACCGATGGCAAAAAGAGGCTGCACATACAGCATCAGCCCCAGGATCAGCGCAATAAACGCAAACTGGGAGCCAAACTGGGTCACCGGGATGATGGCCGTACGCACCCGCACCGGGCCATAGCCCACGGCATACTGCACCGCGTGGCCCGCCTCATGGGCTGCCACGCCCACCGCCGCCACAGTGTCGCTGTTGTACACCGGCTCGGAGAGGTAAATGGTGTTGTCCCGGGGATCATAATGATCCGTCAGGTGGCCCCGGCAGGGGCGGATATTAACGTCTGTGATCCCATGGGCCCGAAGCACCTCCCAGGCTGCCTGGGCACCGGTGATGTGACGGTGGTTGCGGACCTGGCTGTACTTGTTGAAATTACCACTGACCTTTGCCTGGGCATACACCGACAACAGCAGCACAGGAACAAGTAAAATCCAATAAATCGAATCATAATAAAAAGGCATAGAAAACCTCCCTGCGCCTTCCGGCGCAAAAACAGGATAGCAGATTATCCCAAAGAAACAGGATGGCCCCGCAGGTAGTCCGCCGCAGCCATGCGGCGCCCGCCGTCCGCCTGGAGCTCCGTGATCCGCACGGAGGTCCCCTCGCCGGCAGCTACTACAATCCCTGCCTTGTCTGCGGAAAGGATAGTACCCGGCGCCCGGTCAGTAGCCTCCGCTGGCTCCGCCCGATAGACCTTCCAACGTGCCCCAGCTACATCGGTGGTGGCACAGGGCCATGGGATCAAACCCCGGACCTTATTGACAATGGTCCGGGCGTTTTTGTTCCAGTCAATGGGGGACATCTCACGGGAAAGAAGGCTGGCATACTGGTACTGGGGACCATACACCTGAGGTGTCCGGGTGGCAGTGCCGTCCTGCAGGCGGCGAAGTGCCTCACTGGCAGCCTTGCCGCCCAAGAGAGCCAAACGGTCATAGAGCTGGCCTGCGTCTTCATCATCGGTAATGGCGGTCCGCTCTGTCAGCAGGATGTCCCCTGCATCCAGCTCTGCTGCCATATACTGGATGGTGACTCCGGTCTCCGCGTCTCCGTTGAGAACCGCCCAGTTAATGGGGGCAGCCCCCCGGTATTGGGGCAGCAAAGAGGAATGAACGTTCAGGATCGCCACTTTAGGAATATCCAACAAAGCCTGGGGAAGCAGTTTTCCATAGGCCGCCACCAGTATCACATCCGGCTCCAGAGAACGGATCTGCGCCAACGTAGCCTCGTCCCGGCAGGATTGGGGCTGATACACCGGGATTCCGACTGACATGGCATATTCCTTTACAGGTGTTGGAATCAACTTCATTCCCCGATTTTTGGGCTTATCAGGCTGGGTATAGGCGGCAACAACCTCCCAACCGTCCTCCACAATCTGTCGGAGGGTCGCCACCGCAAATTCCGGGGTCCCCATGAATACGATGCGCATCAGTCCTCGCTCTCCTCCTCCATGTCATATCCCTGCTGGCGATAGTACTCCGCCAGCTCCTCCTCGGTAAGGAAGTGGTCGATATGCTCTACATACAGGTGCCCGTCCAAGTGCTCCAGCTCATGGCAGAAGCAGCGGGCAGTAAGCTCTGTTCCTTCCACCTCAAACCAATTGCCATAACGGTCCTGAGCACGGACCCGCACATGGTCGGGGCGGGTGACCATGCCGCACTTGCCGGGAACGCTCAGGCAACCCTCCGGGCCTGTCTGCTCTCCTTCCTGGAAGGTAATCTCCGGGTTCACCAGCTCGATGACCTCGTCCTTTTCGTTAATGACCACTACCGCCCGGCGCAGGATTCCCACCTGAGGTGCCGCCAGCCCCACTCCCTGGGCCTCAGCCAGGGTGTCCGTCAGATCGTCCAGGAGATCATGGAGCCGCTGGTTGAATTCCGTCACTGGACGGCACTTTTTATTGAGCACCTCATCGCCCATGGTTACGATCTTTCTGATTGCCATAGCTATTGTATCCCCTTTCCGGCGAAAGAAATCCGCCGTACATGATTTTTCTTCTGTTTAATCTGTCCCATTGCAATCTGTAAACAAGGAAAGACCTCTGCTTCCTTTCCACTGTGCAAAGGATCTCATGCATCCAGACAGTAGCTCCCTGGTAGCATGGTCGTTGCGTCCAATCCAAAACACTCGGTAGCGGTAACGGTTGTTCACCTTCAGCACCGGCGCAGGCGCAGGACCCAGGATTTCCGGCGGATCCGTGGCTAATTCTGCGGCAGCCTCCATCAAAGTCCGCCGCAGGCTGTCGGCTCCCCGAAGGACATCCTCCTCCACAGCCCCCGACACCGTAAGGGTGAAAATATCCGCAAAAGGCGGATAGCGTCGGGCACGGCGGATCCGAATCTCTGCGGCATAAAAACTGCTGTAATCCTGCCGTGCGGCACTGGTAATAACCTCGTTGTCCGGCGTATAGGTCTGAATCACAGCCCGGCCATCCTTGCTGCCCCGTCCTGCCCTGCCCACCACCTGGGTGAGAAGGCTGAAGGTCCGTTCTGCGGCAGTATATTGCTCCATATAGAGGCTCAGATCCGCCGCCAGAACTCCCACCAGGGTCACATTCTCAAAATCCAGCCCCTTGGCCACCATCTGCGTGCCCAAAAGGATGGGAATTTTCTCTTTCGCAAACCGGCTGAGGAGCTGCTCATGGTTCCCGGATACTGTGTCTGCATCCATTCGCAGCACAGCGGCATCGGGAAACAGCTGGTGAAGCTCCTCCTCTACCTTTTGCGTTCCAGCGCCTACTGCTTTCATCTTCCCGCTGCACTCCGGACACACCGGCACTGCCCGCTGGGAATGGCCGCAGTAGTGGCACATCAGCCGCCCATTGGCGCTGTGATAAGTCAATGGCACACTGCATCGAGGGCAAGCAGGGGCTGCTCCGCACTCGCCGCACAGCAGCATCCGGCTGTTGCCCCGACGATTGAGGAACAGAATGCTCTGCTCTCCACGGCGGAGATTTTCCTCCAGCTCCTGTCGCAGCGGCTCACTGATCAGGGTACCGTTCCCACGACGCACCTCATCCCTCATATCGGCAATCAGCACCCGGGGAAGGCCCTGCTTATTATAGCGGGTAGGCAGAGTCAGCTTACGGTAAACGCCCTTTTGGGCCTGATAAGCACTCTCCACCGACGGCGTAGCCGATCCCAGCACCAAAGTGGCACCATGACGGGCACAAAGGAATTTCGCCACGTCCCGGGCATGGTATCGCGGGGCGTTTTCCGATTGATAGCTGGGCTCATGCTCCTCATCCAGGATCACCATGCCCAGGTTATCCAGCGGCGCAAATACAGCGCTGCGGGTCCCCAGGACCACATCCACCTCACCCCGCCGGATCCGCTTCCACTGGTCATAGCGCTCACTGACACGCAGGCCGCTGTGGAGCATCACTACCTTATCCCCAAAGTAGGCGGAAAACTTAGCCATCATCTGGGGTGTCAGGGCAATCTCCGGCACCAGGATCATTCCCCGCCGTCCCCGGCGGACGATCTCCTGCAAAAGTCGGATATACACGGCCGTCTTGCCGCTTCCGGTAACTCCGTAAAGGAGGGCACAGGCACCTTTTCCCTGCTCCGTCAGTTCCATCACACCATCAAAGGCTTCCTGCTGTTCCGGTGTCAGGGAAATGGGTGCTCCGTCAGAGGACTCCGGCTTTGGCACGCGGAAGGCCTCCTCCTCCGTCAGGGTCACCAGGCCGCTGCGCTCCAGGCTGCGGATGGTCTGCATGGAGGCCCCGGTAAAATAGCAAAGATCTGTGGTCAGCGCACTGCCTACGGCACAAAGAAGTCTCACGACTTCATACCGCATGGGAGCACTGCGGCGGCGGGCTGACACTGCGGCCAAAGCCGCCTCCGGCTCCACCGCCAGCGCCACCCGCCGTACCATTTTGTCCAGAATTTTTCTTGTTGCGGTTGTCTCCAGCCGGATCAGCCCCCGCTCCTCCAGAGAGCGAAGCGCAGCAGAGACACCATTACCGCAGGCCGTCCGCAGCACGTCCCCTTCCGCCTGGCCACCATTGGCAACCAGCACTTCCAGCACCCGGCGCTCTCCCGGTGTTTCCCCGCTGTCCAGAGCGGTCTCCCGGTCTGCTGCCAGCACATAATGCTCCCGGAGACGGTACCAAAGGCCTGCCGGCAGGATGGTGCGGATAGCATCATACAAGGTGCAGAAATAGCGCTCCCGCATCCAGTAGGCCAGCTTCAGCCGATCCTCGTCCAGAACACGCTCCTCATCCAAAACGCTGGAAATGGATTTCAGGCCTTTCCTGTTCTCTCCCGGTCCCAGAGCCAGGATCATTCCTTCGCTGGTCCGGTTCCCCCGACCAAAAGGGACTGTGACCCGGACTCCCACCTGAGCCTGTCCGGCAAAGCCGGCAGGCACCAGATAATCATAGGGCTTATCAATGGCATAGGTAGCGGCGTCTACCGCCACCCGGGCCACCAGCGGCAGAGCATAGCCGCTCTCTCCAAGCAGTTGGCTGTCAGCCTTCCACATCCGTAATGACCACATCGGCGGCATCTACGGAAATCTTTCCGTCTGCCACCTCCTGGATTGCCAGGGTAACAGGCTTGGTATCCAGCTTCTCCCCCAGATCCTCAGCTTCATGGGCAATCTGACGGGCCCGGCGGGCCACCACGTTCACCAGCAGGTAACGGTTGGGCACATTGGCGGTCAGCTTGTTCATTGCAGGATAGAGCATCATAATTCAATCAGTCCTTTTTATAAATTTACTCAGTTAAAAAGCTATCAAAGCTGCCTTTCGGAAAAACGGGGCCTATTTATCAATCATGGCAATCCGCTCATCCGGCTTGCAGTGTTCTGCTGTCATAATAGCGGTAATCTCCGTTACGGCATGATCCACCGTATCGTTGATCACAAAATAGTCAAAGGAGCTGGCAGCGGCAAACTCCTGTTTGCCCCGTTCCAAACGGGAACGGACCTTCTCCATGTCCTCTGTGCCCCGGCCTATAAGCCGACGCTCCAGCTCCGCCCAGCTGGGCGGGGCCACGTAGATCCGCACTGCCTCCGGCCGCTGCCGGTGGACCTGCTCCGCCCCCTGGATCTCGATATCCAGTATCACATCCCGGCCCTGGGCCATGGCCGCATCCACATATTTCTTGGGGGTTCCATAGTAGTTTCCCACAAACTCTGCATGCTCCAAAAAAGCATCCTCAGCAATCCAGCTTTGGAACTGCTCCCGGCTGAGGAAATGGTAGTGGACACCATCCACCTCTCCATTGCGAGGCTGACGGGTAGTGGCGGAGACAGAAAAGTACAAATTGGGGTTGCTGGCCAGGAGCCGCGCCACCACGGTCCCCTTTCCCACACCAGACGGCCCGCAGATAATAAAGGTCTTTCCCTGTCTCATATTTCTTCCTCCAGTACCGTAGGATCCACCCCAAAACGTGGGGCCAGCTTTTCCATGGAAAGGCCGGAGAGGATCACATGGTCGCTGTCCATAATCAGAACCGCAGCGGTTTTCCTGCCAAAAGTGGCATCGATCAGCATACTTCTGTCTCTAGCTTCGGAAATCAGGCGCTTAATAGGGGCGGAATCCGGGCTTACCACGGCAATCAGCCGGCTGGCGGAAATCATGCTCCCATAGCCGATATTCACTAGCTCCACAGCTGCGCTCCTCCTTTACTCAATGTTCTGAACCTGCTCGCGGATTTTTTCCACCTCCGCTTTCAGATCCACTACATCCCGGGCAATCGCCAGATCGCTGCATTTGGAGCCAATGGTGTTGCACTCCCGGTTGATCTCCTGGATCAGGAAATCCAGCTTCCGTCCTACCGGCGCATCCCCCCGCAGCATATCACGCAGCTGGCTGAGGTGGCTGTGAAGGCGGACGGTCTCCTCATCCACCGCCACTTTGTCTGCAAAGATCGCTGCTTCTGTCAGGATACGGCCTTCATCAATGGTGGTGCTTTGCAGCACCTCCTGCATCTTGGCCAGCAGCTTTTCCCGATACTCTGCCACTGTCTGGGGAGAACGCTCCTCGACACGGGCAGTGATGGTCTCAATGGTATCCGCCCGGCCCAGAATGTCCTCCGCCAGTTTTTGCCCTTCTGTGGCACGCATGGTATTATACGCCGCCAGAGCATCCTCCAGTACAGCGCACAGGTCGGCGGAAATGGACTCCAGATCCTCCTCCGCCTTCGTCACTGTCAGCACATCAGGGATCCTGGCCAGATCCGTTACGGAGAAATCCTCCCGGACGCCCTGGCCTGCTCCCAGTTCCCGCAGGCGTGTAAACGCACTGATATACGCCTTAGCCAACGGCTCATTGACGGAGACAACCGTCTCCTCCGCCCCCAGAGAGTCGACCGAAATGAACACATCCACCTTACCCCGGCTGACTGCTTTCTGCACCCGGGACTTTACTGCGTCCTCAGCAAAAATGTAAGCGCGAGGCATTTTTACCGTACAATCCAAATAGCGGTTATTGACGCTGCGGACTTCCACGGTAATATCCCGTCCACCCCGCTGTTCCCTGGCTCTTCCGTAGCCGGTCATACTTTTAATCAAAATACGTTCCCTCCCGTTAACCGCAGTTCCGAACTGCTGCGGCCTATATCAGTCCTAATCTTTCCGTCTGCCAAGGACAGTGCCTCAGCAGCAGAAAAACCGCATACCGCCAAAACTGCAGGCATTACACAACAGATATGTGCATGCCAGCTTCCCGCACATATTTCCGCTGCTGCACCCGGTGGAATATACATCATACCCCTCGGGACGATAGGAATCGCCGCCATTCTCTACATAATTGAGGGCCTGACGATACTCCGGGTTTCCCGGATCCATCTGGCAGGCGTTCTGATAGTACCGCCGGGCCTCATCCACCCAGCCCCGGCGATAGCAAATGGTCCCTTTCAGATAGTTCCATTCTCCATTATGGTCCTGGATCTGGGCCAAAAGCTGCTCCGCCATAGCCAAGTCATTGCGGTTGATGGCCATTCGGATCCGCTGAAAGGCACTGTTCCCACTGTATGTCTGCTGGCGCTGCTGGTATCCATAGGCACTTTGCTGCTGGCTGTACCCATATCCACCGCTGCTGCCAGTCCCGCGTCCTTGCCGCTGCCGCTGGATCGTGTCATACGCCTCGTTGATTTCTTTCATTTTCTCCTGGGCCAGATCCGCCAGAGGATTGTCGTGGTAATTGTCAGGATGATATTTCCTGGCCAGTTCACGGTACGCCTTCTTGACTTCCTCGTCCGTAGCGGTACTGGGAATATTGAGTACTTTATAGGGATCGGTCATAACTTATCCTCGTCTCTGCCGCCAGGTGAAAATAACGTATCCGCGGCTTGAAATGTTCCCTCTAAAACGGCCTGTCCCACCAGGAACATGCCTTCATATACGGTTGCCTGAATGATCGGAGTCCACACACCAAAGTCCCACAGCTCACAGGCTGCCGCCATCAGGCGAATGGAGTGATCCAAAGACAGCACCAGGCTCTCCCGGGCATCCTCCGTCAGCTTTCCCTCCGTCAGCCCATAGCGGTAAATCAGGGGGTTATAGCTGCCTGAAGTAAAATCCTTGGCCAGATCATCCACTGCATCCACCAAATAAATCCAACGGCCCAGATGATACAGCACCTGTTCCAGAATTCTTCGCTTGACAGTGTCATTTACCTCTCCGGCAGCACTTTGCAGCAGCCGGGCAAAGGTATCCGCCGCCTGGTCCATGGAGGGGCAGCGCTCCTCCTCCAGCTGCGAAAGCTCCGCAAGGTGCTGGCGGGTGGAGCGGTCAAACTCCGGCCTTTTCTGCCGGGCCCGGCGATAAGCAGGTCCCAAGGCAAGAGCGGCGGCCCGGTATTTCGCTCCCAGGCCCTTTTCATCCTGGATGGCATCCCGCAGCTGCCACCAGGCCAGAATCACACTGCAGTCCGCCGCCAGTTCCAGTGCCGCATTTTCCGGGAAATAGTCCCGCCCCCGGAGAGGATGGATCGCGCAGCGTCTGTGAAGAGGGGCCTCCGGCTCAGCCGGAGCCAGCAGCACCGCCAGAAATGTAAAATCATAATTGAGGATAAAGGGCGCTGTCTTACCGCAGCGGCGGCCTAGGGTACGGCACAAACCGCAGTACATGGCGGAAAACCGATCCTTATCCTTCTGAGAAAGCCGGGCCAAAGAGGGCCGTACATAGCCAAACATTGCTCTCTTACAGCTTTCTCGTTACCTGATACGTCACCCCGCCGCCGCTGCGGCGCAGGTGACGATCCAGCGCAATCGCCCCGGCAAGGCCGGCTGCAAAGCCGATGGCGCCGCCCAATGCCCTGCCCCATCCCGGGATCTCCCCGGGGAGCAGGTAGCCCAGCAGAAACAGGACCACGGGTGCCAGGTATACCAGCGCGGCAATGGGCAGAACCTTGCCGCTGCTGCTGTAAAGCTCCACCCGGTCGCCCGGGACCACCGTCAGCTCCGTAGCTGCCAGTACCGTCACAGCCCCCGCCTGAACGCCGCAGCCGGCGCAGTTCTCACAGTCGTGACCACAGGCAGTCTGCCGGGCTACGGTCACCTCCACCAAGCCTGGCTTTGGAACTGCCGTAACCGTTGCCGTTTGCGTCATCTGTGTTCCTCCTAGGATTTGATCTTGCAGGCGACCGAGCACGAGCCGATGGCCCCCACATTGTCATAACCGTCCACAAATACCATGGCCGGCACGGAATACGTCCCATTGGAAGTATATTCCTCCAGGTCCACCACTACCCGTACATCCTCTGCCGTCACCTGCTCCACCTCATCGGCAGGCCCGCGCAGCATAACCTCCACGGAGCTAGTCAGCCGATCAAAGGATTGCCCCTCGGAAAGGCCAACAGCGGAGATATTTGATACGGAAAGAGCCTTGGTAGCCAGATTATCACTGAAGGTGATGGTAAGTGTGGTGGTCGTATATCCGCTGAGATTCACCGTACCTGCCGGCAGGGAAATATCCAGTACCATTTCTGTATCCGACAGTAGAGAGGAAAGATCGATCTCACCCAGCAGGATATCCTCCTTGTTCTCCAGGCTTGCCGCCTCGCCAGCCACTTCAACAGTGTTCTGTTCCAGCTTCCAATCCACATCCTCCAGGTTAGAACCGGGGCTCTCCTTGAATTTTACCGTCAGATTCAGTGTTTTGACCAGATAAACCGGTGCATCCACCTGTATCTGATTGTCCGACAGGCGGATTCCCTCCGCCTCAATGACGTTTCCTTCAGCATCCAGAAGCTCATAGTCAAATTTACGGGAGATAGAAGATGTGGCGCCGGTAAGATCCAGTTTGATCCGGGCTGCCGCAACCTTTTCAACATCCTTCTCACGGCCGCTGACTACCAGATTGGCCGGGTCAAGCACCAGACGCTCCGCCATGTAAATGTAGCCATCCGCAACCTCACCGGACACAGAAACCTCCACAGGCACCGTCTTGGTATAAAGTTCCTCAATTTTGACTGTAACCATGGAGCGGGACGCATATTCCCGGCTGATACGGCTGCGATCCACATTATCCGGGAACAGAATTTCATAATTCAGCGTATAGGTTCCCACCGCACTGATGTTAGTGAGATCCACCTGGATGCGGATATCACTTTTGTCCAGGCCGGAAATCAGGATACGGGGTCCGCTGAGCTTGAGGTCAATGGTAATATCCTCCCCCTCCGTGAGCATCAGCCCCCGGTTGGGAAGCGTATCCTCTGCACCAATAAATTCGATGGGGATACGATAATAAGTCTCGGATATCTTAGATCCCTGCACGTCGTCTACATAGAGCCAGAATACGATGGCAATCAGCAACGACAGGGCGATATACAGCACCTTGTTGGCCTTCTCACTCATCTTTCTTCTCACCATCCTTCTTCACCTTCGGCAGGATCTTGCGGAGATTGGGCCGATTGGGCTTCTCCCCACTGTCACTTTCCGATGGCGGCAGCAGCTCGTTGCGCAGAAGCTGCTCCAGTGTTTCCGTCATAAGATGGCGCTTGAGCATGCCGCCTACCGCTACGGAAATCGTCCCTGTCTCTTCACTAACCAAAACCACCACCGCATCGGAGTTCTCACTCATGCCGATACCGGCCCGATGGCGCATACCCAGATCCCGACTGAGGTTAACATTACGGCTCAGAGGCAGCATACAGCCAGCCCCCAGCACGCGTCCGTCCCGGACAATGACCGCGCCATCATGCATAGGCGCCTTCACAAAGAAAATATTCTTGAGGAGTTCCGAGGAAACCTCGGCATCCAGCTTGGTACCGCTGCGAAGTACCTCGTCCAGCTGGATGTGCCGCTCAAATACGATCAGCGCACCGGTGCGGGAGCGGCTCATATCTCCACAGGCCAGCACCGTCTGCGATATGGCTCTCTCCATGATCTGTCTGTCAATCTGGGGCTTTGCAAACAGCTCCAGCACATTCAGGCGGCTGCTGCCCACCTGCTCCAGTACTCGGCGGATCTCCGGCTGAAACAGAATAAGGAGGGCCAGAATTCCGATATTCACAATATGTCCCAGCAAAAAGTTAAGCGCATTGAGCCGATCGGTGGACAGCCACAGCGCCAGCAGCACCACCAGAACGCCCTTCAGCAGTCGGGAGGTATTCGTCCGCCGCACCAGCTGCAGCAACTGGTACACCAGGTAAGCGATTACCAGGATGTCCAGTACATCCCAAAACCGGAGAGACAGGATAAAATCAATGACTCTCTGAGCCATACTCGCAATTACGTCCATGACTTCCCTCCACAATCATCGTTCCATAAGTATTCTTATTCTAATATAACTTCGGTGAAAAAGCAACAAATTCCAGAGCCTATTTTTGACCATTTCGTAAACTTTAAGAAGGAGGCGGTTTACATAACCGTCTCCTTCTTAAAATCGACACGATTTTTCAGGATTGCAGCAGCCGCAGCACCTGCTCCACCTCATCCATGGTGTTGAAGACGGATGCAGAAAAGCGCAGCGTACCGGTTTCAATGGTTCCAGCCGTCATATGAGCCAGTGGAGCACAGTGAAGGCCTGCCCGCAGGGCCACTCCGTCCGAAGCAAGGCGGGCGGCCAGCGCCTCAGGATCCATCCTCTCCGGCAGAACTGACAAAACCGAGCTGTCCACTCCAGGTTTGCGAAATACCCGTAACCCCTTCATGGTCGAAAGGCCATCACCCAGAGCCCGGATCACTGCCGCCTCCTGCCGGGCAATACGTGCCACCCCCTGCTGCCGCACAAACCGTATTCCCGCCAGAAGTCCCGCCGCGCCGTGAACATTCTGGGTACCTGCCTCCAGACGGTCCGGCAGAAAATCCGGCATTTCCTGCTGCCGGGAAAGGCTGCCGGTGCCCCCTTCCAGCAGGGGCTTTGGCATCTGTCCCGAGCCGCAGAGCAGCAGCCCTGTTCCTTGGGGGCCATAGAGTCCCTTGTGACCCGGCATCGCCACATACGCGGCCCCCCATCCCTCCACATCCACCGGCAGAATCCCTGCCGACTGAGAGGCGTCCACAATCAGCGGAATCCCCCGGCGGCGGCACAATTCCGCGATTTCCTCTATGGGCAGGGCATACCCGAACACATTGGACACATGGGTGCATATTGCTGCCTTTACATCTCTGTCCAACGCCCGTGAAAACCCATCAATCATCTGAGCCGGGTCAAAAAGGCGTCCATTCACCACCCGCACGTTCACATTCCCGATGGCCGTAATGGGACGAGTAACCGCATTATGCTCATAGCCTGAGATTACTACCGTATCACCGGGAGACACCATACTTTTGATGGCGATATTCAGGCCGTGGGTTGCGTTGCTGGTCATTACTACATTTTCCGGCCCTTCTGCGTGGAACAGCTCCGCCGCTTCCGTGCGGCAATTGAGCATCACTTCCGCCGCCCCGCGGGCCGCCGGGTAATCTCCCCGTCCAGGCGTTGTTACTGTGCGGACCGCCTCTGCTACCGCCTCCGCCACAGACGGCGGTTTTTGCAGCGTAGTTGCTGCGCTATCAAAATAAATCATTTTGCCCTCCAATATATCACAGATTCTGTTCCTGACAGCGTATGGGGCGCCAGGTCAGTCCGCCCTGCCAAGAAATCTCTCCCGCAAACAAAAGCAGAAGGCCGGACCGCCGGCCCGGCCTTCTTTCTATATCGCTACCTCGCGGTAAGCCCCATCACCTGCGGAATAAAACACGCGCATGGGCGGCAGGCCGCCGGATTGAAGGATCCGCAAAGCTGCCGGATAACGGTCCGCACCTATGCGGACCGCGTAGCTGCAGCCCCTGTTTGTCAGGCCGGCAGGCGCACGATAGTAGGGCGCCGTAACACCGGATCGCTCCAGCAATTTGTTCATACGCTGGGCATGGGTGATGGAGCGGCAGAGCAAAAGATAATATGGCAATGCCAACGCCTCCCCTATCCGCAGTATATGCCGCTCCTCATTCGGTGTGCCACTTCAAGGTAACGGTCAGAGCTCCCTCGTATCTTCCAACGTCCATAGTAATGCCCTGCCGCTGTACTGCGGCAGGGCATTAACCCGCATTCTCTGAAATTATCACATGTACGCACAATTTCACGCAAATACCCTTTATCCCGGCTCCCCCTGCCGTTCCACCAGAAGCGCTACTGCATGGGCAGCCATACCCTCTTCTCTTCCAGTAAAGCCAAGGCGTTCCTCAGTCGTGGCCTTTACGCTTACCCGGGTAATGGAAATTCCAAGATCTGCGGCAATATTTGCCCGCATATCAGGGATATAGGGAGCAATCTTTGGCCGCTGAGCCACCAGGGTCACATCCACGTTTCCTACTGCATAACCCTCCCGCTCCAGGCACACCGCTACCTGCCGCAGCAGCTTTCTGCTGTCGATTCCCCGGTAGCGGGGATCACTGTCAGGGAATAAATGGCCGATATCCCCCAGAGCAGCGGCACCCAAAAGGGCATCCATCAAAGCATGAAGCAGCACATCTGCATCAGAATGGCCCAGCAGCCCCTTTTCCCAGGGGATCGTCACACCGCCAAGGACAAGCGCCCGTTCCTCTACCAACCGGTGCACATCATACCCATAGCCAATACGAGGCGTCATCCCAGCTCCTCCCTCCTCTGCAAAATCGCCGCCGCCAGCGCCATATCTTCCGGCGTGGTAATCTTGATATTCTCGTAGGAGCCTTCTGTCAAGTAAACTTCCTTTCCCATACGCTCCACTGCAGAGCAGTCGTCTGTTATCGGCAAATCCGCCGCTACTGCCGCCTGAAGCGCTGCCCGCAGGAGAGCCGCATCAAACACCTGAGGCGTCTGGATGCACCGCAGGCTCTCCCGATCCGGTGTACTGACCACTTTTCCGTCCTCCACCACCTTGATGGTGTCCTTTACCGGTACTGCCGGCGCAGCTGCATTGGTGCGAAAAGCCAGCTGAATCACGCTGTCAATAAGCTCCGGCTCCGCCAGGGGCCGGGCGCCATCGTGAACCGCAATAAACGCACCATCCTCCCGGCACTCCAGCGCCGCCGCCAGTACAGATGACGCTCGGGTGTCTCCACCCCGCACAATTTTCACCGGCTTGGAAATACCATATGTCTTGCAAAGATCCCCGATGGCAAGGAGGTCCTCCCCCCGAGCTGCTATCACGATTTCAGTAACCAGCTGGGCGTCATCCAGTGCCCGCAGCGTCCGGGCCAGCACCGGAATCCCCTCCAAAGGCAGCAGCAGCTTGTTAGCGCCTCCCATGCGGCTGGAGCTGCCTGCGGCGGCTACTACCGCGCTGCATATGGGATATGTTTTCTTTTCTTTTGAAAACAGCTTACTCAGAAAATTCTTCATACGACCTTTTCTCCCGCCATAGCGGCGTTGACTCGCTCCTCAATATATTCATATTCCCGGCCTGTGGCCAAGACAATTTCTGAAATGAGAATCTGCTTTGCATTATGGAGCATTTTTCGTTCCCCTGTGGAGAGCCCCTGCTGGCTGTCACGGAAAGCCAGCCCCTTGATCACTCCAGCCACCTCATAAAGGTCGCCGCTTTTCAAACGCTGGAGATTCTCCCGATAGCGGCGATTCCAGTTCCCCGTCATATCCGTCTCCATAGTCGGAATGGCGGACATCAACTTCACAGCCTCCTCCCGGCATACCACAGGACGCAGCCCTATCGCCCGGCTGGATGCTGTGGGGATTTTCAGCACCAGCCCTCCCACGGACATTCGGAAAACATAATAATCCTGAATGGATCCGGCGACTTTTTCCCTGACAATGTCCGCAATGACTCCTCCTCCATGCATGGGATGGGCTACCTTGTCCCCTATGCAAAACATATTCCACCCGCCTTTCCACACAGTACACTTCTCCATCAAAAAAAACGCGCAAAACGGGACGATAATATTATTTTACCCTTTATCTGGTAAAATTTCAAGCTGGATTACAAAATGGCGGATTTGATTCCTCAAAGTAACAGATAAAAACAAAAAGGCAGGCAGCGAAAATCGCTGCCTGCCTGGTTAATCCATTATAGGTGCTGGAAAATTACTCCTCATCCTCAGCGGCGGGAGCGGGAGCCAGCAGAGCCCGGATGGACAGGGAGATCTTCTTCTTCTCCTCATCCACAGCGGTGATCTTGGCATCCACTACCTGGCCCTCGCTGAGAACATCGCCGGGCTTCTCAATCCGACGGTCAGCGATCTGGGAAATGTGGATCAGACCATCCACGCCGGGAACAACCTCAGCAAAGGCGCCGAACTGCATCAGCTTCACGATACGCACGGAAGCCACATCGCCCACCTTGTAGGTGTCCATAAACACCTGCCAGGGGTTGGTGGAACGATCCTTCACACCCAGGGAGATCTTCTTCTTCTCAGCGTCGAAGGAGATGACGTACACATCCAGCGTATCGCCCACGGACACCACTTCGGAGGGATGCTTGATACGGCTCCAGGACAGGTCGGAGATATGTACCATACCGTCCACACCGCCGATATCCACGAACACACCATAGCTGGTCATGCTCTTGACAGTACCGGTATAGTGCTTGCCCACCTCGATGCCGGCCCAAACAGCGGCAGCGGCAGCCTGACGGGCCTCCTGCTGCACGGCCTTGATGGAACCCACCACACGGCGGCGAGCCTTGTTGACCTCGGTGATCCGCAGGGAAACCTTCTGCTTGAGCAGCTGGCTCATAGCGGCGTCACGGGGCAGACCGGACTGGGAAGCAGGAACGAACACGCGCACGCCCTTGACGGACACCACGATACCGCCCTTGTTCTCCTCGGTAACAGTACCTTCCAGGATCTCCTTGTTGTTGCAGGCGTCCTCAATGTTCTCCCAGACCTTGGCGGCGTCCAGGCGCTTCTTGGAAAGGGTAGCGTAACCCTCGATATCGTTGACGCGGATAACGAACAGCTCCACCTCGTCGCCGACCTTCACCACATCCTCGGGCTTCACAGTGGGATCGTCAGTCAGCTGGTCCACAGGAATGTAACCAGCCTGCTTGCAGCCCAGGTCCACGTGGACTTCCGTGGGGGTAATGGCGGTGACAACGCCGGTTACCTTATCTCCTGTATTTAAAGTATTGGTATACTGTTCAAACATTTCGGCAAAATTTTCCATGCCTTCGCCAGGGATTTTTTCTTCACTCATCGTCTTTTTGACCTCCTTTATGATGCTCGCAGGCGTGGAGGCCCCCGCCGTCAGGCCAGCCACGGAACAGCCTTGCAGAGCCTGCCTGGGAAGCGCATCCGCGTTT
>JAGHHM010000049.1 GCA_017887695.1 Oscillospiraceae bacterium | reverse complement strand
CGGTGACGACGGAGACCACCGCGGTGATGAGGAAGGCGGTGAGCAGCATCCAGTTGGGGTTCACGATCTGCACGCCGTAGTAGATCATCATGGGGATGGTGCCCGCGGACATCCAGGTGCCCACCAGGGCGCCCACGGAGATGAGGATCAAGATCGCGGGCATGCCCTTGGCGATCTTCTGGGAGATCTCGTCCAACATCTCGTCCCAGGTGCAGCCCACCCGGACGGCGATGATGGCGGCGATGATGGCCACCAGGATCAGTAAGGGCTCCGTGCTGTACCCCAGCACGCCTTTCCCGATGGTCAGGATCACCAGCATGGCGATAATGGGGATAATCGCCTCCAGGAAGGTTGGGGCCCGCTTGGCCCGGACCTTCTTCTCCTTGGTCTTTTTCTCGTGCTTCATGTAGCTTTCCTCCAGTTTCATTTGATGCGCCGGCGCCCGCGGCGGCGCGGAGTCCGGCGGAACAAGCCCCCGTTCCGGCGGCGCCGGCGGAGGCGGGTCCCCAAACGGGCGGCGGGCGGCACAGGGCCCGCCATGCTGGTTC
Source organism: Oscillospiraceae bacterium (assembly GCA_017887695.1). Classification (GTDB taxonomy): domain Bacteria; phylum Bacillota; class Clostridia; order Oscillospirales; family Oscillospiraceae; genus Pelethomonas. Next base: position 4,798 of record JAGHHM010000049.1, on the reverse strand, counting down.
TTAACGGGGGCTGCGCGAAAAATAGGGAATTTGCCTAACATCTGTCAGAAAAATCAGGGTATAGATATTTATAATTCACTATACTCCCGCCGTACAGGAAAGTCAATCACTATTTTTGCTTTTACGCGGGAGAGAGACACGGGACAGAAAAGCCCGGCGGCGGGAGCCGTCCCGCCGCCGGGGATCGCCCCCGGCCCGTCCGGAAAGCCGGCGGGCGGCCGGGAAACAGGGCGGGGGCGGCCTTACATCTGCACGATCTCCTCCGCCGGCTTTTCGCAGGGCCGCAGGTCCGTCACATGGAGGACGGGGCCGTCCTCCTCCCCGTAGGGATCCCAATGCTCCAGAGACACCTTGGCGGTGACTTCCACCCAGGTCTTTTCCGGGATCTGGGATACATCCCAGTCGATACAGGCCAGGGCCAGGAAATTCATATCCTGCTCACAGCAGACCATGGCAAAGCGGCCAGGAGTAAAATAGTCGCCATACTTGGGGGGCTTGCACATCATGGCCCGGAAAATCACCGTCTTGCCCGCGTACATGGCGGGGTTGTCCATGATCTCCACATACCACAGGCCATAATCCTCGTCGGACACCCGCAGGGTATCTCCCGAGAGATCAAAGGCGGAGACAGTGCCGTCCATATAGTCCTCGCTGGAGCCGTCCTCCTTCTCCAGGTAGATGTCCGCTCGGCGGTTGACAAGCCGCAGGTTCCGCCGCCGCAGAGCGGCGCACAGGTCATCGTCGCAGCGGTTGATGATGATCATATCCGCGTTGCGCAGCTTCTCCAGCATCAAAGAACCCATATTCCGGCTGTACAGATCAAAGGTGGGGCCCTCCGCTGTAAAAATGATCTGATAAAGGACCCAGCTCTCCGGCATACCCGTCTCATAGAAGGGCTGGATAGGCCACATGCCGTTATACTCCACAATGATTTGGGTGGCCTTGCACTTCTTCTGCTGCTCCAGCAGGAACTGGGGCGTAAGGGCCTCCTGGTCCTCCACCGTCACCACGGTAACATTGTGGAGAACCTTGGGGTCGTATTCCACATCCCCCTCCTCACAGCAGATGAGCAGGGTCTTGTCCTCCAGGGCAAAGCCGTCGGAGAGGATACCGTTGATAAAGGAAGTCTTGCCGCTGTCCAGAAACCCGGCAATCATATACACCGGGTAAACCGTTTCCGTCCTGGCCATATCACACCTCGAAGAGGGTACGGAGGTTCTCCTCCTTCAGGCCGCTGCCGATGACGCACAGGCGGCCGGTATAGTCGGCGGGGCCAGTGCGGACCTGGTGGTCGCCGGGAACGTAATCGAAGTGGTACCACAGGCCGCTGCCGCTGCTGACGATGCCCTTGGCCCGCAGCACCGCGCCGTACTCCCCGCTGTCCAGAGCTGTGAGGATCTCCTCCAGCTTCTCCTCCGTAAAGGTGTGGGTGGTCTCTACGCCCCAGCTGGTGAACACCTCGTCAGCATGGTGGCCGTGGTGATGATGGTCATGGCCGCAGCCACAATGGTCATGATCATGATCGTGGTTGTCGTGGTCGCAGTGGTCATGGTCGTGATCATGGTGATCGTGGTCGCAATGGTCATGATCGTGATCGTGATGATCGTGGTCGCAGTGGTCATGATCATGATGCTCATGGTCGTGGTCACAGTGGTCATGGTCGTGATCGTGGTGGCCGCCGCAGACCGGGCAGATCTCCTCCTCCGCCAGCAGATCCGCCGCCAGGGTATTGCCCTCCTCCATGACAGAGAGAAGCTGGCTGCCGGTGAGCTGGTCCCAGGGAGTGGTGACAATGGGAGCCGCAGCATTCTTCTCCCGGAGGATGGCCACCGACTCCTCCAGCTTCTCCGCCGTCACCTTCTGGGTGCGGCTGAGGACGATGGCCCCGGCATACTGCACCTGGTTGGCGTAAAACTCGCCGAAGTTCTTCATATAGGTCTTGCACTTGCTGGCATCGGCCACGGTGACGGCGCTGCCCAGCACCATCTCCGGCTCCCCGGCAATCACATCCTGGATGGCCCGGATCACGTCAGACAGCTTGCCTACGCCGGAGGGCTCAATGAGAATCCGGTCGGGATGGAACTGCTCCATCACCTTCTTGAGTGCCTTGCCGAAATCCCCCACCAGGGAGCAGCAGATGCACCCGGAGTTCATCTCGGAGATCTCCACCCCGGCGTCCTTCAGGAAGCCGCCGTCGATACCGATCTCGCCGAACTCGTTTTCAATGAGGACGATCTTTTCCCCCTTCAGGGCCTCGTCCAGGAGCTTCTTGATGAGAGTAGTCTTTCCGGCCCCCAAAAAGCCGGAAATCACGTTTACTTTTGTCATGTGGATACGCCTCTTTCTATGATCTGGGGAACGGCGGACCGTTCCCTTCTTTCTGTGGCTATCATACACCGTTTTTCGCAGAATGCAATGGTTTCCCGGTCATTTCCCAGGAAATCCGTATGAAAACAGTTTCCGGCGGCCCTGAAAAAGGGCCGCCGGAGACTCTGCCGCGCCAGGGTTCCGGGAAAGAATTCCCTTAGTGCTGGCTGTTGCCGTGGGCCTTGAGGACCACGTCGTGGTAGCCGCCTTCCACAATGGAGGTGGCGGATACCAGGGTAAGCTTGGCGTTCTTCTGGAGATCGGGAATGTTGGTCACGCCGCAGTTGCACATGGTGGATTTCACCTTGTACAGGCTCTTGGCCACGTTCTCCTTCAGGGGGCCGGCGTAGGTGACATAGGAGTCCACGCCCTCCTCGAAGGCAAGGCCCGTGCCGCCGCCCAGGTCGTAGCGCTGCCAGTTGCGGGCCCGGTTGGAGCCCTCGCCCCAGTATTCCTTCATGTACTGGCCGTTGACCAGCACCCGGTTGGTGGGGCTCTCGTCAAAGCGGGCAAAGTACCGGCCCAGCATGATGAAGTCGGCGCCCATGGCCAGAGCCAGGGTCATGTGATAATCGTGGACGATACCGCCGTCGGAGCAGATGGGAACATAGATACCGGTCTCGGCAAAGTACTCATCCCGGGCCGCCGCCACTTCAATCAGGGCGGTAGCCTGGCCCCGGCCGATACCCTTGGTTTCACGGGTAATGCAGATGGAGCCGCCGCCGATGCCTACCTTTACAAAGTCGGCGCCGGCTTCCGCCAGGAACCGGAAGCCATCCCGGTCCACCACATTGCCCGCGCCCACCTTGACGCTGTCGCCGTAGCGCTCCCGGATGAAGCGGAGGGTCTGCTCCTGCCAGCAGGAATAGCCCTCGGAGGAGTCGATGCACAGCACATCGGCCCCGGCTTCCACCAGGGCAGGCACCCGCTTTTCATAGTCCTTGGTGTTGATGCCCGCGCCTACCATATAGCGCTTCTGGCTGTCCAGAAGCTCGGCGGGGTTCTCCTTATGCTGCTCATAGTCCTTGCGGAAGACAAAGTAGAGAAGCCGTCCATCGGCGCTGACGATGGGCAGGGAGTTGAGCTTGTGATCCCAGATGATATCGTTGGCCTCCTTGAGGGTGGTGCCCTCGGGGGCGGTGATCAGGCGCTCAAAGGGGGTCATGAAGGTGCTGACCTTGGTGGCGGGATCCATACGGCTGACCCGGTAGTCCCGGCTGGTGACGATGCCCAGGAGCTTGCCCTGGCTGGTGCCGTCGGAGGTGATAGCCACGGTGGAGTGACCGGTGCGCTTTTTCAGGTCCAGCACATCCTGCATGGTGGCGTCAGGGGAGAGGTTGGAGTCGCTGGGCACAAAGCCCGCCTTATAGCTCTTCACCCGGGCCACCATGGCCGCCTCATCCTCCACGGACTGAGAGCCGTAGATGAAGGAGATGCCGCCCTCCTTGGCCAGAGCCACCGCCAGGGTGTCATTGGACACAGACTGCATGATGGCCGACACCAGGGGAATGTTCAGGGAAAGAGGGGATTCCTCCTGGCCCTTGCGGAATTTCACCAGGGGAGTGCGGAGGGACACGTTGGCTGGGATGCAGTCAGGGGAGGTATAGCCGGGTACCAGCAGGTACTCGCTGAAGGTATGGGACGGTTCGCTGTAATAGTAAGCCATGGCAGTTTGACGCTCCTTCTCTACAATTGTCTGATTAGTCCACATGGTACCACGGGAGGCCGGGTTTGTAAAGGCGGAAACTGGACAAATTCCTGTAAAAAGCCCCCTCTTTCCACCGCCAAAGCGACAGAAGGAGGGGGCATACGGGCTATTTCAGCAGGGGCAGATCCAGCTCATAGTCGGAATCCAGGGCATTTTGCCTGTCCGCCTCCCGGCTGTACTTGTTGATAGCGGCGGCGGAGCGGGCCACAGGCTGGATGGTGCCCGCACCGGCCACACAGCCGCCTGGGCAGGCCATGCCCTCCAGAAGATAGCCGTTATACTTGCCGGCCTTGGCCAGGAGGAGCATCTTCTTGCAGTTATCCAGGCCCTCGGCGGAGGCCACCTTCACCTCCCGGTCCGGATCCAGCCGGTGGATGGCGTCCACCACCGCCCCGGCCACGCCGCCGGTGACGGCAAAGCCCCGGCCGGCGCCGGTACCTTCGGTGAGGGGAACTTCCTCCTCCTTGGGGATATCCTCAAAGCGGACGCCCTTGGCCTCGAACATTCCCTGAAGCTCCTCAAAAGTGAGGACAAAGTCCACATCGCTGCGGATGCTGCGGCGGCTGGCCTCCAGCTTCTTGGCGGCGCAGGGGCCGATAAAGGCGATGCGGCAGTCGGGGTCCTTCTGCTTCTGGAGCCGGGCGGTAAGGACCATGGGGGTCAGGGCCATAGAGATATAGTCGGCAAACTGGGGGATGAGCTTCTTGGCCATGACGGACCAGG
>JAGHHM010000048.1 GCA_017887695.1 Oscillospiraceae bacterium | reverse complement strand
TGATCCTCCGGGACGGCAACGTGGAGGTCAACTGCGCCTTCGAGACCCAGCTGCGGGTTCTGCGGGAGACTATGGCGGCAGACATTGCAGCCATCCTGTTCGCGTAACAAAGGCTATCCCATATAACAGGAATCAAGAAAGGAGGATGGCTTTTGGCAAAGAAGAAGTTAAAGGATACGGATTATCTCTTTATATCCACCTATCTGCGTGCCCGGGAGAAGTACCTGCTCACAGCGGCTCGGATGGACCGGATGATCGACGCTCCCACCGCCGATGAGGCAGGGAAGGTGCTCCAGGAGATCGGCTACGGCGAGTTTTCCGCCGCCAGCGACCGGGAGCTGGGCCAGGCCCTGGCCCGGGAGCGGGAGGCCCTGTTCCAGGACCTCTACCGGTACGTCCCGGACAAAGCGGTGGTGGATGTATTCAAGGTCAAGTATGACTACCATAATCTCAAGGCCCTGCTGAAGGCCCAGGCCATGGGTATCGACGGCGAGCGGCTGCTGCTGGATGCAGGCCGTGTTCCTGCCGCGGTTCTGGAGCGGGCGGTCCGGGAGGGGGACTTTGAGAGCCTTCCCGAAACCCTGCGCAAGGCGGCTCAGGAGGCCCACGAGGTCCTGGGAGCTACCGGCGATCCCCAGCTGAGCGACTTTGTGCTGGACCGGGCTTACTACGAGGAAATGCTTTCCTGCGCCCGTTCCACCCGCAGTGACTTCCTGGTGCGGTATGTCCAGGCTACCATCGACGCGGCGAACCTGCGCAGCGCGGTGCGTACCCTGCGGATGAAGAAGGGGGGCGACTTCCTCCGGAAGGTTCTCTTTGAAGGAGGCAGCGTCCCGGCAAACAGCGTCCTTGCTGCCGCCTTGGGCGGCAGCCTGGAGGAACTCTACCGCACCACGGAGCTGAAGGCGGCGGCGGAGGCCGGCGCAGAGGCGGTCCGGGGAGGCGACCTGACCCGGTTCGAGAAGCTCTGCGACGACGCGGTGACCACCTTTGCCGCAGGTGCCAAGCGGGTTCCCTTCGGCGTGGAGGCCGTCATCGGCTACCTGGTGGCCAAAGAGATCGAGTTTACGGCGGTGCGTATCATCATGGCCAGCCGCATGGCGGGCATTGATGGAGAGACCATCCGCCAGCGGCTCCGGGAAGCTTATGTGTAAGGAGGGAGGAAGGGCACATGTATAAAATCGCGGTTTTGGGCGACCGGGACAGCGTCCTGGGCTTCAAGGCCCTGGGCCTGGACACCTTCTTTGTGGAGAGCGCCGATGAGGCCCGCCACACCCTCCACCAGCTGGCCCGGGACACCTACGCCATCATCTATATCACCGAGCAGCTGGCGGCGGACATTCCCGCCGACGTGGCCCGGTACAAGACCTCGGTGACCCCGGCGGTGATCCTGATCCCCGGCAAGACCGGAAGCCTGGGCCTGGGAGCCCAGGCCCTCCAGAGCGCCGTGGAGCGGGCTGTGGGCGCCGACATCGGATAAGCGGAGAGCGGTCCCTGCGGGGTGAACCGGAGAAGAGCTCCGGCTCCACCCATCAAAGGGGAGCCCTCCCTCAGCAGACCCCGCCCTGCCGCCTGGCGGCGGGGCACAGCGGGACTTTTGCAGAATTTGTGGAAATTCCGCAAAGCCTTTAAATTTACGAGAAAGGCAGTGAAGGAATGAGCCAAGGAAAAATCATTAAAGTATCCGGGCCCCTGGTGGTGGCCGACGGCCTGAGCGACGCCAACATGGCGGACGTGGTCCGCGTAGGCGAGCAGCGGCTGATCGGTGAGATCCTGAACATGACCGGCGACCGGGCCTCCATTCAGGTTTACGAGGAGACTTCCGGTCTGGGCCCCGGCGCCAGGGTAGAGACCACCGGCGCCCCTCTGTCCGTGGAGCTGGGCCCCGGCATCATTGAGAATATTTACGACGGCATTCAGCGTCCTCTGGAGGAGATTGTCCGCATGACTGGCCCCAACCTCCAGCGCGGCGTGGAAGTGCCTGCCCTGAGCCGTGAGAAGAAGTGGGCTTACACCCCGGTGGCCAAGGTGGGCGACCGAGTCATCGGCGGCGATGTGCTGGGTACTGTCCCTGAGACGGAGGTGGTGCTCCACAAGATCATGGTGCCCAACGGCATCAGCGGTGTGGTGGAGTGGACCATCGAGGCCGGCGACTACATCGTCGACGAGGTGGTGGCCAAGGTCAAGACCGACAAGGGCGAGGTTGTACCTCTGACCATGGTTCAGAAGTGGCCTGTCCGTGTGGGCCGTCCCTACAAGAAAAAGCACAACCCGGTGGCCCCCCTCCAGTCCGGCCAGCGGATCATCGACACCATGTTCCCCATCGCCAAGGGCGGTACCGCCGCTGTCCCCGGCCCCTTCGGTTCCGGCAAGACGGTGGTGCAGCACCAGCTGGCCAAGTGGTCCGATGTGGACATCGTGGTGTACGTGGGCTGCGGCGAGCGCGGCAACGAGATGACCGACGTGCTTCGTGAGTTCCCTGAGCTGGTGGACCCCCGTACCGGCGAGTCCCTGATGAAGCGTACCGTCCTCATCGCCAACACCTCCGATATGCCCGTGGCCGCCCGTGAGGCCTCGGTGTACACCGGTATCACCATTGCCGAGTACTTCCGTGACATGGGCTACGCTGTGGCCGTTATCGCCGACTCCACCTCCCGCTGGGCCGAGGCCCTCCGTGAGATGTCCGGCCGTCTGGAAGAGATGCCCGGTGAAGAAGGCTACCCCGCCTACCTTGCCTCCCGTCTGGCCCAGTTCTATGAGCGTGCCGGCGTGGTGCAGTGCATGGGCAGCGAGGACCGTACCGGCAGCCTTACCGCCGTGGGCGCCGTGTCGCCTCCCGGCGGTGACCTCTCCGAGCCTGTTTCCCAGGGCACCATGCGTATCGTCAAGGTCTTCTGGTCCCTGGATGCCTCTCTGGCCTATCGCCGTCACTTCCCGGCCATTAACTGGCTGAACTCCTATTCTCTGTACCTGGACACCATGAAGCCCTGGTTCGACGAGCATTTCGGCCCCGCCTTCATGCAGAACCGGAACAAGGCCATGAGTATCCTCCAGGAGGAGAACGAGCTCAACGAGATCGTACAGTTGGTCGGTAAGGACTCCCTCAGCGCCGGCGACCAGCTGACCCTGGAGACCGCCAAGATGGTTCGCGAGGACTTCCTGCAGCAGAACGCCTTCATGGACGTGGACTCCTATTCCAGCCATGACCGACAGATGCGCCTGCTGGCACTGATCCTGGATTATGACAAGCTGGCCCGGGAGGCCCTGACCAAGGGCGCCGCCGTCCAGCCCATGTTCGAGATCCCCGCCAAGGAGAAGATCGGCCGCGCCAAGTTCGTGGAGGCCGACCAGTATCAGGCGGCCTACGCCGAGATCGCATCCGAGATGGAGCGGGAGATCGCCGCCATCGTGGAGAAAGCAGGTGCAGACGTATGATGAAGGAATACCGTACCATATATGAGGTCTCCGGCCCCCTGATGGTGGTGGAGCAGGTAGAGGGCGTCACTTACGACGAGCTGGCGGAGATCGAGCTGCCTGACGGCAGCATCCGCCGCTGCAAGGTGCTGGAAGTCAACGGCGACAAGGCCGTGGTGCAGCTCTTTGAGTCCTCCGCCGGCATCAACCTCAAGGACAGCAAGATCCGCTTCCTGGGCCATCCCCTGCAGCTGGCCGTCAGCGGCGATATGCTGGGCCGGGTGTTCAACGGCATGGGCCAGCCCATCGACGGCGGCCCTGACATTCTGCCGGAGAAGTACCTGGATATCAACGGCCTGCCCATGAACCCGGCGGCCCGGGACTACCCCAATGAGTTTATCCAGACCGGCGTGTCTACCATCGACGGTCTGAACACCCTGGTTCGTGGCCAGAAGCTGCCCATTTTCTCCGGTTCCGGCCTGCCCCACGCCCAGCTGGCGGCTCAGATCGCCCGCCAGGCCAAGGTGCTGGGCGGCGAGAGCAACTTCGCCGTGGTGTTCGCCGCTATCGGTATCACCTTCGAGGAGTCGGAGTACTTCGTCAACGAGTTCAAGCGTACCGGCGCCATTGACCGTACGGTGCTGTTTACCAACCTTGCCAACGACCCCGCCGTCGAGCGTATTTCCACCCCCCGTATGGCCCTGACCGCCGCGGAGTACCTGGCCTTTGAGAAGGATATGCACGTGCTGGTTATCCTGACGGATATTACCAACTACGCCGAGGCCCTCCGCGAGGTGTCTGCGGCCCGGAAGGAAGTTCCCGGCCGCCGCGGCTACCCCGGCTACCTCTATACCGACCTTGCCACCATGTACGAGCGTGCCGGCCGGAAGCTGGGCCTCGAGGGTTCCATTACCATGATCCCCATCCTCACCATGCCCGAGGATGACAAGACCCACCCCATCCCCGACCTGACCGGCTATATCACTGAGGGCCAGATCATCCTCTCCCGTGACCTCTACCGCAAGGGCATTCTGCCCCCGGTGGACGTGCTGCCCTCCCTAAGCCGTCTGAAGGATAAGGGTATCGGTGTGGGCAAGACCCGTGAGGATCACGCCTCTACCATGAACCAGCTGTTCGCGGCCTATGCCTCCGGTAAGGAAGCCAAGGAGCTGATGACCATTCTGGGCGAGGCGGCCCTGAGCCCCACGGATCTGCTGTATGCCAAGTTCGCCGACGAATTTGAGAAGCGGTATGTCTCCCAGGGCCAGGAGGAGAACCGTGACATTGAGGAGACGCTGAACCTGGGCTGGGAGCTGCTGAAGATCCTGCCCCGCAGTGAGCTCAAGCGTATCAAGCAGGATATGATCGACAAGTACCTGCCCAAGGAGGACTGACCCCAGGCAATCTGAGTAGAAAGAGGTGAACCCATGGCCTCTGCGACCATAAACCCAACCAGAATGGAGCTTACCCGCCTGAAGGGACGGCTGAAAACCGCCGTCCGCGGCCATAAGCTCCTCAAGGACAAGCGGGACGAGCTGATGAAGCAGTTCCTGGAGATCGTGCGGAAGAACCGTGAGCTCCGTGCCAAGGTGGAAAAGGGCCTGGAGCGGGCTAACGCGGCCTTCACCGTGGCCTCCGCCCTTATGTCGCCGGAGATGCTGGAGCAGTCCCTCATGTACCCCAAGCAGAGCGTGGAGCTGGACATGAAGTTTAAGAACATCATGTCGGTAAACGTGCCGGTCTATGAGTTCCACACCCGGAACGAGGACCCCACGGAGATCTATCCCTATGGCTTTGCCCAGACCTCCGGTGAGCTGGATACGGCTCTGGAGGCTCTCAGCCAGGTGTTCCAGGATATGCTGGAGCTGGCGGAGGTGGAAAAGACCATGCAGCTGCTGGCGGAGGATATCGAAAAGACCCGCCGCCGGGTCAACGCCCTGGAGTATGTGATGATCCCGGACTTCCAGCAGAAGATCCGGTATATCTCCATGAAGCTGGACGAGAATGAGCGCGGCAACATCACCCGACTGATGAAGGTGAAGGAGATGGTGCTGCAGGACGCCCACAACTTCAAGCCCCCCGCATCCTGATGAGACACATGCAGCCGCCCCGCTCCCATAGGGAGCGGGGCGGCGGTATTTAGGGAGGCAGATGCCTGGGGCAGGTTTATAATGTGTTTTACGACCGCCCATCCCCCCAAGGGGCTTTACAAACCAGGGGAGAGATGGTATACTAAACACATCAAGTTCATATTTGCGCTGTCTGCAGCCGCGTTGTGCGGCACATGGAACGGGGTGAAAAGCCCCACGAGTCGGTCACTGTGATGCCTCCCGGGAGAGGATAAGTCAGATACATGGCAGGCGGCGGCGTTCTGCCGGCACCGGAATCGCGTATTTCTGTCCGGCCTCGCCATTGCGGCGGGGCTTTTGTTATGCGTCCGCCGGCAGGTGGGCGCGTTTTTTGTGCCCCCTTGATTTCTTTGTGTTTCCCTGGCCTGTCTTGGGGCGGCGGGCTGGAAACAGATAAATTCTCTCTTCAATGCGCAGTCTGTATGAAAATGGGAAAGGCGTCCAGGTCTCAAGACCGCCTGGACGCCTTTTTCCTATTCCGATGATGAGACGCGGCAGTTCCCGGCAGTGCCGCTCTCTATTTACCGCCACTTGCCTTTGACGTCGCCTGCAGCTGTGCCAACAGGGCCTCACAGTCCAGACCAAATTTGGTGGTGAATTCCTCCAGTGTTTCAAAGAGATGGTTGCACATGACGCACTCTCCCTCAACCTGGTCGTAACTCCGGAATACCTCCTGGGCCTCCTGGTGGTCGCATAGGATGTCCAGGATCGTCATTTCTTTCCGGATCATTCGGATCATCTCCCATTCTCTGTCTTTGGGTTTAGTATACGCTCTTTGGACGGATCTGTAAAGCCAAGGGGAGCTGCGCCCTGCTGCCGCTGGAGCCGCCTGGCAAAGGGATGCTCTGTTTCTCCAGGAGAGTGTCAAAATATCCAGTCAAAATTTTTGGTGACCAAAAATTTTGTTTGCTTTTATAGAAATTTATGTTATGATACATATATATTGATGCAATTTCCCCAATGCTGATCAGATGGAGGCCGCGATGAAAGCTATACATTCCAGCCAAGAGGCGTTGTTCCGCCTCAATGGCGTGCCGCCTCTCGGCACAGCCGTATCCCTGGCACTGCAGCACTTGGTGGCCATGATGGTGGGCTGCGTGACTCCGGCCATTATTATCGGGAACGCCATTGGCCTTTCCCAGAGTGACCAGGTGTTCCTGATCCAGGCGTCTCTGGTGATGTCCGCGGTATCTACTCTGCTGCAGTTGTATCCCATTGCCGGACGTTTTGGCTCAGGCCTGCCGGTAATCATGGGCGTCAGCTTTGCCTATGTGCCCAGCATGCAGGCGGTGGCCTCTTCCGGGGAGGGAATTTCCGCCATTGCCGGGGCTATGATCGTGGGTGGCGTGGTAGCCATTTTGGTGGGGCTGTTTGTCAAATATATCCGGCCTTTGTTCCCGCCGGTGATTACCGGTACCGTGGTGTTTACCATCGGGCTTTCCCTGTATCCCACGGCCATTAACTATATGGCCGGCGGTACCGGCAATACCTATGAGTCCGTGAGCGCCAGCGGGCTGTCCCTGTCCCTGGTGTACGGCTCCTGGCAGAATTGGCTGATGGCGGCGCTGACGCTGGCAGTGGTGATGGCCCTCAATCACTATGCCAAGGGCCTGTGTAAGCTGGCGTCCATTCTCATCGGCATGGCCGTGGGCTATGTGATCTCCATGGCCTTCGGCATGGTGAGCTTTACAGATGTGGCGGAGGCAGCCTGGTTCTCTGTGCCCCGGTTCCTCCACTTCGGCGTCACCTTCGAGCCTGCCTCCTGCATTGCCATCGGCCTGCTGTTTGCTATTAACTCCATCCAGGCCATCGGTGATTTTACCGCCACCACCATTGGCGGCCTGAACCGGGAGCCCACCACCCGGGAGCTTCAGGGGGGTATCGTCTGTTACGGCGTGACCAACATCCTGGCGGCTCTGTTTGGCGGCCTTCCTACCGCCACCTATTCCCAGAATGTGGGTATTGTGGCCACCAATAAGGTGGTCAACCGGATTGTATTTGCCATAACAGGCGGATTCCTCCTGCTGGCAGGTATTTCTCCCAAATTTGCCGCCGTCCTCACCACCATTCCCCAGTGCGTCCTGGGAGGCGCCACAGTGACAGTGTTTTCCACGATTGCCATGACTGGTATGAAGCTCATTGCCTCCCAGCACTTCAGCGCCCGGAACACCACTATCGTGGGCCTCTCCGCGGCCCTGGGCGTAGGTGTGTCCCAAGCTTCCTCCGCCCTGAGCCAGTTTCCGGAAGAAGTGACGATGATCTTCGGTAAGTCTCCGGTGGTGATCGCCACCATTATGGCGGTGCTGCTGAATCTGATTCTTCCCCGGGAAGAAAAGAATGCTGCGTGACCAAACATTCAGGAAAGATAGAAACTTGAGATAAAAAGCCCCCTGGATCCATGGATCCAGGGGGCTTTTCCGTTTTGCAATTTTACCGACTGCCGCAGGGTTCAAAGGCATAAAAGCGGTTTTTCCCCTGGGCTTTGGCCTGATAGAGGGCGCGATCAGAGGTGCGAAGGAGGCAGTCCCAATCGTCCTCACATGTTATGGGGCCTACGGCACAGCCAATACTGATGGTTACGCTTTGCCCCTGGGCCGCTGCCGGAATACCCAACGATTCTACTTCCTGACGCAGCCGCTCACCTGCCTCACAGCAATCCGCTTGAGCAGCAGAGGGGAGGATCAGGAGAAACTCTTCCCCGCCATAGCGGAAAAGGGATCCGCCGTTACAGGAGGCGTCCATGGCTTTGGCCACTTTTTTTAGGCATTCGTCTCCCTTGACATGGCCAAACACGTCGTTAAAGTCTTTGAAATTATCTACGTCGATCATAAACACCCCAACCTGCTGCTGGGGGCAAATTTGGGCATCCTGAATCAGTTCCCGGAGATATTCTCTCAAATAACGGCGATTGCGCAGGCCGGTCAGGGAATCATGATCCGCTACATAGGCCAGCTGCCGGCTTTTTTCCTGAAGCTCCAGGTTTTTCTCGGCAATCAGCTGCTCCTGGTAAAACTTCCGACGGTCAGTATAATAGCGGTAGCAGCAGATAAAAATGGACATGACGCAGAAAGCCAGGGAATTGATATAATTCCCGTGGTTATCTGCTTCATATGCCTGAAATACCGGCAGCAGCACCATCAGAAAGATCTGGGCAGACAGGAAGACGGCTGCGGCAATCCAAGGACGAAGATGGGCCAGTACCGCGGTGGAGATGACAATCAAAAGGTACACATAGATCTGGTCGGATACCCGCTGGTCATATGCTGTGACAGCGGCACCCCACCAAAGAATTATGGCTACAAAGGTGCTTTGCACCTGGAGCGCATGCCGGAATTTCTCCCTGCGGACAAAGAGCCGAATCAGCAGCAGGCAGAGGAAGCAGGCGCATAATAAAAGGGCATATAAGTGAAAATAGACTCTGCTGGACCTTGTACCGAGGGAAAAATTAGTATACCAGAGGACATAGAGCATATTTCCCAGCTCAAAAAGGGCAATGGCAAGGAGAAAAACGGAGCACATACGGCTGACACGCAGAGCAGAATCCTGAATAAACTTTTTTTCCCATTCTGGTGGCCAGCTCATTGCCTTAGTTGTTGAAAGGTTGCTCATCTGTATATCCTTTCAAGTAGTATAAAATTATGCGGGAAGTAGCTTGGTACGATACAAGGAAGGTCTGGGATTAGTCGCCAAAACCGGTTCCGGCGTCCCGTGCGGTTTGGATCAGGGGGTGGTCCACCGGCAGGAACTTGGTGCGGCTGGCAGCCTCTTCCAGAGGAACATGGACGATCTGGCCTGCCTGAATGCCCACCATATAGCCGTATTTCTGCTCCATGATCATCCGGGCGGCGGCGGTGCCGAAGCGGGTGGCCAGTACCCGGTCATAGGGACAGGCAGGGCCGCCCCGCTGATAATGGCCGGGAACGGTGACCCGTGCCTCCTGTCCGGTGAGCTTTTCCAGCTCGTCAGCAATGCGGTAGGAAATGGTGGAATAGGGGTTGGCGTCCTTCTGACGGCGGCGCTCTTCCTCGGAGAGGATCTTGTCGCCCTTAGAAATGGCGCCCTCGGCCACCGCCACGATGGAAAAGGTGCGGCCCTTCTTTTTCCGGCGTTCAATGGTTTCCGCTACGCTCTCAATGTCGTAGGGAATCTCGGGAATCAGGATGACATCGGCACCGCCGGCAATGCCTGCCGTGAGAGTCAGCCATCCGGCGTCCCGGCCCATGACTTCCACCAGGAAGATCCGGCTGTGAGCCAGGGCGGTGGTGTGGATGTAGTCAATGACGTTGGTGGCGATATCGGCGGCAGACTGGAAACCAAAGGTCTCGTCAGTGCCATAGATGTCGTTGTCAATGGTTTTGGGCAGGGTGATGACGTTCATGCCGGCGTCATGAAGGAGCTTGGCGCTCTTCTGGGTGCCGTTGCCGCCCAGGACCACCAGGCAGTCCAGATTCAGACGGTTATAGGTATCCAGCATGGCGGGCATGACATCGTTGCCATCCTTATCCACAATGGCCTTGCCGGGGATGTAGGGCTGGCGGGAGGTGCCCAGGATGGTGCCGCCGGTGGCGATGATGCCGGAGAAGTCACTGGGCTCCATGAATTTGTAGTCGTTTTCAATGAGGCCGCGGTAGCCGTCATACATGCCGAAGATTTCAATATTGTCAACATATTGGAACAGCGCCTTGCCTACGCCGCGGATGGCAGCATTGAGACCCTGGCAGTCGCCGCCGCTGGTGACAAGAGCAATTCTGGTTTTCCGTTTCATCAGTGTTACCTCCTAGATGGGTGATTTCGATACTTCACCTATTATAAACTATTATACGGCAAAATGGCTGCGAAATCAATTGCTTTTGTCGTTGTGTCGGAAATCCGTTCGGTACAGGAAAGGAAAATTTCGTCAAGAGGGGGAGATGTAAAACTTTTTATGGGATAAAACCTCAACTTTTGGACGCATTTTACCGGGGATAACCTTGACAATCCCTTGACAATCCGCCCTGTTTTTTCTATAATTTATACTGTTGAATCAGGGCTTTCCTGCCTTGATCCACGGGAACACCAATCATTCGGTTGCTGCCAAAGCGCGACTGGAAATAAAGGAAAGGAAGATTCGCCATGATCTATTCTACCGAAGTTCAGAACATGTGCCCCGTCGCCAAGGGCGCGTACCATGGTCCCGCCCCCATCCCCGAGGAGGGCAAGTGGGTCCAGGCCAAGGAAATCAAGGACATCAGCGGCCTCACCCATGGCGTGGGCTGGTGCGCTCCTCAGCAGGGCGCCTGCAAGCTCACCCTGAATATCAAAGACGGCATCATTGAGGAGGCTCTGGTGGAGACCCTGGGCTGCTCCGGCATGACCCACTCCGCCGCTATGGCTTCCGAGATCCTCATCGGCAAGACCATCCTGGAGGCGCTGAACACCGACCTGGTGTGTGACGCCATCAACACCGCTATGCGGGAGCTGTTCCTGCAGATCGTTTACGGCCGCAGCCAGACTGCTTTCTCCGAGGGCGGCCTGCCCATCGGCGCCTCCCTGGAGGACCTGGGCAAGGGCCTGCGCAGCCAGGTAGGCACCATGTTCGCCTCCAACGCCAAGGGTCCCCGTTACCTGGAGATGGCCGAGGGCTACTGCACCCGTATGGCTCTGAACGCCGAGAACGAGGTCATCGGCTATGAGTTTGTCCACCTGGGGAAGATGATGGCTGCCATTGCCAAGGGCACCGATGCCAACGAGGCCCTGAAGGCCGCCACCGGCCACTATGGCCAGTGGGATGCCGCCGTCAAGTATATCGATCCCCGCCACGAATAAGAGAAGGAGGACAAAGAAATGGCTCTGTTTGAAAGCTACGAGAGAAGAATCGATAAGATCAATGGTGTCCTCGCTCAGTACGGCATCGGCTCCGTGGAGGAGTGCCGCAAGATCTGCCAGGACAAGGGCTTTGATCCCTATGAGATCGTCAAGGGCATCCAGCCCATCGCCTTTGAGAACGCCGCCTGGGCATACTGCGTAGGCGCTGCCATCGCCATCAAGAAGGGCGTAAAGACTGCCGCTGAGGCCGCCGAGGCTATCGGTATCGGCCTGCAGGCCTTCTGCATCGAGGGCTCCGTTGCCGAGGATCGTAAGGTGGGCCTGGGCCACGGCAACCTGGGTGCCATGCTGCTGCGTGACGAGACCAAGTGCTTTGCCTTCCTGGCCGGCCACGAGTCCTTCGCCGCCGCTGAGGGCGCCATCGGTATCGTCCGTAACGCCAACAAGGCCCGCAAGGAGCCCCTGCGTGTTATCCTCAACGGCCTGGGCAAGGACGCTGCTCAGATCATCAGCCGGATCAACGGCTTCACCTATGTTCAGACCCAGTTTGACTATGCCTCCGGCAAGGTGAACATCGTCAAGGAGATCCGTTACAGCGAGGGTGAGCGTGCCAACGTCCGCTGCTACGGTGCTGACGACGTCCGCGAGGGCGTGGCCATCATGCACCTGGAGGGCGTGGATGTGTCCATCACCGGTAACTCCACCAACCCCACCCGGTTCCAGCATCCTGTGGCCGGCACCTATAAGAAGGAGTGCGTGGAGCAGGGCAAGAAGTACTTCTCCGTTGCTTCCGGCGGCGGCACTGGCCGTACCCTGCACCCCGACAACATGGCCGCTGGTCCCGCCAGCTATGGTATGACCGATACTATGGGCCGTATGCACTCTGATGCTCAGTTCGCTGGCAGCTCCTCCGTCCCCGCTCACGTGGAGATGATGGGCTTCCTGGGCGCCGGCAACAACCCCATGGTCGGTATGACCGTGGCCTGCGCGGTTGCCGTGGCCGAGAGCATGAAGTAAGATCAGCACAGGACCGATACGAAGCACCCCGGAGCGCTGCTCCGGGGTGCTTTTTGCCATACCGGCCATGGGCTCCCGCCGAAGGCGGGTACGAGCGGTTTGCCGGGAGGCAAAGCCTCGGCGCAAGGGGCGATTCATTTTCTCTGCCGGGGAAAGAGCGGCCCCCTCTCGCTATCCTCCCAAATATGATATAATCAAAAGTAAGTTGTAACCAACAGGGAAAAACGGTGCTTATTAGGGTGAATACAGTGGGAGGGAGGGGAAGCCGTTGGAGGATGCCAGAATTGTGGACCTGTATCTGCTGCGGGATGAGAGTGCCATCCGGCAGACTGCGGAGAAGTACGGCGGCCGCCTGCGGGCGCTGTCCTTCGGTATGGTAAAGGACTGGCAAACAGCGGAAGAATGTGAAAACGACACTTATACCCAGGCCTGGAACGCCATACCACCCCATGAGCCCCGGGAATACTTCTACCCATTTCTGGCCCGGATCACCCGGCATATTTCTCTCAATTGCTGCCGGGACCGCAGCCGCCTGAAACGGAGGGCCTATCTCTGTGAGCTCAGCGAAGAAATGGAGCAGTGCCTCCCGGCCCCTGGGGATACGGAATCCCTTCTGGAAGGGCTGGCTCTGGCGGAGGCTATCAATACATTCCTGGGTACCCTCAACGAGGGGAAGCGGAACATCTTTCTGCGGCGTTACTGGTACCTGGATTCCGTCCCGGATATTGCCCAGCGCTTCGGTATGTCCCACAGCAGCGTGAAAACCACCTTGCTGCGGCTGCGCCGCCAGCTGCGGGCATACCTTGAGAAGGAGGGATACACCCTATGAGAGGAGAAGACCTGCTGGAGGCTATGGCGCTGGTGGATCCCGCTTATATTGCCGCCGCCGATGAAGCGCCGTCCGTAGGAAAGCGCCGCTGGCGGAAATGGGCGGGAGCTGCCGCCTGCCTCTGCCTGCTGGCGGCGGGGGCCCTGGGCTTTTGGTACGCCGAAAGCAGGGAAATACTCCCCGTCGGCGATGCTGCCAGCGAAGACGGCGCCGCAGCGGACGGCTGCGACAGCCTGTCCAGCGACATCCGCCCCGCCCTCTTGGTGGATGGTACGTTGTTTTACTGGACGGGGCCTGCCATGGCCATCGTGGGGGCCGACATCCCCGGCGCCATGGTCTCCACCATTGCCACAGGAGACACCTGCCTGCCGGAGGGCTATAAGCCATATGGGGAAATTATCTCTGTTACCACCGATCCGGCGGCCAAGGACGGCGAGCTGACCGCCGGGTTCTCTGCCTCCGGTACCATCTATACCAGCGAGGCTACCCCGGAGGCGGTATATGTTCGGATGACTACCGATTGGTTTACCCATCATTACATCCGTTTTGTCAGCGCTCAGCTGGACAGCAGCTGTCTCAGGTGGCAGGGGCGGGACTATCGGATCGGCCAGAGTGCCTGGAACAGCCCTGCTCTGTTGTGGCTGGAGGAGCTGCCGGAAGGATATGCGGCTGTGGGACAGCTGCATTACGTCGGCCGGGACATCCTTCCTGAGGAGGATTTGGAAACCAACGGTACCTCCGACGGCTATGGCTACTCCCTGGAGGGCAGGGAGGTATACGTCAATCCTGACGATCCGGAATATGTCTATGTGCTTGCCCCCCGTTACTGGCGGGGTGGGCAGACGGACGGTTACTGGCAGTGCCCCCTGTGGGCGGCAGAGAGGGAATGATCCCCCCTCAGATACCATGTAAAAAAGCAAAAAAGCCCGCGGCGTATGCCGCGGGCCTTTTGCAGCAATATTCAGGAATGAGCGCTGAATTAATACATGCCGCCCATGTCGGGAGCAGCGGGAGCGGGTGCGGGAGGCTCGGGCTTGTCAGCCACCAGGGACTCGGTGGTCAGCACCATGGAAGCCACGGAAGCGGCATTCTCCAGAGCGGAGCGGGTCACCTTGGCGGGATCCACGATACCGGCGGAGACCATGTCGCAGTACTCCTCCTTGTAGGCGTCGAAGCCGTAGCCGGTCTTGCCGGACTTCTTCACATTCTCCAGGATCACGCTGCCGTCCAGACCAGCGTTGGCAGCGATCTGACGGATGGGAGCCTCCAGGGACTTGGCGATGATGCGTACACCAGTCTTCTCGTCACCTTCCACGTTGGCCAGCAGGGCCTCCACAGCGGCAATGGCGTTGACATAGGCCACGCCGCCGCCGGCCACGATGCCTTCCTCAACAGCAGCCTTGGTGGCGTTGAGGGCGTCCTCGATGCGCAGCTTCTTTTCCTTCATCTCGGTCTCGGTAGCAGCACCAACCTTGATGACAGCCACGCCGCCGGCCAGCTTGGCCAGACGCTCCTGGAGCTTCTCCTTGTCGTAGTCGCTGGTGGTAACAGCCACCTGGCTGCGGATCTGGGCCACACGGTTCTTGATGGCCTCGCTGTCGCCAGCGCCGTCCACGATAACAGTGTTCTCCTTGGTGACCTTCACCTGACGGGCACGGCCCAGCATGGAGATGTCAGCGGTCTTGAGCTCGTAGCCCAGTTCCTCGCTGATGACCTGGCCGCCGGTGAGGATGGCGATATCCTGAAGCATCTCCTTGCGGCGATCACCAAAGCCAGGAGCCTTGACGCACACCACGTTCAGAGTACCACGCAGGCGGTTGACAATCAGGGTGCTGAGGGCCTCGCCTTCCACATCCTCGGCGATGATGACCAGCTTCTTGCCGGACTGCACCAGCTGCTCCAGGATGGGCAGGATGTCGGAGATGACGGAGATCTTCTTGTCGGTGATGAGGATGTAGGCGTCGTCGATGACAGCCTCCATTTTCTCGGTGTCGGTGACCATGTAGGGGGTGATGTAGCCGCGGTCAAACATCATGCCTTCGACAACCTCGCTGTAAGTCTCAGCGGTCTTGGACTCCTCGATGGTGATGACGCCGTCGTGGCTGACCTTCTCCATGGCCTCGGCAATCAGCTTGCCGATGGTCTCGTCGCCGGAGGAAACGGTACCGACACGGGCGATATCATCAGTGCCGTTGACCTTCTGGCTGTTGGCACGGATGCTCTCCACAGCAGTCTCAACAGCCTTGGAGATACCCTTCTTCATGACGATGGGGTTGGCACCGGCGGCCAGGTTCTTCAGACCCTCGCGGATGATGGCCTGGGCCAGCAGGGT
>JAGHHM010000047.1 GCA_017887695.1 Oscillospiraceae bacterium | reverse complement strand
GAGATTATCTTCTTTTCTTGAAAGACTGTAACGACACTTGATTTTGCGCAGCAAAATCTTAGTGGAGTACGTCCCCGAAGGGGGAAAGAAACAAAAGAACTTTTGGGGGCAAACGTTGTTTGCCCTGAAAAGGTCAAAAATTCACTTTCCACAAGGCCTGGGTCAAATGGGGATAATCCGGGGGATAATTGAGCTTTTCCCGGAAAAATCCCCGTCAAACAAGGCCAAAAGCAAAAAATCACGCCGGATCTTTCCACAGATCCGGCGTGATTTGTGCATAACCGGCTTTTTATCCCTGTTTTGGCCTCAGGGACAGGATCAATTCCCCGTTTTCCCAGCGGATTCGCCGGAGGAAAACAGAACCTTTCCGGCAGGGGGCAGGGGCCCTCTCCGGCAGGCTTCCGTTCCGAAGAGCGGACAGGGCCAGGCCGATGAGAAACAGATCCAACACCGTATTGGTGTTGCTCACCACCAGGGGGAAGCCCCCAGCCAGCACCGGCACTCCCAGGGTCAGGGTCAGGCTGGCCAGGGCCTGTACCGCCAGAGCGGTCACCGCCGCCAGGCACACCGCCCGGCCCAGGGTCTGCCGCAGGTGGAGAGTTTTCCACAAAAGCCACAGGAAAAAGGCCAGGAACACCCCCACCAGCGCCAGGAAGGGCAGCCATCCCCAGGTACAGATCAGGTTCACCAGCAGGGCGTCGCTGTCCATCTCCGGGACCACCTGCCGGAAGGTGAGGCCTTGCTCCGTCGCCCAGGCGGGGAGTTCCGCCGGGCCAATCCATCGGGCCCCCTCCAGGGCCTCCCGGAGAATAAAGGCAAAATAGCCCTGGTTGGTAGGGCCCAGGTCCGCGAAAAGGCTATACCGCAGATACTCCCACCGGGCTGCCACGATCACAGCCAGTACCCCCAGGCCCAGGGCCAGCACCAACAACACGGATTTCTTCCGGCCCAGGCCCAGCCAGTCCCGCAGGGCGAAAAACAGGCCCAGCACCAATCCCGCCATGGTCACCAGCATCAGGGCGTAGACGCTGGGGCACAGGCAGCAGGCGGCAGCCGCCAGGGCTGTCCAGCCCAGGCACACAGCAGCCCCCCGCCATCTCTTGCCCCGCTGCTTCCACAGTACCAGGGCCAGGGTCAAGGGAAACAGCGCCAGCATCTGGGCGGACATCCAGGCAGCGCTGTTGGCCTTCCAGGGCAGGAAACAGAGAAACACTGCCGCCAGAGCGGCGCAGGTCCACCAGGCCCGCCGGCTCAGGAAGCTGACATCCAGCAGATACCCCACGGCCAAGGCTCCCGCCCCGATCAGGCCCCCCAGCAGATCCATCTGCCGGTCCCCCAGGGATATGGCCGGCATATCGGCAGTGAGAGAATAGCGCAGGAATACCCCTGCCGCCGTCAGCGCCAGGGCCAGCGCCAGCAGCCCCCACTGAGGCCGGGGCCGGTGAATCCGATCCAGATCTGTCCCCAGGGCCACCGGATCCCCCATCTGGCGCACTGCCTCCGCCTGGGCTGCATCCTCTGTCATGCCCTGGGCGGCATAGGCGTCCCGCTGATCCAGCAGATGGGTACGGATCTCCTCCGTCAGCACCGGGCGGGCCTTTTTCCAGCGGATTTCCGCTGCCACGGCCTCAATAAACGCCTCGATCCGGTCAGGCAAGGCACTCGCCTCCCTTCAGCACCCGCTCCACGGCAGTCACATACTGCCGCCACTCCTGTTCCTTCTCCTGAAGCCGTCCCCGTCCGACAGGGGTAAGGCGGTAGTACCGCCGGGGCCGGGTGCCGCCCTGGCCCTCCAGATAGGCCTCGATGTCCCCCCGCTCCTCCAGGGTATGGAGCAGGGGATAGAGGGTCCCCGCCTTCAGGTCAAAGGTGTGGTCCGACCGCTGTGCCAGGGTCTCGATCATCTGGTAGCCGTACATATCCTGTTCCTCCAGCAGCTTCAGCAGCAGCATAGCTGTGCTGCCGGAGAGCAGCGCCTTGTCCATATATTAGCCTCCCTATATATGTAGATTATCTATATAATACATCAGGATGGGGATTTGTCAAGACCCGCTTCCATTTTTGCGGAGGAATTCACAAGGCAGGGCCCCACCAAAAAAATCCCCTGGACTTTTCCACAAGTCCAGGGGATTTTGTGCATATGGTGGTGGATTATTCCTTGTTCTCCCGGTCGTAGGCCACGATGACCCGCCGGTTGGGCTCGGTACCCATAGAGTAGGTGGTCACATTCTCCACATCCTGCAAAGCGGTGTGGATAACATGGCGCTCATAGGCGTTCATGGGCTCCAGGGTCACGTTGCGCTTGTACTTGATGACCTTGGCGGCCACCTTCCGGGCCAGGTGCTGGAGGCTCTGCTCCCGCTTGAGGCGGTAGTTCTCCGCATCCACATGGATCCGTACCCGCTTGTCGCTGCCACGGTTGACAGAGTAGTTGGTCAGCTGCTGGATGGCGTCCAGGGTCTCGCCCCGGCGGCCAATCAGGGCGCCCAGCTTCTTGCCATCCAGGATCACCTTGTAGCGGCCCTTCTCAGGCTGGTACACCGTCACCTGGGCGGCAGATTCCATATGCTGGAGGAGGCCCTCCAGGAAGGTGCGGATCTGAGTGGCCTTCTCGTCGTCGGCGCCGCAGGGCTCTCCCAGATCCTCAGGCTCCGGCAGAGGCAGCTCCAGCTCCTCCTCGCCCTCCTGCTCCTTGCGCTGGGGCTTATCCTTGGCGGGGCTCCTCTTCTTTTTCCGCTGGGGCTTGTCAGCCTTGGGAGCGGCCGGTACGGATTCCTCCTCCGGCTTCTCCTGCTTCTCCGCCTTTTCGGCGGGCTTTGCCTCAGCCTTTACCGGCTTGGGGGCCTCGGCCCGCTTTTCCACCGGCTTGGGAGCGGCCTTGGGCTGGACCTGTACCGGCTCCTCTTCTTCCAGGCCGTAGGTCACACGCACCTTGGCGGGGCTGGCGCCAATGCCGAAAAATCCGGATTTGGCCCGCTCCAGAATCTCAACGGACACCTCGTCCCGATCGAGGCCCAGCTGCGCCAGGGCGCGGCTGACGGCCTCTTCCTCGGTCTTGCCCGTCATGTCAAGATATTGCATTGCCATATCGGGTTCTTACTCCTTTGTATCGTATCGGTCTTCCTTATAGCTGCGGCCTCTGGCATAGGGACGATCCCCGATGCGGCCGGCCTCGTTGGTGGATACCTTTTTCTCCGGAGCCTTCTGAGGCTGCTTCTTGGGCTTTTTGGCCTCCTGCTCCCGCTGCTCCGCGGCACGCTGCTTGGCTTCTTCCATCCGCAGCTGACGGGCGGCTTCCTTCTTGGCCTGGCGCTCTTCTTCCTCGGCCTGGAACTTCTTGGTGTAGTAGCGGCCCAGGGTGCCCTCCTGGATGGTCATGAACACGCTGTTGACAATCCAGTACACACCCATGGCGGCAGGCATGGTAAAGCAGAACCACAGGGACATGAGAGGCATCAGCAGGTTCATGGTCCGCATCTGCCGGTTCTGCTCCGGGCTCTGGCCGTTGGTACGGGTCATGATCATGGTGCTGACCAGCTGCAGCGCGGCAGCCACAATGGGGATGAGCACCACGCCGATGCAGCCCCAGGTAAAGGTAAAGCTGCCCAGCATGCTGGTGGGGGTCCGGCTCAGATCCAGCCCCAGGAAGGAGAAGTTCACATCGATGAGCCCCTCCACGGTACCCTGGAACTTATCCCAGTTCTGGTGAATAAAGTCGGTGAGGAAGATCTGCTCATAGCCGCCGCCGGTGGCGGTGAAGCCCAGACCCACCGCGGTTTCCCGCAGGGTCTCCATAGCCTCCGTGCTCAGACCCATGAAGTGGGTGATGGGCCGGTAGACGATGGAATACAGGGGCATCAGGATCAGCAGAGGGAGGAAGGACCAAAGGCAGCCGCTCATGGGGTTGACGCCTTCCTCCTGGTAGAGCTTTTGTACCTCCTCCTGGTACTTGCGCTGGTTGTTGGCGTACTGCTTCTGGAGCTCCTGCTGTTTCTTGGACAGGGTACCCATCCGCATCATGCCCTTTTTGCCCTTGAGCTGGAAGGGGAAGAAGATGAGCTTGATCACCAGGGCAAAAAGAATAATGGAAACGCCGTAGGATGAAGTGAACTCGTAAAGCCAGCGCAGCAGCGCCGCGAAGGGCACAGTGATGATATTCATGGGTTATGCTTCCTCCGGTATTCGTTTGTGGGCGCGCCCGGGGGCCGGAGCCTCAGGGCACAGGGTCATACATATTCCCCTTGTAAAAGGGGTGGCATCGCAAAAAACGCTTCAGGGCCAGAAAGCCCCCCTTCAGGGGCCCGTACTTCTCAATGGCCTCCAGGGCATACTGGGAGCAGGTGGGCACAAAGCGGCACCGGGGCGGAAGCCCCGGAGAAATATAGCGCTGGTAGAACCGGATGGCTCCCAGCATCAGCTTTTTGAGAAAATCTTTCATCCCTGCTGCGCCTCCTCCATCAGTCCCAGCTGCCGGCAGGCCTTGTCAAAGGCGGCGGTGAGCTTGGGCCAGGGAGCGCCGGCACAGCGGGTCCGGGCCACGATCACCACGTCATAGCCCTGGCGCAGCCGGGGCTGGGCCAGGCGATAGACCTCCCGGAGACGGCGGCGGCAGCGATTGCGGACCACGGCCCCTCCCAGCTTGGTGCTGACAGTGACCCCCAGACGGTTATGGTCCAGGCGGTTGCGCCGGCAGTATACCACCAGCAGCGGCGTTACCGCCGAGGGGGCCTTGTTGTACATCCGGCGAAAGACATGATTCTCTTTGATGGTCACCGTTTTTTTCACGGCTGTGCCTTCCCCTTCCCGGCGGGTTTCCGGCAAAAATGGGATAAAAAAGCCATTTTTCCCCGAAAGCGCCCAAGGGACGGCAGAATATCCCTCATGCCGTCCCCTTGTTTATCTATTTGCGATGCAAACTCCGCGGCCTCAATGGGTCAGGCGGGCGCGGCCCTTGGCGCGGCGGCGGGAAAGAACCTTCCGGCCGTTGGCGGTCCTCATCCGCTTGCGGAAACCGTGCTCCTTGGAGCGCTGGCGCTTCTTGGGCTGATAGGTACGGAACATTTGCATACACCTCCTACTTTTCTTTGCTGCGGGACAAAAGGCCCCGCTACTCGACGGCGGGCGGATCCAGGGGATCACACCCCGCAGTTGACGTACTTCAGGCCTGTCTGATGACAAGCAACAGTTATTATACATAAAAAGTATAACTGTGTCAATAAAAACTTCTGAAAACCGCCGTCTTTTTCCTAAAATCCCCCACTTTTGGACAGAAAAGAAAAATTATACAAAATCTAGTGGTTTTTATCCCGGAAAAACCGCCACATCTGGTGGTTTTTCAAGGAAAAATTTTTATCTTATTATTAGAATAAGTATTTGCAATCATGCGGAATTTTTGGTATACTGGATAGGGTATTTTCGCCGTGCCGGGGACACCGGGCCCGGTCGTCTCCTCCGGAGACGGACAGCGGGACCGGAATGGGCGGCGGGAAGGGGGGCTTTCGGGCCGAACCCTTTGCCGCCGCCCCCCCGGCCGACGTATGGAAAGACATCATCCATTATCACCTGCAAAAGACGCCTATCAACAGAGAAAGGGAGAGCTTCTATGCAATCTGTTTCCGATATCTGGTCCATGATCCTGGCCAGACTGCGGGAGGATCTGTCGGAGACCACCATCAAAACCTGGTTCGACGATACCACCGTGGTGGCCCTGGAGGGGGACACCCTGGTGCTCCACTGTCCCAACGACTTCAAGCGCACCAACATCCAGGACCGGTTTCTCACCAACATCGAGGAGGGCCTCAAGGACATCTTCTCCTCGGACATGACGGTACGGCTGCTGGACGACGAGGGACTGCGCCGCTATCAAAACCAGGAGGAGCAAAAGCCTACCTCCCTGATGGAAAGCGGGGAGTTCACCTTTGAGACCTTCGTGGTGGGCCCCTCCAACAAGCTGGCCTGCTCCGCCGCCCGGGCGGTGGCCGACGCGCCGGGCCAGCACTACAACCCCCTCTTCATCTACGGCGACTCGGGACTGGGCAAAACCCACCTCCTCTACGCCATCGCCCATGTGATCCGGCAGAACAATCCCCACGCCCGGATCGTGTACATCAAGGGGGACGAGTTCATCAACGACTTCATCGAGTCCGTCCGCTCCGGTAAGGCCGGCGACTTCCGCACCAAGTACCGGGAAGCCGACCTGATGCTGGTGGACGATATCCAGTTCGTGGCCGGCAAGGTGGAGACCCAGAACGAATTCTTCCACACCTTCAACACCCTCTACGAGAGCAAAAAGCAGATCGTCCTCACCTCCGACCGGCCGCCTCACGAAATGGCCCAGCTGGACGACCGTCTGCGGACCCGTTTTGAATGGGGCCTGCTGGTAGACGTGCAGCCGCCGGATCTGGAGACCCGTATCGCCATCATCAAGAACAAGGCGGTACAGCTGGGCTTCGTCCTCACCGACGAGATCGCCGCCTACATCGCCACCAAAATCACCGCCAACGTCCGGCAGCTGGAGGGCACCGTCAAGAAGATCAAGGCCTTCCGGGATCTGGAGGGCAGCGAGATCGACAAGCACGCCGTGGACCGGGCCATCCAGGACATGAGCAAGTCCAACGAGTTCATCATCACCCCCGACAGCATCATCAAGGAGATCTGCCGCTACTTCCGGCTGGAGGAGGACCAGATCCGGGGCCAGTCCCGCAGCCGCGACTGCGTCAACGCCCGCCAGATCGCCATGTACCTCATCCGCCGCATGACCAGCAACTCCCTCAGCGACACCGGCATGGAATTCAGCGGCCGGGATCACACCACCGTTCTCCACTCCATTGAGCAGGTGGAGAAGAAAATGAAGAAGGATCCCACCTTCGCTGAGACGGTAAAAGCCATTATCACCAACATCAACTCCAAGAAATAAACACGGTTGGAAAGTTTTAAACATTTTCCCCCAACTTTTCCACCGTTTCCACAAAAAGTTATCCACGCCCCCTGTGGAAAATCCCTCCATACACAGGGGCTGTGGATACCGGTGGACAAGCATCCCCATTTTCCACACCCCTTTGTGGAGCCTCTTTCCCTTACGTTTCAACAGCTTTCGCAGCTTGTCCACATTTTTTCCCTCTACTGCCCCTACTACTGAAAAATATACTAGTTTATGCTTCTGTACGGCAGGATATTCCGCCTCCCGGCAGAAAGAAAGGAATACAGCCCATGAAATTTTCCTGTGAAAAGGCCCTTCTTTTGTCGGCGGTTAACACCGCCTCCCGGGCCGTGTCCGCAAAAAGCTCCATTCCCGCCCTGGAAGGCCTCCTGCTGGAGGCGGAAACCAGTTTGACGGTTTCCGGCTACAACATGCAGACCGGCATCCGCACCCATGTGTCCGCCGACGTTACCGAGGGCGGCTCCCTGGTGCTCAGCGCCCGGCTCTTCGGCGACATGATCCGCCGCCTGCCTGACGACGTGGTGGTGTTTTCCTCCGACAAAAATCTCAACGTAAAGCTGACCTGCGGCGACGCTTCCTACGACCTCACCGCCATTTCCTCCGCCGATTATCCCGATATGCCGGAGGTGGAGGACCAGTTTTCCTTCCAGATTCAGCAAAAAGTGCTGCGGGCTATGATTGGGGAAACCTCCTTTGCCGTGTCCACCAACGAGGCCCGTCCGGTCCACACCGGCTCCCTCTTTGAAATTGGGGAAAAGGGTCTGACCATGGTGGCGGTGGACGGCTTCCGCCTGGCCCTCCGCCGGGAACCGGTGGAGCGCGTCGACGGCGGCGCTTTTTCCTTCGTTGCCCCCGGCTCCGCCCTGGGCGAAGTGGAAAAAATCTGCGAGGATACCGACGAGCTGGCCACGGTCACATTAGGTAACCGTCATCTTTTGTTTGAAGTGGGCCCCACGGAGCTGATCTGCCGGCGGCTGGAAGGGGAATTCCTGGACTATAAGACCGCCATCCCCCGGGCCAACCCCATTGCCGTCACGGTGGATACCAAAACCATGATTGCCTCCATTGACCGTGTGGGCGTGGTGATTTCCGACAAGCAGAAGAGCCCCGTCCGCTGCGTATTCGAGGAGGACCGGGTGCTGCTTTCCGCCCGTACCGGCAACGGTGAGGCCAAGGATGTGTGCAAAATTTCCGGTGACGGCAAGGGCCTGGAGATCGGTTTCAACAACCGCTATCTGCTGGAAGCCCTGAAATACTGCCCGGCGGACACCGTCCGCATGGAGCTCAACACCGGCATTTCCCCCTGCATCATCACCCCCCTGGAAGGGGAGGAAAACTTCCTTTACATGGTGCTGCCGGTGCGGCTGAAAAACAGCTGAGAGGGTATACTTATATGGAAACAATTACCATTTCCACGGAGTTTATCAAGCTCCAGGACCTGATGAAATTCGGCAACCTGGTGTCCTCCGGCGGCGAGGCCAAGGTCCTCATCCAGGAGGGGGAGGTCTCCGTCAACGGGGAAACCTGCCTCCAGCGGGGGAAAAAAATCCGCCCCGGGGACACAGTGTCCTTCCAGGGAAAACAATATACGGTAGCCTATGAGAGTTAACCGCCTCCTGCTGGAGGATTTCCGCAACTACTGTGGAGAAGCTGTGGAATTTGACCCGGTATGCAACGTGATCTGGGGAGAGAATGCCCAGGGGAAAACCAATCTCCTGGAGGCCATTTGCTGTCTGGCCTGTGGAAAATCTCCCCGGACCCGCAGCGACCGGGAGCTGATCCGCTTTGGGGCCCAGGGGTTCCGGGTAGAGGGCGGTATTACCAGCCGGGACCGGGATTTTTGCAGCCGGGTGGAGGTATTTCACGGCCGGAAAAAGAAGATTACCGTCAATGGCGTCACGGCACGGACCTCAGCGGCTCTCAGCCAGGTCCTCAACACTGTGTTTTTTGCCCCGGAGGATCTTCAGATCATTCGTGCCGGCGCTGTGGAGCGCCGGCGCTTCATGGATGTCTCCCTGTGCCAGCTGCGGCCCCGGTATGCCGAGGCCCTGGGGGAATACCACCGGCTTTATGAACATAAAACCCGGATTCTCCGGGACAGTGAGGAAAAACCGGATCTGCTGGCTATTTTGCCGGAGTTCAACCGCCGTATGGCGGAGATGGGGGCGGTGATTATCCACTACCGCTCCCGGTTTGCCCGGCTTCTGGGGGAGTACGCCGCTGCCGCCCACGGGGAATGCTCCGGCGGCAGGGAAAAACTGGAAATTGTCTATCGCACCGTCAGCTCTGTTACAGACCCCTTTGCGGAGCTGGGCCAGCTGGCCGGGGAACTTACCCGCCACCAGGAGAGCCATGCCGCGGCGGAGCTTGCCTCCCGGCAGTGCCTTTCCGGGCCTCACAAGGACGACCTGGAGGTAATGCTGGACGGCCGCTCCGCAAAATCCTTTGCCTCCCAGGGCCAGACCAGGACGGCAGCGCTGTCCCTGAAGCTGGCGGCCCGGGAGATCCACCGGGAAATCCTGGGGGAGTATCCGGTACTGCTGCTGGACGACGTACTCAGCGAGCTGGATCCCCGGCGGCAGGAGTTTGTCCTCAACCGTATCGGGGGAGGGCAGGTGTTCATCACCTGCTGCGAGGACGACCGGCTGGGGGGCCTCCTCAGCGGGAAGGTTTTCCACACCCAGGGGGGAAAGCTGACATAGCAAGGAGGGCCGCTCTCTGACCGGGCGGCAGGGTCTGTGGGCCCCCAAGGCCCCGGGGGGTTCTTGGCGGGAGGCTCCCGCCACGGAATTTCTCTGTGGCTTTCCTTTGTCTTTTTGCCTCCGGCGGCCTACTTTTCCGACGCGGGAAAAGTAGACAAAAGCGCGCCGGGGAGACCCTGGCCCAGGCCACCCTCTCTTGGGCCTGCGGCCCAATTCACCTTGCGGTCCCCCTCTTTTGTCCAATCGGTCTTGATAAGACTGGGCCGGCGCATTGCCACCGAATGAAAGAATCCTCCAGGGAGCTGATCTGTACCGGGTTGCTAGCCGATTCTTCGGCTGTCGCCCTTTTGAAGGGATAGGCGAATCTTGTTTCTTTTCTACTAAACTGCCTGCTTCTGTGGAAAACTTCCCTGGTTCCGTCAGAAAAAACTGTAAAATCCTTCAGCACGAGGGCCGT
>JAGHHM010000046.1 GCA_017887695.1 Oscillospiraceae bacterium | reverse complement strand
GTGGCACAGAAATCACCGTCCCTTTTTCTGCTGTAATCATAGCGGCTTTCCGCCGCATGCGGACACATTTCCAACAATATGTCTCTTTTGCTGTATTTTCAGCATGTAGTATTATAGGCGCAAAACAAAAGAAAGTAAAGGTTAATTGTGATAACAAAAAATAAACATTTTGGTTACAGGACTTAGACGCAAAGAGCTTCCCGTTTGTTTCCTTTTTCTCATTACAATATGCAATAATGTCTATTTTCTTTTACATTGTACAGGTGTGGGAATATTTTTCCAGCTCTTGATTTTTTGTAAAACATCGTTATCATTTATAAATACAGCCAGGCCCGCGATACAGCGGAAACCGCTGTGGCAACTCCGGGTTTTCTTTCCACAATTTCCCAGCTGCCAAGCCGGGGACAAAAGGAGTAATCACATGTTATTGGGCGTTGACTACTATCCTGAACAGTGGGATCTTTCTCTGATGGACGCGGATATGAACCGCATTGTGGAGCTAGGCGGCAACGTGATCCGCATCGGCGAATTTGCTTGGCACCGAATGGAACCAACGGAGAGCACTTACGATTTCAGCTTCTTTGACATCGTCATTGCCAAAGCCAAAGAAAAAGGTCTAAGCGTGATCTTTGGCACCCCCACTGCCACACCTCCTGCCTGGCTCATTAAGCAGCATCCGGATATTCTCTCTTGGCATCCGGATGGCTCTCCCCGCTCCTACGGCGGCCGCCATGTTTATTGCTTCAGCAGCACTGTCTACCGCCGATACTGCGAAAAGATCGTCACCGCGCTGGCCCGCCATTACAGGGACGAGAAAGCCATCGTCGCCTGGCAGGTGGACAATGAGCTGGGCCATGAAGGCAGTGACCAGTGCTGGTGTCCCCGGTGCCGCACCGCTTTCCAGGCCTATCTTCGGGAGATTTTCCATGGCGATATCCACAAGCTCAATCAGGACTGGGGTACCGCCTTTTGGAGCCAGGAGTACAATGATTTTGACGAAATTCCCCTCCCCGCCCCCACCATTACAACCCACAACCCTGCCCTGCGGATGGATTGGGAGCGATTTTGCAGCTGGAACATCCAGTCCTTCGCTGCCCTCCAGGCAGACATCCTCCGCCGGGAAATCCCCAATGCGGTGGTGATTCATGATTTTCCCGGCGGTGGGCTGGGAAAGCATGTAGACTATTCCGCTCTGGCCTCCTGTCTGGACAAAGTCGCCTATAACAACTACCCTGTGTGGGGCGGCCAAAGAGCCCCCCTTCCTGCCAGTGAGATCGCCTTTGGCCTGGATTATATCCGTGGCCTGCGCCAGGACAATTTCTGGATCACCGAGGCCATTATGGGGGCTCAAGGGCACGACATCACCGGCTTTCTGCCTCGGCCCAACCAAGCCAAGATGTGGAGCTGGCAGGGAGTGGCCCGAGGCTGCGACGGTCTTCTCTACTTCCGCTACCGGGGTGCTACCAAAGGGGCGGAACAGTTTTGCTACGGCATTCTGGATGCGGACAATATTCCCCGGCGCCGCTTCTATGAGGTCCAGGACTTTTTCCGCACTGTGAAGGACTATGAGGACGTCCTTACCACACCGGTACACAGCGACGTGGCCATCGTCTACGATTACGACGCTCTGGCATCTTTCCGCATTCAGCAGCAGAGCATCCTTCTGAATTGTGAAGCCGCAATGAAGCGGCTGCACAGAATATTCTTCCAGGCGGGGCAGATGGTGGATGTAATTCCATCCCGGGCAGATTTTTCCCACTATAAGCTGGTGGTGGTACCCAACATGATCGTTACCGACCCGGCGTTTCTCCAGCGGCTGAAAGAATTCACAGCGGATGGTGGCGTGGCAGTAGTCACCTATCGAACTGCTGTTAAAGACCGGCAGAACAACCTGGTCTTTGGCAAAACCCTGCCTGTGGACTGCGGCGATCTGCTGGGGCTGACGGTGGAGGAGACAGAAAGCGTTCAGGAATATGACTGCATTCCTCTTTCCGGCTCCCATTCCCACGCCAGCGCCGGGATCTTTCGGGATATGGCTCTCCCCACTACTGCGGATGTTCTCTACCGATACGATGACCCCTTCTACCGTCAGTATGCCGCTATTACCCGCAACGCCTGGGGAAAGGGCTGGGCCTACTATCTGGGTACCGCTCCTGACAAGGTTACCCTAAAAGAGGTCCTCTTCTCTGCCATGAGACAGGCAGGGC
This sequence comes from Oscillospiraceae bacterium, assembly GCA_017887695.1. GTDB lineage: Bacteria > Bacillota > Clostridia > Oscillospirales > Oscillospiraceae > Pelethomonas. Next base: position 2,543 of record JAGHHM010000046.1, on the reverse strand, counting down.
TTGCACCCCTGGAGCTGCCTGATGAGGTGGAATCCGTGATCCGTCAAAGCAGCCGCCGCACCCTTCGCTTTCTCATCAATCACAACGACCGTCCAGCCCAGGCTCTGGGTATATCTCTGGAGCCCTTTGGCGTCCGCATCCTGCCTCTATAAAAATAAAGCCGCCTGGAAGCAGCTGTTTCCAAGCGGCTTTATTTAATTTGGCATACTGCGGCAGTCAGGCTCGATCCTCCATCATCGGCCGGATTTCACGCCGGTAAACAAACCGATGGAAGAAAATACAAAGAGTAAGGGAGAACAACTCCGCAAAGGGGAACGCCCACCAAACCAGTTCCAGCTGTCCGCTCAAAGACAGCAGCCACGCCACCGGCAGCAGCACCACCAGCTGACGCACCAGGGACACAATCAGGCTCAGTACACCATGACCCAATGCCTGGAAAGTAGAGGAGGAAATAATACAAAATCCCGCCAGCAGGAAACTGATGCTGATGATGCGCAGAGCCGGCACACCAATCTGCAGCATATAATCCGAAGCTTCAAAAAAGCCCAGCAGCACGGCAGAGCTCACCTGGAAAATCGCAAACCCAATGGCCATGATGCCAGTGGCATACAGGATACCCAGTTTTACCGCTCTGAGCATCCGGTCCGGCTTCCGGGCGCCAAAATTATAGGCGATAATCGGCACCAGGCCATTATTCAACCCGAAAACCGGCATAAAGATAAAGCTCTGGAGTTTAAAATAAACTCCCAATACGGCAGTAGCCGTAGTAGTAAAGCCAATGAGGATCTGGTTCATACCAAAGGTCATCACAGAGCTGATGGCCGCCATAATGATAGACGGCACGCCAACCGCATAAATCACACCAATAATGGCACCACTGGGCCGGAAACCCCGGAAGCTGAGCTGGATCTCATGATTCTTTTTTCCATTGAGGTAAATAGCCAGGATCGCCGCCACAATCTGTCCCATAACAGTGGCTACCGCTGCGCCGGCGACCCCCATATCCAGGACAAAGATAAAAATGGGGTCAAAGACAATATTAATCACCGCTCCCAGACCTTGGGTAAACATGGTATAGATCGTCTTACCCGTAGACTGGAGCAGCCGCTCATAGGTAATCTGCAAAAACATACCGAAGGAGCAGATGGTACAAATGGCAACATAGGCTGTACCGCCTTCCACAATCTCCGCCACATCTGTCTGCACCGTAAAGAACATCCTGGAGCAGAATACACCCAGCAGGGCAAAAACAATATAGCTGCACACTGCCAGGAATACACCGTTAGCCGCCGCCAGATTCGCCCGTTTAAAGTTTTTCTCCCCCAGACTCTTGGACAGCAGGGCATTGATACCAACACCGGTACCGGTTGCTACCGCGATCATCAGGTTCTGCACAGGAAACGCCAGGGAAACTGCATTCAAGGCATTTTCGCTGAGCTTGGCCACAAATATACTGTCCACCACATTGTACAGCGCCTGCACCAACATGGAAACCATAATCGGCACCGACATGGAAATCAGCAGCCGGTTTACCGGCAGAATTCCCATTTTGTTTTCCTGGATCTGTGATCCCTGTGTTTTATTCTCTTCCATTGACACTCTCTCCGAAACACAACAGCCCTTGTTCTCTCTTTTCTCTTCTCAAGCCGGATTATTCCGGTCTTTTCGTTAAAAAACGCCGTTTGCAGATCGGAATCGTACCGAACTGCAAACGGGCGTTCTTATGATAGCATGCTAAAAATCTATTGTCACCCAAGATAAACGTATTTTTATAAATTATCGACTGATTCCTCCGCGGGTTTTTCTTCCTCTTCCCAGGGAATCATCGTGCCCACACAGCGGTTAATGGGCAGCCCTTCCTCATAAAATTTTGCCTCATAATCCGTCATGACACCCTGGGGACCGTTTTCATGGAGATGGTGAGTAACCTGGCTGAGCGCATAACCGGCAGCAGGAAATTCCTCCAGGGAAAAGGCAAAGAGAGGGCCGTTATCTGTCTTGAAATGGATCTCTCCCCCCATTTTCAGCACCTTCCGGTAGGAGGCCAGGAACCCCCGGTGCGTAAGGCGCCGCTTGGCCTGTCCCTTGGGGGGCCAGGGGTCGCAGAAGTTGATGTAGATGAGATCCACCTCACCGGGAGCAAAATAATCCGGCAGCAAGGCCGCATCCCCCACTACAAAAAATACGTTCTTCAGTTCCAGGGCCACCGCCCGCTCCATTGCCACCACCATGGCGTCAGGCACCTTCTCAATGGCAATGAACAGAATCTCCGGGTGCTGGCGGGCCGTTTCCACAGTAAAGCGGCCTTTGCCGCAGCCCAGCTCCACCCGCAGCTCCGCCGCCTCCGGCATCAGCGTCTCCCGCCATTCTCCTCTCAGGCCGAAGCCATCCCGCACGTGGACAGCGGCACACTTCTCCATCCGCGGGATCAGGTTTTTCTTCTTCCGCATCCGCATAAGTAAGGATACCTCCCCATTTTTCTCGGCACATCATACCACATGAAAGGGAAAAAGGCAAGGGCACGGTATACCGTGTCCCTGCCT
>JAGHHM010000045.1 GCA_017887695.1 Oscillospiraceae bacterium | reverse complement strand
GCCTCTTCGCAGGTGTCCATAGTCTCCTGGTCCCACAAACTTACCTGAATCTCGCCGATATGGCAGCAGCCGATCATCAGCATGCACAACCGACTCTGGCCAATACCACCGCCGATAGTAAGCGGCAGCTGGCCCCGAAGGAGCATCTGATGATAGGGCAGCTCCCGACGCTCCTCACAGCCCGCCAGCTTCAGCTGCCGGTCCAAGCTCTCCTCGTCCACCCGGATACCCATGGAGGAGATTTCAAAGGCCCGGCCCAGCACGTCGTTCCACATAAGGATATCGCCATTAAGGCTCCAGTCGTCATAGTCCGGGGCCCGACCGTCGTGAGGCTTTCCGGAACGGAGCTTCCCGCCGATCTGCATAAGGAACACTGTCTTGTGGAGCTTCAGGAACTCCGTCTCCCGCTGGGAGGGAGTCAGCTCCGGATACAGATCCTCCAGCTCCTGGGTGGTGATAAAGGTTACCTCCCGCTGAAGCTTTACATTCAGCTGCGGGAACGCCCGGCGCAAAGCATCGCAGGTATCGCACACCGCCCCCACGATGGAACGGACGGTATACTTGAGATACTCCTCATTGCGCTCCGCCCGGGTGATGACCTTTTCCCAGTCCCACTGATCCACATAAATGGAGTGGATATTGTCCAGCTGCTCATCCCTGCGGATAGCGTTCATATCGGTGTAGAGGCCGTTGCCCGGATAAAAGCCGTAGCGCTTGAGGGCCAGCCGCTTCCACTTGGCCAAGGAGTGAACCACCTCGCCCACAGCCCCCTCCACCGCTGGAATATCAAAAGAAACCGGCCGCTCCACGCCGTTGAGGTTATCGTTAAGGCCGGAATTTCGATCCACAAACAGCGGAGCGGATACCCGGCGGAGATTCAACGCCAGTTTCAGGTTCTCCTGGAAGCTGCTCTTGACAAATTCAATGGCCCGCTGCATATCGTAGCCATACAGCGGCGCCCGGTAGCCCTGGGGAATGATGCACTTGTTCATGGGGTTGCCTCCTCGCTAGTTTGGTATCTCGTGGCTTCTATCATACACCACCGGAGGAAAAATTGCACTAGGAAAATGGGAAATCCTGCAAGAAAATTGCATGGAGCGCCCAAAGGCGCTCCATGCGGCATCTGCTCAACATTCATTTTCTTCGTCGGCCCAGCATTCCGCCAGGGCGCAGAGGGCTGCTTCCAGCGTCTCTTCATTCTCCTGTCCCTGTCCCAGCACTGTCACATAGGCCGCCAGATTCCCCTTTACCGCAATGCACTCCAGGCCGCCGGAGACCCAGGCCTCCTCCAAGCCCTCCACAGTCACCTCCCGGAAGTTTTCCGGACTGCGGGCAAAGGTGGCATCCCCCATGAGGCTGCGGATAAATACCTCCCGGTCCACCCAGGGGCTCAAACGGTAGACATCCTGATACATCCAGGCGGTGCCGCCCTCCCCCACCACCTCAAAGACGTCATAATGCGTGGCCAGGAGAGAACGCTCTACCGTGATTTTGCTGGTACGGTCATCGTAAAAGAGTTGGCTGCGCTCCCCTTCGATCCCCAGGTCTGCCAGCATCAGATAGGGGCCGTCAGCTGCCGCAGGCAGATCCCTGGTATCCTTACTCACCCACTGCCAGAAGGTTAACAGTCCAAATACCGCCATAACGCCTAATAAGACGCCGCTGACCGTACGATGAAGCAGCATTCTGCCCTTGGGGTTGTGGTCCAAGGGAATCCCCTTTTTCATCCGCCGGTAGAGGCGGCCCGTCCGCCAAGCGGCATGAACAAACTCATAGAATGCCCACACCACCAGCGCCCCGGCAAAAAGGAAAAGTGCTGTGGCGGCCACCCAGCCCAGCCAGAATTCCGCCCTCCACTTACTCACTACCTCCCCCATTCCTCCGGACATGGCGGCTGCCATGAGGAAATTGAAAAGGAGCATCACCGTCACCGGCACCCAGGCCCAGATATACTGCCGCCGCAGAGCCCGGAGAGTAAGGGCCTGCTGGGCAGGATCGGCGTAAAACTCCGGGGCGTCACTGCCCGCCGGTGAGGAAAACACATGGATCAGGCCGCTGCTGGTCACATATTTCCAGCCGCAGTCCTCATATACCGCCACCTGCTCCTCCGGCAGGTCCGTCTCCTCTAAAAAACCGGGTGCGGATACCTCGATACGGTAGCGCATCTCTGCCGGCTCTCCCCGGCGAAAACGGCTGAGGTAAGACCCCCGCTTCTCCAAAAACCAGCCTTGAGCGGCCATGTCGCTGTATAGTTTCTCATTCTCGCCGATGGCGTAATTATCAAAATGCAGCCGATACCGCCGGTTCATTTCTCTGCCTCCTCCATGATTTTCCCATCCTCCACCATATGCCGCAGCCGCTCATACTCCCGGCGGAGGGCCTCCCTGCCCTGATCGGTAATGGCGTAGGTCTTGCGGCGGCCGTCCTCCTCAGCCAGAGTGATGAGCCCCTCCCGGCTCATACGGCTGAGGGCACCGTAGAGGGTACCGGGGCCCATGACCAGCCGTCCTCTGGACAACTCCCGGATTCGCTGCATCATGCCGTAGCCGTGGCCCGGGTGCAGCAGGGACAATAATATATAGTAGGCCGCCTCTGTCATAGGCTGCTGCTCTGCCATGATCCTCCCCCCCTTATTATGTGTCACGATATATCGCGTGGCATAATAGTAGCACATGCCATACCCTGTGTCAAGCCTTCTCCTGCCTCTCTTGCATCCCCGGATAAAACCGGGTACAATGGTAAAAAACAACCCGGCGGGCCCCGGAAACCGGGCCACAGGACGAGAGCAACCACCCGTTGACAAAATGACTACCCCAGGCGGTGGCCGGTTGCGGCAAGGACATGGTATCCTGCTGACAAGGAGGAAGGGCTTATGACACTGGCAGAATTGATTTATCAAGCCCGGAAGCGGGCAGGACTCTCCCAGGAGGAGCTGGCTGACCGGCTGGGCGTTACCCGGCAGGCAGTGAGTAAATGGGAGACCGGAAAATCGGTGCCGGACACAGAAAACATCCGGCGGATGACTGTGGTGCTGGCAGTGTCGGCAGACTACTTTCTGGGCAGCGACTCCGCTGGAACAAGTGACGGCCCGGAGGCAAGCACTGGCGGAACGGAAGCTGCCAGGAAACCGGTGTCGTCCCCTGACTTACTGGGGCGGCGGCTGAGCCTTTTGTTGTTCCTGACCGGAGTAGCGGCCATCGCGGTGTGCAGCGTGGTGTTCCTGATCCGTTCCCTGACCGGGGAGAGCCGGGTCTACGCCACCATTCAGGTGACAGACTTCACCATCGCCGCCGTTATGTTCCTGCTGTCCCTGATTGGCGGCTGCGGCGCCTTCCTCTTTACACAACAGAAAAAGTGAGGCGCATTACCATGGAAAAATCATCCACCCAATGGCTCTTTTCCCTGGCCTTTCCGGCCTGTGCGGGCCTGCCGGGGCTTCTCCTGGCCTGGGCTTTCCTCTATTTTCACCTGGGACGCTGGGATCTGGTGCGGGACATCACCGGTATCTTCTGGTTCGTCCTGGCTCTCCAGCTTCTCTATGAGCTGTCTGCCCGGCAGCAGGGCGGAGGACTCCGGGCCTTTGCCCAGTACTTCACCCTGGGGATAAAGCTGCTGGTAGCCCTGCTGGGCCATGGCTTCTTCTTCCTCAGCATCGCCTTTTCTCAAATGCAGGGGCCCAAGGCTGTCATCTGCATCGGCGTATTGCTCCTGTGTGCCCTGGGAAACATAGCTCTGAGCGTCCGGGAGCTGCGGCTGGGCCGGAGGATCACCTCTTGACAGTATCTTTCTCCGCCGGGTGGTTGGCTGCCGCCCGGCAAAATTTTTTTGTCCTGCCGTCAACACTTGCCCCCTCCCATCCGTTATATAGATGAACACAGCGGAAAGGAGGCACGGCTATGGCGGCGAGAGATCCCTATGAAGAGCTTCTGTATGAGCTGGCCCAGAGAGGCCGGCGAGATCGGTGAACACAAATGAGAGGAGGGGCCGGCAGTGATCGAGGCACTTTATACACAATTCCATACCTATCTGCTGGCCCGCTGCACTGCCCTGTGTCGGGACAGTGCCGAAGCGGAGGACCTGGTGCAGGAAACCTTTCTGCGGGCTCTGACCCACATAGGGAATATTCAGGACCTGAGCCGGGAGCAGTGTCGAGCCTGGTTGTACAAAACCGCCCAGCGGCTATATATTGACCACATCCGTAAGGCGACCCGGGAGGCTGCCGCGGATCCGGCGGATCTGGAATCCGCCGCTTTTCAAGAGGATTTTTCCGCTCCGGTAGTGGGCCAGCTGGTGGGCCGCCTGCCGCCGGAAGAGCAGGCTATTTTTACCCTGCGGTACTTTGAAGGATACAACGCCACAGAGCTGGGGGAGATCTTCTCCCTGCCTCCGGCCACTGTCCGCTCCCGGTTGGCCGCCGCCCGACGCCGGCTGGCTGGGTGGCTGGCAGAGGAGAGCGGCGGATGATACCCCCACGACATGAAAAACAATAGGAGGAAACCACTATGGAGCATGCCAATACCCCCAAAACACTGACCATCAACGCCACCGTGTGCGACACCCGCCAGGTGAAGGAGAGCACCCTGGCTGCCTATGACGCTATTGAAATCAACGCCGCCCTCCTCCTGGCCGACGCCGCCAGCCAGGAGCTGCTGCACAAATACCCCGTAACCTGCAACGCCGTTCAGACGCTGGATATTTCTGATGACATCCAGATTTCCCAGGTCAACGGGCGTAAGGAACTGGGGCCCGGTACACCTGCCCTCAAGACGCCCACCTTCCTGATGGTCAACGGCATCCTGGACATTGCCCCCGGGTCGGAGGAGGCCCTGGCGGGCTACGTGGGCATCCAGGTCAACGGCCAGGTCATCTGCCCGGAGAGCCTCAGCGGCCTTCTGTCCACCGCCTCAGTCAACGGACAGATTGAGACCTATCCCGACGACTGTATCCGTCTCAAGCGCACCGTGGTGCTGGACAAGACCTTTGCCCTCCGGGCCCGGCAGGGCGCCCGGTACTTTGCCGGACGGCGGGTAGTGGCTCTGGCAGACGACATTGATTTTGGCAAACTGGCCGCCATGGAGGTACGCTTTGTCACCCGGGAGCTGCTGGTGGCAGAGAGCCTGGCGGAGACTGCCATTCCCCTCTTCCCGCCGGACACAGAGATCACCGTTCTTCCCGACCACTGCGCTTACGTGGGGGACGACGCCAAGCTGGACGGCTCTCTCATCCGGCGCTGGGGCGGAAAACTGTATATCAACGGCGACCTCACCTTGGAACCCGACAGCGTTCCCTGGCTGGAGCAGGTGTCCTTCCTCAAGGTAAATGGTGATATTCTGGCCCCCCAGTCCCTTTCTGAGGCGGTGAGCACCGTGGCTGTCAGCTACCGCCAGCTGCGGATCATCGGCGGCCGCCTGATCCAGGACAAGGTCTCTGTCACCGTGGACCGGGCCATGCTGGAATCCACCGCCGATGGCGTGACACTGATTGACTGCGTGGATGTGCATCTCCGGCCAGACGTGGAGCCGGAGATGATCCGTCAGCGTCTGGTGGGTGTGGTGGACTGCGTCAACGTGCTGTGCACCGAGGAACAGCGCTCCGCCGTGGAACTGGTATCGGAAAATGTGGTACACATCGGGGAGGATAAAGACGCCGGCATTTTCTCTCTTCTCAAGGGGAAAAACAGCGGCAAGGTCGTCAATGCCATTCGCTACACCCTGTAACAGGATACAAAGAAAGCAGCCCCCGCTCTGTACAGAGCGGGGGCTGCTTCTTGCTGCCACAGGTTTATTTTACAGAGAACAGCAAATCGGTGTAGGAAGGATAGGGCCAATATTTGCTGTCGGTAATCGTCTCCAGCTCATCCACGGCGGAGCGAAGCGCCTCCATGGTGGCAAAGACGGTATACTTATAATAATGAGAGGCCACATAAGCACTGCCTGTGGGGGCAGCAGCCAGGGCATCTTCCAGAGCCTTACACTGGCGCACCATCTCTGCGGAGAGGGTGGAGAGGCGGCGCAGGAGGTCTTCCTCGTCAGCACACACCAGATCCGGAAGGGCAGTCTTTTTGGCGTTAATCACACCGGCCACCTCTCCGGAATACCGGGTAACCGCCGGGAAAATATCCCGCTTCACCATGTCGATCATGGTACGGGCCTCAATGCCAATAACGAAGCAGTAGTTCTCCAGATGGATCTCATTACGGGCGGTAAGCTCCTCCTCGGTGAATACGCCATGTTTCCGGAAAAGCTCAATATGCTTGGGCTGGAGGTACCGGGTGAGGGCATCCGCCGTGCAGGTGAGATTGCTGAGGCCCCGGCGGTGAGCCTCCTGAAGCCAGGCATCCTCATAGCCATTGCCGTTGAAAATGATCCGCTGATGGTCACGGAGGTTGGTACGGATCAGCTCATGCAGGGCGGCGTTGAAATCATCCGCCTTCTCCAGCGCATCAGCAAACTGCTCCAGCTCCTCCGCCATGATGGTATTGAGGGCAATGTTGGGGCCGGAAATGGACTGGCTGGATCCCAGCATCCGGAATTCAAACTTATTGCCGGTAAAGGCCAGAGGGCTGGTACGGTTACGGTCAGTATTGTCCTGGGGGATGTGGGGCAGCACATCCACGCCAATGGACAGCGTACGCTTGCCCTGTTCCACATACTCGGCTCCCTGAATAATAGCATCTACAATGGCGGTCAGCTCATCACCCAGGAAAATAGAGATCACAGCCGGCGGCGCCTCCTGGGCTCCCAGGCGATGGTCGTTACCGGGGTTGGCCACAGTGCACCGCAGCAGCTCCTGGTACTCATCCACGCCCTTGATAAAAGCAGTAAGAAACAGCAGGAACCGGGCGTTCTGGCTGGGGGTGGAACCGGGCTTGAAAAGGTTCAGGCCCGTATCTGTGCTGATGGACCAGTTGTTGTGCTTGCCGGAACCGTTGACACCGGCAAAAGGCTTTTCATGGAGGAGGCAGACCATGCCATGGCGGCCAGCCACCTTCTTCATAATCTCCATGGTCAGCTGGTTGTGATCGCAGGCGGTATTGGCATCGGTGTAAATCGGAGCCATTTCATGCTGAGCGGGAGCCACCTCGTTATGCTTGGTCTTGGAGAGAATCCCCAGCTTCCACAGCTCCTCGTCCAGCTCCTTCATATAGGCAGCTACCCGAGGCTTGATGGAACCGAAATAGTGATCCTCCAGCTCCTGGCCCTTGGGGGGACGGGCGCCAAAGAGAGTACGTCCGGTAAGGAGAAGGTCCTGCCGCTTCTCATAAACACTCTTGTCAATCAGGAAATATTCCTGCTCAGGTCCCACCTGGCTGGTGACCTTCTTCACCTCGGTGTTGCCAAACAGGCGCATGATCCGCACTGCCTGGCGGCTCAGCTCATCCAGGGACCTCAGCAGCGGGGTCTTTTTGTCCAGGGACTGACCACTGTATGAACAGAAAATGGTGGGGATGCAAAGGCTGTCATCTTTGATAAAGGCAAAAGCGGTGGGGTCCCAAGCGGTATAGCCGCGGGCCTCAAACGTGGCACGCAGGCCACCGGAGGGGAAAGAGGAGGCGTCCGGCTCGCCCCGGACCAGTTCCTTGCCGGAAAACTGCATCAGCACCCGGCTGGGACTTTCCGGCGTGATAAAGCTGTCGTGCTTTTCCGCGGTGACGCCGGTCATAGGCTGGAACCAGTGGGTATAATGGGTGGCGCCTTTCTCCAGGGCCCAGTCCTTCATGGCATTGGCTACCTCGTGGGCGGTAGACAGCTCCAGAGTAGTACCGTCAGTCACGCACTTTTTCCACTCTTTGTAGCACTGGGCGGACAGTCGCTGGCGCATTACGTCCTCATTAAATACCATGCTGGCAAACATTTCCGTCACTTTCGCTTCACTCATTGCTTTATCTCCTTTCGCTGCCGCGGCAGCTGAAATATATCTTTATAGCCACTCCGCCATCATTGGCCCGAGGCGCCGTAGTTACTGAGCACACGGGCGCTGGGATCATCCACATCGCAGCCCTCCCAGGATCTGTTGGGCATCCAGAAATCCGTTACCATCCCCGCCTGACCAGGATAATATTTCTCAAAAATCTCCCGGTACAGCAGTGACTCCTTGGTAAAAGGTTGGGCGTGATAGCGATAGCGCTCCGCCTTCTCCTGCCAGTCCTCGCCATAGCTGCGCTCTGCATAAGCCTTCAGGTCGTCCACCAGGCTGTGGCCCACCGCATCGGAAAAGGCCGCTTTCTCCCGCTGGAGAATGGACTCCGGCAGATAGTTTCCCACAAAGGCCTGGCGCAGCAGGTATTTGCCTTTGCCGTAGACATTCATCTTTTTGGCGGGATCCACACTCATTACATAGCGGACAAACTCCAGGTCGCCGAAGGGCACCCGGGCCTCCAGGCTGTTGGCGGAGATGCACCGGTCCGCTCGCAGAACATCATACATATGCAGCTCCCGAATCCGCTTCTCGCTCTCCCGCTGGAATTCCTCTGGAGAGGGGGCAAAATCGGTGTACTTGTAGCCAAAGAGCTCATCACTGACCTCACCGGTCAACAGCACCCGCACATCCGTAGTCTCATGAATGGCCTTGCACATAAGATACATGCCCATGCTGGCCCGGATGGTGGTAATGTCGTAGGTGCCCAGGGTATAAATGACTTCTTCCAGGGCATCCAGCACATCCTGCTCCGTAATGTAAATCTCATGGTGGTTGCTTCCGATGTGCTCCGCCACCTGCCGGGCATATTTAAGATCAATGGCGTCGGTGGACATACCCACGGCAAAGGTCTCAATGGGCCGTCCCAAAAGCCTTGCGGCAATAGCGCACACCAGAGAACTGTCCAGGCCGCCGGAAAGAAGGAACCCTACCGGCACATCGGCATCCAGCCGTTTCTCCACCGCCAGGATCAGTTTTTCGTGGATATTGGCGCAAATCGCATCCACATCATCGTAGCACACCCCATCCGCCTTGGCAATATCGCAAAAGCACTCAAATTTCCCGTCTTTATAGTAGTATCCCGGGGGAAAAGGCATAATTTCCACCGCAAGGCCAAGAAGGCTCTTGGGTTCACTGGCAAAGAGGATGCCGCCGGAGGCGCTGTATCCATAATACAGCGGCCGGATGCCGATGGGGTCACGGGCTGCCACAAAGCTGCCGGTCGGGCCGTCATACAGCACCAGGGCAAACTCCGCATCCAGCTTGGCAAACATATCTGTTCCATACTCCCGCCACAAGGGCAGCAGCAGCTCGCAGTCGGAACCGCTGTGGAACACGTGCCCCTTGGCCTCCATTTCCCGCTTCAGCTTTCGGAACCCATACAGCTCACCGTTGCAGACCACCGCGCTGCCGTCTGCCGCCGTAAAGGGCTGCATTCCCTCCGGCTGGAGGCCCATGATAGCCAGACGGTGGAACAACAGCGTTCCTTCCGGCAGCTCCAGCACCCGGCTGTCATCCGGCCCCCGGGATTTCACCTTGGAAAAGCCTTCCATCAGCTTTTCCGCTGAAATATCCTTCCTCGTATACCCCATGATCGCACACATAAAAAGCACCTCCGAATGAACCGGCGTCTCTAAAAATATATTTTAGGACGAATCGCCGGAATCCGTGGTGCCACCTAATTTACCGCTGTGCGGTCACTTCAGCTCTGACAAGCCTGACGGCGATAACGGGCCGTTCCCGTCTTCCCTACTGACGTCGGAACGCTTTCGGGTCGAGGCTACGGAGTGTTATTCACACAGGATCTGCCGCGGAGTTTCCACTCTCCCCCGCTCTCTGTGGGTGATCGCCTGCGCTACTTGTCTCCATCATTGCCTTTGGCTGTTTGGAATATGGGCGTATGGTAACTCCAGAGGCCTCATTTGTCAATAAAAAATAATTTCGATTCTTGTTTTCCAACCTTTTTATCTTTTTGAAAACATAAAAATCCTTTCTGTTTGCCAATTTCTTCACCAAATTGTCTGTTACATAAGAACTTTAAAGTGCAAAAATGTCCGCATATCAGAGGCGTTTGTAGTCAAAAAACAAAAGCGCCGGCAAAGTATCCGGCGCTTTTGTTCAGCTATACAATTTTACTTACATCCTGCACTCAGGCGTCCGCCTGTCCCTCCAGACGATACTGCGCCCGGTATCTATCAAAAGCCTGCTGGAAGTCCTCATTGCCAGCATTCTTGACACCGTTAAGGTATTCATGGGCCTGATAGGTATTCTGCTCCGTCTCAATCTGGGCCACGGCGATATTGGAGCAATGGTCGGAAACACGCTCACAGTTGGTGAGGATATCAGAGAGGACAAAGCCCATCTCAATGGTGCAGTGACCGCTCTGGAGGCGAGCAATGTGATTGGATTTGATGTCAGCGATCAGGCAGTCAATCACCTGCTCCAGGGGCTCCACCTGTTTGGCAATGCGCAGGTCGTCCAGAGAGAATGCCTTGGTAGTAATATCCAGGATCTCCTTAAGGGCAGAAGTCAGCGTATGGATCTCTTCCTCCGCCTGGGGAGAGAAGCGGATTCCCTTCTCATGGATCTCTTCAGCCGCCTTCCACAGATTTACTGCGTGGTCGCCAATACGCTCGAAGTCGCCAATGGTATGCAGCTGCTTGGATACCTTCCGGCTGTCAGGATCAGAGAGGGCCTTGCTGCTCAGCTGCACCAGGGTAGTACCCAGCTTGTCCTCGTAGAGATCCAGCTTGTCCTCGTTGACCTTTACCTCGCTGGCAACGTTCTGGTCATAGTTATCCAGCAGGGACAGTGCCTTGATAATGGTTTCCTTAGCAATCTGGGCCATCTCCACCGCTTTGTTGTTGCACTCAGCAATAGCCACAGAGGGGGTCGCCAGCAGACGGGAGTCCACGAAGGTGAACTTCTGATCCCCGGCCTGATCCTTGATGACCACGTTGGCAATTTTCACCAGCTGCTTGCTGAAGGGCAGCAGCAGCAGGGTAGTGGCAATATTGAAGATGCTGTGGACCATGGCGATACCCACCGGATCAATCCCCATGTCCATAAACGGGAAGTGGAAAAACAAATCCGTGCCGAAAAACAGCACCAGGAATACCACAGTACCGATCAGGTTAAAGGAAATGTGCACCACAGCCACCCGGCGGGCATTACGGTTTACACCGATACTGGAAAGCAGGGCGGTAACACAGGTACCGATATTCTGGCCCATGATAATGGGCAATGCCATACCATAGGTAATGCTCCCGGTAAGGGAGAGGGCCTGCAAAATGGCCACAGAAGCCGCGGAGCTCTGGATCACGCCAGTAAATACCGCGCCTACCACTACACCCAAAATCGGATTGGTGAAAGCAGTAAGAATAGAGGAAAACTGCGGCATATCCGCCAGCGGACTTACCGAGTCAGACATTAGCTCCATGCCGTACATCAGCACCGCAAAGCCCACCATAATCGAGCCTGCGCTGCGCCGGCGGTCCCCCTTGGACACCATGATCAAAAGGATGCCGATAAACGCCACAATCGGGGCAAACGACTCCGGCTTGAGCATCCGAAGCCATATGGCATCACTTTCAATTCCCGCCAAAGACAGGATCCACGCCGTGAGGGTTGTACCAATATTGGAACCCATAATAACGCCTACCGTCTGGCTCAGCTCCATAATACCGGAGTTTACCAGACCAACCAGCATAACTGTCATCGCCGAGGATGATTGGATGGCAATGGTAATGCCAGCTCCCAGCAACAGACTTTTGAACGCGTTTGACGTCATTTTCTTGAGCATCTGCTCCAGCTTTCCGCCAGCCACCTTTTCCAGGCCGGACGACATGACCGACATGCCGTACAGGAAAAATGCCAAACCGCCGCAGAGGGTGAACACAGAAAAAATGTCCATATCCGCTTCTCCTTACATTCTCTTTACCTAAATCCCATATTTCCCCATTATAATCTAAACTCTACCATTAGTTTGTAAAATTTAATAGTCTTTTTATGTTAAATCTATGTTAAATAGTTGCATCATCCGCTGTCATGCTTCCTGTGGTAGGATGTCCCGCACCGTCAGTGTATCGCCGTCCACCGTAAATTTCACTTCACAGCCTGCAAAAGCCATACCATACACCCGCTCCGGATCTGCCTGATACGCAGGGCGGGGATCTTCTGCCAGAACCCCTAGCAATGCCTCTCTCTTTTCCTCCGGAAGATGTCCCAGAAGCACAGGCGGGCATTCCACCGCCAGGCGGCGGCGCTCCACCTGGTCAGTAAACCCTCCCAACGCTTCCGGGTGGGAATCTGAATACGGCGCATAGGGCTTGATGTCATAGATGGGCGTCCCGTCCAGCAGATCGGCTCCGGCCACATACAGTACCGGCCCCAGTTCATGATCCAGCTCCACCTTTTCCAACCGTACAGAGGAGAGCCCCAAAGCGTTGGGCCGGAAGGGAGAACGGGTCGCAAACACTCCCCGCCGCTGATTGCCTCCCAGCCGGGGCGGCCGGACCGTAGGGGACCATCCCTCCCGTACTGACTGGGAAAATTGCCAGATCAGCCAGATGTAAGAAAACCCCTCCAGGCCCCGTACCGCTTCCGGAATACGGAACTCCGGTTCAAATACAATCCGGGCCCGCAGCTCTGGTACCAGGCCGCTCTGCCGCGGAATGCCGAATTTTGTCTGAAAATCGCTCTGAATCCGGGCAATCACCTTGATGCT
>JAGHHM010000044.1 GCA_017887695.1 Oscillospiraceae bacterium | reverse complement strand
TGCTGGACCGTGCCAAGGCTTTGGTTCCCATTCTGGTGCCTTTGTTTATCTCTGCCTTCCGGCGGGCCGACGAGCTGGCCATCGCTATGGAGTGCCGCTGCTACCACGGCGGCGAGGGGCGCACGAAGCTCCATGTGCTGCGTTACCAGACCAGGGACTACCTGGTGATGGGCTCTTATGCCGTGATCCTGGCGTCGGTGCTGACCCTGGCCCATTTTGGCCTATGAAATCCCGGCGCAAACTGCTGCTGGGATGTCTGATGGCGGCTGTGGTGGTGCTGTTGCTCCTGGCATTGGACAATCGCCTGGTAGTGCGCCGCTACACAGTGGAAAGTGATAAGCTGACGGAGCGAGTCCGTTTGGCCATTGTGTCCGATCTCCACAGCTGTGCCTATGGTGAAGGCCAGAAGGAACTGCTGGATGCTGTGGCGGCAGAGGAGCCGGATTTGGTTCTGCTCCCAGGGGACATTGTGGATGACGTCCTTCCGGAGGATAACGCCTGGACGGTGTTGGAAGCTCTGGCGGAAAGATGGCCCTGCTGCTATGTTACCGGCAACCATGAATGGTGGAGCGGCGAAGCGGAGCGGATCTGTCAGGAGATCGAGGCCCTGGGCATCCATGTGCTGCGGGGCGAAAGTGTAAGTGTTGCTGTAAAGGGACAAACCATTACAGTGTTTGGGATTGATGACCCTGATAGCGGAGAGGATCAGTTTTCCCAAGTTTCCGGTGCAGGGGGAGAGGGATATACCATCCTTTTGGCCCATCGCCCGGAAAAGATTGACGATTACCTGTCGGGACCGTTTGATCTGATTGTTTCCGGCCATGCCCATGGCGGCCAGTGGAGGCTTCCTGGCCTTATCAATGGTCTTTACGCCCCCAATCAGGGACTGTTCCCTCAGTATGCCGGCGGGCGCTATGATTTTGGAGCCCAGGTGTTTCTGGTGAGCCGGGGCCTGGCCCGGGAGAGTACCCGGGTCCCACGGCTGTTCAATCCGCCGGAACTGGTGATAGCGGATCTTGTGCCTGTGGGGGCGTCCGGGGCGGCAAATTGACAGATAGGAGAGGGATATGCGCAATATTGCCCTTCATTTGATGTATAATGGCACTGCCTACCACGGCTGGCAGGTGCAGAAAACAGAGGTCACTGTGGCGGAGACGCTGGAGAAGGCTCTCGGCACGGTATGCTGTCATCCGGTAAAGGTCACCGGCTGCGGCCGCACGGATGCCGGCGTCCATGCGGAGTATTATATTGCCAACTTCCGCACTACCTCCACCATTCCTGCTGACCGGATTCCACTGGCAGTAAATACCCGGCTGCCGGAGGATATCGTGGTTTGCCGGGCCTTTGATGTGGCGGAGGATTTCAATGCGATTGGTTCCTGTCTGCGCAAGGAATATACCTATCGGATTTTCAATTCCCGGATCCGCAACCCGTTTTATGTCCACCGTGCCTATTTCTATCCCAAACGGCTGGACGAGGCGGTGATGGACCGGGCGGCCCGCGCTTTTGAGGGTACCCATGATTTCCGGGCGGTGCGCAGTGTGGGAACAGAGACCAGGACCACAGTACGGACCATTTACTACTGCTATGTCACCCGCAGCGGGGACCTTTTGGAATTGAAGGTCTGCGCCAATGGGTTTCTTTATAATATGGTACGGGCCATTACCGGAACGGTGCTGTATGCCGCTGAAGGGAAGCTGACGCCGGAGGATATCCCAGTGATTCTGGACAGCGGTAACCGGACCCTGGCGGGGCCGACGGTTCCTCCCGGCGGTCTGTACCTGACGAAACTTTGGTATGAGGATGAACGGCTCAATGGCAATGGATGATGAGAGACAAGTGAATGAGCAGGAGACAACGGGCCCGGAGCGTGAGCCGCTGTCTGTCCCACCTGGAGAGAGTAAGTCACCGGGGGTAGGGCGGAAGCCAGAAGAAAAGGCGCAGGGAAACAGCCCTCGGGAAACTGGAAAGAAGCGGCTGCTTCCACCCATCCGGCACTTGCCAAGGCTGCTGATACTGCTGGCGGTGGTACTGGTGGTAGTGGTACTGACCACCATGGAGGACGGCAACCATTTTGTGACGCTGCGCCGGTGGCTCATGTACGGCGACAGTGGCACCGGTGAGAATGAATACGCCTACGTGGCAGACAATAATAACCGTTTTGCCATGTTGGGAGACGGATTGCTGGTAGCCAACCAGAATACCATCCAACTCCTTGATGATGATGGGACGATCCGCTATACAACGTCTGTCAGCATGTCGGCGCCGATGATTTCCGCCAGTGGAGACATGGCGGCGATATGCGACATAGGAGGAACCAGCATTTATTTGGTGGATGAAAGCGGCGTACGGCGGACGATGAAAACCTCCAACGGCCTGCGCTACTACTCCGCCCGGCTCAACAGTTCCGGCTGGCTGGCGGTAACGGAAGAAAAAAACGGCTATAAGGCATCCGTTTCTGTATATAATAGCAGCGGTGAACTGGTGTTCAGCTTTGACTCCTACGATAATTACATCAGTGATGCATTGGTGACTGAGGATTGCCAATCTGTGGTGGCAGTAGGCCTGGGCGCCCAGGATGGGACTTTTGGCAGCACGCTGCTGGTGTATGACCTGTCTGAGGCGGCGTTGACAGCGTCCTGCCAGATTCAGGACGGTTTACCTATGGATATTGCCTGCGGGCGAAATGACAGAATTCTGGCGCTGTGCGATACCCGGTTGGCAATGGCGGATCAGGAAGGAAATCTTCTTCTTGATTATCCTTATGGCAGTTTGTATCTTCATAACTATGCGCTGGGCGGAGACAATTTTTCGGCATTGCTGCTGGGAAAATACCAGGCGGGCAATATCTGTGAGCTGACTACTTTTGACCAGGAGGGGCAGGAGATTGCCTCTTTGGAGATCAATGAGGAGGTTCTGGATATGTCGGCGGCAGGCGGATACCTGGCTGTGCTGTACAGCGATAGCCTTGTGATCTATAACCGTGATCTGGAGGAACATGCCCAGCTGGTGGGGACGGATTACGCCGGACACGTGATTATGGAGTCCGACGGAACAGCCCTGGTAATTGCCGGTACCGCCGCTTGGCGTTTCTTGCCGTAATTGGCGTTGCATACCCTGTTTTCCCATAGAAAGGAGATGGCCTTTTTTGTCGGTTCCTGCTATAATGACAGACGTTATTGTGGCGGCTGTTGTGGTGTTGTGTGTGGTATGGGGGGCGAAAAAAGGGCTGTTTAAGAGCCTGGTGGGCCTTCTGGTTTTGGTGCTGGCCCTGGTGATTGCAGCGAATGTAGCCACTGTGGTGACAGATACCCTGATTGAAAAAAAGATCCGTCCGGCTACGGAAGAAGCCATTGAGGCCCGGGTGGATGAGATGATGGCGGAGAGCGTAGGCTCACTTTCCCCTCTGGCGGAGATGGAACAGGTGGTGGAAGGGATCCCCAGCCGGTTTATTCGGGAAAAAGCACTGGCTCTGCTGGATACGCTGGGCCTTTCTGACCAGGAGGAGGCGGTGGAGGCTACCGCTCGGGAGACGCTTATAGAGATGGGGAATCAAGTGGCCAACACAGTGATTGACACCGTGGTACGGTCTCTTCTCTATACCCTGTCCTATCTGGTGTGTTTCCTGCTGGCCAACGTGGTTTTGCGCCTGCTGGCAAAGCTGGTGAATCTGACCTTCAAGCTGCCGGGGCTCCACGGCCTCAATTCCTTTGGCGGCGGGCTGTTTGGCCTGGTGGAGGGATGGCTTCTTACCACGCTGGCTCTGTGGCTCCTCATGGCCTTTACGGATCATATATCTGAGGAATTGATCCAGGAGACTTTCCTGACCCGTTTCCTCTTTTCCCACTCATTTTTCTCTTCCCTGTAATGGAGGTAACAAACTATGCAACCTACTCTTTGCTCCAGATGTAAAAAGCGTGTAGCAGTGGTCTACATCTCTAAAATTGAAAACGGCCAGACCATCAATGAGGGCCTGTGCCTGAAGTGCGCCAAGGAACTGGGCCTGCCCCAGGTTAACGATATGATGCGCCGTATGGGTATTACTGACGAGGACCTGGATGCCATTTCTGATGAGATGATGCAGGCCTTCGGCGGTGCAGAGTCCATGGAGGGCCTGATCCCTCAGGACGATGAAGACGATGACAGCGAGGACGGCAAGACCGCAACCTTCCCCTTCCTCAGCCGGCTGTTTGGTAACGGCGAGGCGCCGGCCCCCACCAACGGTGAAAACAGCGGGCGGGGTCATGAAGGCCGGGAGCGCAAGACGGACAAGGCCCCCAAACGTAAGTACCTGGACAGCTACTGCATTAACCTCACTGAGCGGGCCCGGGCGGGCAAGCTGGATGCGGTGATCGGTCGGGAGCAGGAGATCGAGCGGGTGGTTCAGATCCTCAACCGCCGGCAAAAGAACAACCCCTGCCTTATCGGTGAGCCCGGCGTGGGTAAGACGGCCATCGCCGAGGGCCTGGCCCAGCGGATCGCCAAGGGGGATGTGCCCTTCAAGCTCCGGGAGAAGGAGGTATTTCTCCTGGATCTCACCGCCCTGGTGGCGGGCACCCAGTTCCGGGGCCAGTTTGAAAGCCGGATGAAGGGACTTATTGAGGAAATCCGCAAGTGCGGCAACATTATCCTGGTGATCGACGAGGTCCACAACATTGTGGGGGCTGGCGATGCCGAGGGCAGCATGAACGCTGCCAACATCCTCAAGCCTGCCCTCAGCCGTGGAGAGATCCAGGTCATTGGCGCGACCACCTTCACCGAATATCGCAAGCATATTGAAAAGGATACCGCCTTGGAGCGCCGTTTCCAGCCGGTGACGGTAAATGAACCCAATCTGGAGGACACCATGAAGATCCTCCGGGGCATTGCCCATTACTATGAAAGCTACCATGGCGTGAAGATCCCTGAGGGGATTCTCCGCCAGGCGGTGCTTCTCAGCGAACGGTATATCACGGACCGCTTCCTCCCGGATAAGGCCATCGACCTCATTGACGAGGCCTGCTCCGACATGAACCTGAAGGATCCCGATATTAACCGCCGCCAGGAAGTTCTCCGTGAAATCCAGGACTGCGCCAAGGAGCGGGAGATGCTGGAGGGGGCGGAGGAGCCCAACTTCGAGCGTATGGCGGAGCTCAAGAGCAAAGAGATCCAGCTTCAGAGCGAACTGGACCAGCTTACTGCCAAGGGCGAGCCCCAGCTTACAATGGATAATTTGGCCCGGGTCATTGAGCTGTGGACCAAGATCCCGGCCAGCAAGATCCGGGAGGAGGAATTCAAGCGCCTTAGCGAGCTGGACCAGCGGCTCAAGCAGAAGATCGTGGGACAGGATGAGGCCATTGAAGCCGTGGCCGCTGCTATCCGCCGTAACCGGGTGGGAATCTCGCCCAAACACAAGCCGGTGAGCTTTATCTTTGTGGGCAGTACCGGCGTAGGTAAGACGGAGCTGGTCAAGCAGCTGGCGGACGACCTCTTCAACGCTCCGGAAAGCCTGATTCGTCTGGATATGTCCGAGTTCATGGAGAAGCACTCCGTCTCCCGTATCATTGGCTCCCCTCCGGGCTATGTGGGCTATGACGAGGCGGGGCAGCTGACGGAGAAGATCCGCCGCAAGCCGTACAGCGTCATCCTTTTCGACGAGATCGAAAAGGCCCATCCCGACGTCCTCAACGTGCTGCTCCAGATCCTGGACGATGGGCAGATTACCGATGCCCACGGCCGGAAGGTGAACTTTGAGAATACCATCATCGTCATGACCTCCAATGCCGGCAGTGACCGGAAGGAGGGCACTGTGGGCTTTAACAAGACGGTGAACGAGCAGGGGAAGGACCGGGCCATGAAGGCCTTGCAGCAGTTCCTGCGTCCGGAGTTCATCAACCGGGTGGATGAGATCGTCTACTTCAACAAGCTCACGGAAGAGAATTTCCTGCCTATTGCCCGGCTGATGCTGGATGAGCTGAAGGGGAGCCTTAAGGAGAAGGGCCTCACCTTCACCTATGACGATGCGTTGGTCAGCTACCTGGTGAAGAAATCCTACTCCGCCACCTACGGTGCCCGGAATCTCCGGCGTACCATCCAGAAAGAGGTGGAGGATCTGCTGGCTTCCGCCATCATCAACAGCTATGACCACCCCATCACCCAGATCTCTGCCACGGCGGAGGAGGATAAGGTGGTCCTGCACACTCTGTAATATATCAAAAAATAGCATCGCCATTTTTGACAGGATGAAGCGAAACGGAGTTTCGCGCAAAAGTTTCTTTTGCTGCTTTTCTTTTCAAAGAAAAGCAGGTATACTGGATATATAGATTTAAGTAAGAGGAGGGAGTGCCATGCTGTTCCGCAAGGATATCGAGCCTCGGTGTGCCTACTGCGCCAAGGGGAATGTGATCAATGACAGGGAGGTGGCCTGTCCTAAGCGGGGCGTGGTGGCCGCGGAGTACCACTGTATGTGGTTCAAATATGACCCCTTCAAGCGGGAGCCGCCCCGGCCGGTAAAGCTGGAGACCTCCCGGCTGACGGAGGAGGACTTCCGGATTTAAGAAGGAGGAATGTTTGATGAAGCAAAAGGAGCTCCAGACCGCCCGATTCATCGTGGTGGCCACCCGGTATGAGCCGTCCTTCGGCGACGGCGTCATGGATCCCATGCCCCGCAGCGCCATTTCGCCCTTCCTGCCGGACCGCCAGCAGTTCTGTCAGGTGCTGCTGCGGTTCGAGACGCCCCGGGAGGACTACCACCCGGATGACAACGATCTGCGGCTGAGCTGCTCCTTGGAGCTCCACGCCGCTTTGCAAAAGGGGATGCGGGGCGTAGGGACCTGGCAGGGACATACCCTGCTCTCTTTCACGCCGGACGACCTGAAGACGGAATAATCCCATATATGATAAACGCCCGCCTGCGGTACCTTCTGCAGGCGGGCGCTGCTTATCTTGGTGCTCTCTTTTGCAAAGAGGTATTTTTTTGCAAAATGGAAAGAAAATGTGAAATAGCCCTTGCCTTTTGCACCGGCGTTTTATATAATAAATCTCGTCACTTTTTAGACATAATTTCTAACAAACAAAGGAGTGTGAAACATGGCCGAGGAAAACAAGACTCCCCTTACCGAGGAGGCCGAGAGCAAAAACTTCATCCATCAGTTCATCGACGAGGACATCGCAGAGGGTGGTCAGTTCCAGGGCATGACCGTCCACACCCGTTTCCCGCCGGAACCCAACGGCTATCTGCACATCGGCCACTGCAAGGCCCTGTGCATCGACTTTGGTACCGCCGAGAAGTACGGCGGACTGTGCAATCTCCGTATGGACGACACCAACCCCACCAAGGAGGATGTGGAGTATGTGGAGGCCATTAAGGAGGACATCCATTGGCTGGGCTTTGACTGGGGCGATCGGTTTTACTATGCATCTGACTACTTTGAGAAGATGTACGAGTGCGCTGTGTCCCTCATCAAGAAGGGCTTGGCCTATGTCTGTGAGCTGACGCCGGAGCAGATGAAGGAGATGCGGGGTGACGTGAACTGTCCCGCCCAGTGCCCCTACCGGGACCGCCCGATCGAGGAGAGCTTGGATCTGTTTGCCCGGATGCGTGCCGGGGAATTCCCGGATGGCTCTATGACTCTGCGGGCCAAGATTGACCCCTCTTCCGGCAATTTCAATATGCGTGACCCGGTGATCTACCGTATCAACCATATGCATCACCACCGTCAGGGCGACAAGTGGTGCATCTATCCCATGTACGATTTTGCCCACCCCATCGAGGATGCTCTGGAGGGCATTACCCACAGCCTCTGCTCTCTGGAGTTTGAGGCCCATCGCCCCCTGTACAACTGGGTGGTGGAGCACTGTGACCTGCCTGCCAAGCCCCGCCAGATCGAGTTTGCCCGTCTTGGCATCGATCACACCGTCATGAGCAAGCGGAAGCTCCGTGCTTTGGTGGAAGGGGGCAAGGTTTCCGGCTGGGACGATCCCCGGATGCCCACGCTGTGCGGTCTCCGCCGCCGGGGCTATACCCCTGCCTCCATCCGGAACTTCTGTGAGCGCATCGGCGTGGCCAAGGCGGCCAGCACCGTGGAGTACAGCTTCCTGGAGCACTGCCTCCGGGAGGATCTCAATGAGACTGCCCAGCGGGTCATGGCGGTGATCCGGCCGGTGAAGCTGGTCATTACCAACTACCCTGAGGGCCAGAGCGAGACCTTTGAGGTGGAGAACAACCCCAACCGTCCCGAGGATGGCAGCCGTACCATCACCTTCTCCCGGGAGCTGTACGTGGAAGAAGAGGACTTCCTGGAGGTACCTGTGCCCAAGTACAAGCGCCTCTATCCCGGCGGCCCGGAGTGCCGCCTGAAGGGAGCCTACCTTATCACCTGCACCGGCTGCAAGAAGAACGACGATGGTACCATCGCCGAAATCTATGCCACCTATGACCCCGACAGCCGGGGCGGCAATCCCGCCGACGGCCGGAAGGTGAAGGGCGCTACCATCCACTGGGTGGATGCCGCCACGGCGGTGGATGCAGAGTGCCGTCTTTACGAGAACCTGTTCAGTGATGCCGCTCCCGACGCCGCCGATAAGAATTTCCTGGACTGCCTGAATCCGGACTCCCTGGAGGTTGTTACCGGCTGCAAGGTGGAGGCGGGATTGAAGGATGCTGTGGCCCCCACCAGCTTCCAGTTCATGCGGGTAGGCTACTTCTGCCTGGACAACAAGGATTCCCGGCCCGGCCATCTGGTGTTCAACCGCAGCGTCAGCCTGAAGGATAGCTTTAAACTGTGATCACAATCGCATACAAGTAAAAATGCTTTACAGAAAAACAGGCGCCCTGGATATGTCCGGGGCGCCTGTTTTTTGCAGGAAGCCATTGCCAGTATCGCCGTCAGGCAGGGAAAAGATAAGGGTTTCAGTTCAGCAAGAGGGCCTCAGAGCTTTTGGGGCACAAAACCATGCGTTGTCAGCACCATGGTCTCGGTAAATCCGCAGGAGCGGGCCAACTCCTCTGCCATGTCAAAGGCAAAGAGGAGGTTTTCCGCCTGATGACAGTCGCTGGTGATGCATACCGCCTCCCCCCGCCGGGCCAGCTCTTGCAGCAGAAAAGGGGCGGGGTAGGGGGCGGAGCGGTAGCCACGAGCCATGGCCCCGGTGTTGATTTCGAAGATCAGGTTTTTGCCGCACAGAGCGTCCAGAGCGTCCAGGGCTGCCCGTTGGTAGCGGGGATGCGTATCCTGGAAAACACTGCATCCTTCATTGAATTTGGTAACCAGATCGAAGTGGCCCACGATCTGGCAGCCGGTGATGTCCGCTACCTGGGCCACCCGGGCGTAGTAGGCCTCTGCCAGGGCCAGTGGGTCGCCGCCGAACCAGAGGTCCACTGCCTCCAGCAGCATCTCCCGGGTGTTGTCCACGGAGTAGCACTGGCCGCCGCAGTAGAGGTCGTGGACAGAGCCAATGAGGTAATCCCAGCCGTCACCGGGGGCGGGGGAGTCGATATCCTGCTCCAGTCCCAGAAAGATGTCCAGTTGGTCCCGGTACTGCTCCCGTAGCCGGAGAAGCTCCTGGCGGTAGGTTTCCACCCGGTCCGGGGACATGGTCCAGCTCTGGCCCTCGGGCGGCGGCAGGGGGGCATGGCCCGAAAAGCCAAGGGAAGAGCATCCTAGACTGATGGCTGTCTTTACCAGTTCCTCTGCGGTGCTTTTCCCGTCGCAGAAGGTGGTGTGGGTGTGTAGGTTCTGTCGGATCATTTGGTCATTTTCTCCTGCTTGACTTTGTGATCGATCACATGGCGGGAAGCAAGCTCCGTCATGACATCCTCTACGGAAATTCCCATTTCCACCATCAGAACCATGACATGATACATGAGGTCAGCAATTTCGTAGATGGTTTCCGCCTTGTCCTCCGCCTTACCGGCGATAATGACCTCGGTGGATTCCTCACCCACTTTTTTGAGGATTTTGTCCAGGCCTTTCTGGAAGAGGTAGGTGGTATAGGAGCCCTCGGGCAGCTGCTCTTTGCGGCCCTGGAGCAGGGTGTAGAGGCCCTCCACAGAGAAGGGAGCTCCTTGCTCGGAATTAACATAAACCGTGTCATTAAAGCAGGAGTCAGTACCCAGGTGGCAGGCGGGGCCCTCCTTATTGACGGTGACAACCAGGGCGTCCCGGTCGCAATCAGCGGTGATGTCCACGATGTGCTGGACGTTGCCGCTGGTTTCGCCCTTGCGCCACAGTTCCTGGCGGGATCGGGACCAGAAGCAGGTGCGGCCCTCGGCCATGCTGATGGCCAGGCTCTCCTTGTTCATGTAGGCCAGGGTCAGCACCCTTTTGGTGGCGGCGTCCACCACAATGGCGGGAATCAGGCCGTGGCTGTTGAATTTCAGTTCTTCGATATTGAGCATATCAACGCTCCTCCTGTGGAAGTTTCGTGGGGTAATATAAAAACAGGTAGTGAGTATCCGATTCTCCGGCGGGCTGGAAGCCCAGACGCAGGTAGAGGTCCCGGGCCCCCTGATTGGCCCGGAAGCAGCCGATCAGGACGGGCAGTTCCTCTTTATCTCCCAGGGCCTGAATATACCGCAGTACAGCAGTCCCCAGACCTTGGCCTCGGAAAGCAGGCAGCAGATGGATTTCTGCCACGTTGAGAAAATCCGCCCCCCGCTGGAGTTGGAGGAAGCCGGCGTCGGCATCATCTGATACAATGACAGAGAATTCCTCACGCTTTTGAAAATCCCGGTCAAACTCTTCTTGCTGATAGTCTTCGTCCCAGCCCCAAATAGCGGAAATATAGCCAAGATTGACTTCTTTTTTCAATTGATAGAGGAAATTCCGATCCTCCGGCATGGCTGGACGAAGGGTAAAGTGCAGCTTTTTCATAGGCGCATAGTAATGCCGTCCGCTGCCAGCTGCTTCTTCAGGTCGGGGATGGAGACTTCTCCAAAGTGAAAAATAGAAGCGGCCAGGCCTGCGTCCACTTTGGGCAGAGTGTGAAATAGGGTTTTGAAGTGATCGATGGAGCCAGCTCCGCCGGAGGCAATTACCGGTACATCCACCGCATCGCACACGGCGGACAGCATCTCCAGGTCGAAGCCCTGCTTGACTCCATCGGTGTCAATGCTGTTGAGGACGATCTCTCCGGCTCCGCTAGCCACGCCCCGGCGGATCCATTCGATGGCGTCCAGGCCGGTGTCCTCCCGGCCTCCTTTGGCAAATAGCCGGAACTGCCCATCCACCCGCTTGGCGTCCACGGAGAGAACCACGCACTGATCGCCGTACTTCTGAGCGGCCCGAGCAATGAGGGAGGGGTCCCGGATGGCCCCGGAGTTAACGCTGACCTTGTCGGCTCCGCATTTGAGAACCCGGTCAAAGTCCTCTACGGAGTTGATGCCGCCGCCTACGGTCAGGGGAATGAAAA
Source organism: Oscillospiraceae bacterium (assembly GCA_017887695.1). Taxonomy (GTDB): domain Bacteria; phylum Bacillota; class Clostridia; order Oscillospirales; family Oscillospiraceae; genus Pelethomonas. The sequence goes on along the minus strand of JAGHHM010000044.1, from coordinate 10,984 downwards.
TGGTGGAGGCTACCTCCGTCAGGATGTCGGTAAAGAGGGCGCGGCCCTCAGCAGAGGCGGTAATGTCGTAGAACACCAGCTCATCGGCGCCGCAGTCACTGTAAAACTTGGCCAGCTTTACCGGGCTGGACACATCGCTAAGTCCCAGGAAGTTGACGCCCTTCACCACCCGGCCGTCCTTCACATCCAGGCAGGGAATGATTCGCTTGGTAATCATGCCGTCACCTCCTGTGGTCCGCCGTCTGTTATCGCCTGGGCCAGGTCAATGGCCCCGGCGTACCAGGCCTTGCCGATGATGGCCCCATAGAGGCCCATATCCCGGAGAGTGCGGATATCTTCGTTGCAGGAGACACCGCCGGAAGCGGTAATGGAACAAGAAACGGCCTTTTGCAAGGCTGTCAGTGCGTCGCAGGAGGGACCAGAAAGAGTTCCATCTGTATCAATATCTGTAAAGATAATATACTTTACTCCAATTGATTCCATTTGTTTTGCAAAGTTCGGATAGGGAATGCCGGCGTTTTTTGTCCAACCGGCGGTGCGCACAAGGCCGTCCTTGGCATCAATACCCACAGCAATGTGCTCCGGGCCGTAGCGGCGGACAGCCGCCTGCACAAAGTCTGGATCGCTGACGGCGGCGGAGCCGATGACAGCCCGCCACACCCCCAGGGCGAAGACTGCCTCCAGGTCCACCATGGAGCGGATGCCGCCCCCCAGCTCCACCCGGAGGCCGGTGGCGGCCACAGCCTGGACAATATTACTGTTCTGCCGCAGGCCATCCTTGGCTCCATCCAGATCTACCATGTGGATATAGCGGGCACCGGCGGCGAGGAAAGCACCGGCGGTGGCGATGGGGTCGTCAGCCACCTGATGGACAGTTGTGAAATCTCCTTTGTAAAGCCGTACAACTTTACGGCCTTTCAGGTCAATAGCCGGAAAGATCAGCATGTTTCTGCCTCCTTTTCCTCACAGAATGCTCGCAGAATGGCGAGGCCCACCGGCCCGCTTTTCTCCGGGTGAAACTGCACTCCCATGACATTTCCACGGGCTACCGCCGCCGTGAGCTCTGGACCATACTCAGCGGTGGCGATCACGCTGTCCTCGCAGTTGGCGCCATAAAAGGAATGGACAAAGTAGACGCAGTCCCCTTCCTGGATATGACGGAACAGGGGATGGACAGGCTTGTTCTTGGGAAAGTGGAGGGCATTCCAACCGATGTGGGGAACCTTGTAGGAGGGGGGAATCACATCCCGGATGGGGGCCACGGTGCCGGGGATCAGCCCCAATCCTGGATGGCGGCCGTACTCCAGGCTCTCCTCAAAAAGCAGCTGCATCCCCAGGCAGATACCAAGCAGAGGCTTTCCTTCGGCGGCCAGGTCACAGACCAGCTGCCCAAGACCGGTATCCCGCAGCAGGGCTGCGGCGTCAGCAAAGGCTCCCACGCCGGGCAGGATCACCTTGTCCGCCTGGCGGATCAAATCTTTGTCCCCAGTAACCACGGTTTCTGTCCCTACGGCGGCCAGGGAGCTGCGGAGGGAAAAGAGGTTCCCTACGCCGTAATCTACGATGGCGACCATCACAGTACCCCCTTGGTGGAGGGGATCTCCCCAGCGCAGGCGGGATCCAGGGCCACGGCCTGCCGCAGGGAGCGGGCCACGCTTTTAAAGGCCCCTTCGATAATGTGGTGGCTGTTTTTCCCCGCCAGCTGCTGAATGTGGAGGGTCAGGTTCCCGCGGCGGACAAAGGCCAAGAAGAACTCCTCCGCTAGCTCACAGTCAAAGGTGCCCACCTTCTCAGTGGGGAGCTGAAGGCCATAGCAGAGCATCCCCCGGCCGGAGAGATCCACCGCCGTCAGGACCAGGGCCTCGTCCATGGGCAGGGTGACGCTGCCGTAGCGGGTGACGCCCCGCAGGTCTCCCAGGGCCTGGGCAAAGGCATCACCCAGGCAGATGCCGATGTCCTCCACGGTGTGGTGGTCGTCCACCCAGGTATCCCCTTTGCAGGCCACGGAGAGATCAAACCGTCCATGTTTGGCGAACAGTGTCAACATATGGTCCAGAAAGCCGCAGCCTGTGGAGATGGCGGAAGTGCCGGACCCGTCCAGGTTCAGGGTAAGGGAAACATCCGTTTCCGCTGTTTTCCTCTCAATAGATGCGGTACGCATAGGCTCATCCCTCCTTCAGAATTTCACGGGTCCGTTTCAGGAAAGTGTCCATCTGCTCCCGGGAGCCGATGGTGATGCGGACATAGTCGGCAATCTCTGGTTTATCCCAGTGGCGGACCAGAACACCCTTTTTCTTTAGCTCTATGTAAAGTTCTTTCCCTTGCAAGGATGGATGCCTGCTGAAAATAAAGTTGGCCACGCTGGGGACCGTTTCGAACCCTAGTTCCGCCAGGGCAGAGACGGTATAGGTCCGGTTTTCTGCTATGATGCGGCAGTTGCGGACATAATAGTCGTTGCTGTCCACCGCTGCTTCCGCAGCGATCAGGGTGAGGCGGTTGATGTTGTATGGATTGGTAGAATATTTGATTTTCTCCAGGTCTGCAATGAGTTCCGCATTGCCCATGGCAAAGCCCAGCCGTCCGCCGGCCATAGACCGGGATTTGGAGAAGGTCTGACAAACCAGAAGGTTGTCGTACTGAGGAATGAGCTTTCGGCAGCTCTCGCCGCCAAAGTCCACATAGGCCTCATCAATAAGTACCACATGATCCGGGTTGGAGGCGAGAATCCGCTCCACATCAGCGGGGGAGATGGCCCGGCCGGTGGGGGCGTTGGGGTTGGCAATGACGATGTTTTGCTTCAGGCCGCAGTAATCCTCCGGCTCCAGACGGAAATTTTCCCGCAGGGGAATCTCTGTGTGGGGCAGCCGGTAAAGGTTAGCATAGACAGGATAAAATCCATAGCTGATAGCCGGGTAGGCCACCGGTCGGCTCTCGTCACAAAAGGCCATGAAGGTGAAGTTGAGGATATCATCGGAGCCGTTGGAGAGGAATATATTTTCCGGGGCCAGGCCGTAGAGGGCGGCCAGTTTTTCTTTCAGCGCCCGGCCGGTGGGGTCGGGGTAGAGGTTCAGCCGGGCCACCTGGGCGGCATTGACGGCGGCAATGACCTCCGGAGAGGGGGGAAAGGGGGACTCGTTGGTGTTTAGCTTCACGTACTGCATATCCTGGGGCTGTTCGCCGGGGGTGTAGGCCTCCAGGGCAGCAAAACGCTGACTGAGGAAACGGCTCACTGGCCATCACCTTCTTTCTCAAAACGGATGAGCACGCTGCGGGCGTGGGCCTCCAAGCCCTCTTGCCGGGCAAAAGCGGCAATCTTACTGCTGGCAGCGGACAGGGCCGGGCCGGTGTAATAGGTAAACTGGGACTTTTTTACGAAGTCGTCCACAGACAGGGGGCTGGAGAAACGAGCGGTGCCGCTGGTGGGCAGGGTGTGGTTGGGGCCGGCAAAGTAGTCTCCCAGGGCCTCCGGGCAGTTGCGGCCCAGGAAGATGGAGCCGGCGTTGCGGATTTTGTCCAGGTAGTCGAAGGGACTGTCCACACACAGCTCCAGGTGCTCCGGGGCAATCTCATTGGCAATGTCGATGGCCTGGAGCAGGTTGTCGGCTACAATGATCTTGCCGCAGCGGTCGATGGACTCCCGGGCGATATCCCGACGGGGAAGGAGGGGGATCTGCCGTTCCAACTCATCGCTGACAGCTTGGGCCAGGGCAGGGTCATCGGTGACCAGGACGGCGCTGGCCATCCGGTCGTGTTCCGCCTGGCTGAGCATATCAGCTGCCACATGGCGGGGATCGCAGCTACCGTCGGCTACCACCAGGATCTCGCTGGGGCCTGCAATCATATCGATGGCCACCTGGCCGAATACCTGCCGCTTGGCCTCCGCAACAAAGGCGTTGCCGGGGCCTACGATCTTATCTACCCTGGGAATGGTTTCCGTGCCGTAGGCCAGGGCGGCTACTGCCTGAGCCCCGCCGCAGCGAAATACCCGATCCACACCGGCGATACAGGATGCCGCCAGGATCACCGGATTCACGTCGCCGTTGCAGGTGGGGGGAGAAACCATGACGATCTCCTCACAGCCGGCAATTTTTGCGGGGATACAGTTCATTAGGACGGTGGAGGGGTAGGCAGCGGTGCCGCCGGGGATGTACAGGCCCACCCGTTGAATAGGAGTAACCTTCTGGCCCAGAATGACACCGTCCTTTTCAGCGGCAATAAAGCTGTTTCGTACCTGGCGGCGGTGGAAGTCACGGATATTTTCCGCCGCCTCCTCCAGAATGGCCCGCAGGCCGGGATCCAGGGATCGAAGAGCCGCTTCCCGCGTTTCCCGGGGCACCTCGATAGCGGTTACTTCCGCGCCGTCAAACTCCTGGGCGTAGCGCCGCAGAGCCTCGTCGCCCCGGCGGCGGACTTCCTGGATAATAGCGGTGACGGTGCCGGATACGTCCCGGCAGTCCTCCGGCCGGGCAAAAACCTCGGCAGGGGACACCTGCCGGAAGGGATAGATAGGGATCATAAACAGGGGCCTCGCTTCCTGCGGGCGGTATAGTGCCCGCCATGATGTACGCCTACCGGTTTTCCTGGCAGCGGTTTTGAGTATCCTGGCAGAGCTGGGTAATCTGCCGGTGCTTGAATTTATAGCTGACTTTATTGGCAATGAGACGGGCGCTGATGGGAACAATGGTTTCCTTGGGTTCCAGGTCGTTTTCCAGAAGGGTTTTCCCCGTCTCCACAATATCCACAATCACATCACTGAGGCCCAGGATCGGGGCAATCTCAATGGAGCCGTTGAGGTGGATGATGTCAATGTCACGGCTGAGGGAGGCGTAGTAGCGGCCTGCGATCTGAGGGAATTTAGTGGCCACCCGCAGGGTCCGCTCACAGTTGTCACGAAAGTCCTTTTTGGCTGCCACACACATCCGGCATTTGCCAAGGCCCAGGTCTGCCAGTTCATAGACGTCTGGGGCGTACTCCAGGAGGATATCCTTTCCGGCCACGCCGATGTCTGCCGCGCCCCGCTCCACATAAATGGCCACATCCGAGGGCTTGACCCAGAAGTAGCGCACGCCCTTTTCCGCGTTCTCAAAGATCAGCTTCCGGTTCTCCTCTTCAATAGAGGGACATTCATACCCTGCGTCCCGGAACAGGCGGTAGACCTTTTCGCCCAGCCGCCCTTTAGGCAGGGCGATGTTGATGCAATCGCTCACAGGGCGCCTCCTTTCTCCTGGGAGAGGATCCGCCGGTACCGCAGACCCTCAGGGACGGAGCGCTCCACCCGGACGCTCTCACCTTGGGCAATCAGGGCTTCGGCCTGTTCCAACACAGCGGCGGGATCGTCGCCGGGACCATAGAGCAGCAGTGTGTCCACATCCCACTGGGATCCGTCCTTTTCCAACCGCTCCAGCTGGTCCAGGTATACGGCGAAGCCAATGGCACCGCCGGTTTTACCCATCCGCCGCAGAAGATGGTCGTATTGCCCGCCGGCCAGCACGCCGCTGGCAAGCCCAGGCAGGTAGCCTCGGAAAATAACGCCGTTGTAGTAGCCCATATCATTGACCACGGAAAAATCCAGACGGAGGTGGGGGTCAAGGCCACGGGATGCCATCAGGCGGCACAGCTGAGACAGTTCAGCCAGGGCGTCGTCCATTCGCTGGCCCCGAGACAGAGAAGAGAGCTGGGGCAGTACCTCATCCGGTGTGCCGTAGAGTCGGGCAAGGATACTGGCTTTTTCCGCCAGATCGGCGGGGAGGCCCCGGCTGGCGCAGATAGCATGGATAGCGGCTACGTTTTTCCGGGAAATCTCCGTAAGAAGCTCTGAAGAGGCATCCTCCTCCAAATCCTCCAGCAAACCTGCCACAAAGCCCATATGGCTGAGGTCAAGGATGTAGTTATCGTGGATGACAGCCAGGCTTTCCGCCGCCAGAGCCACCACCTCGCCGATGGCCAGGGTGTCCAGACGGCCGATGCACTCCAGCCCCGTCTGCATGATCTCACGGTAGCCGGAGCCGGGAGCGGCCCGGTACACATGCTCATTATAATAAACCTTCTGCAATCCTTCCGCAGGGTCCCGAGTGTTCTTGATAATAGAGAGTGTCACATCCGGTTTCAGCGCCATCAGCTGACCGTTGGTATCCGTAAATGTGAGGATATTGTCGCTGAGAAGGAACCGCTTGTTGCGCACATACAGGTCATAGGACTCGAATTTGCTCATACGATAGGGCATATAGCCGTGACGGCGATAAAGTTCCCGAAGGCGTCCGCTGGCAAGTTCGTCCGGCCGCCAAATACATGATTGGGTCATGCTTCCTGCTCCTCCTGCGGCATTTCTTCATCGGTCTCGCCGCTGGTCAGACGGGGCAGCACTGTCCGATAGCCTCCGGCGCCATAAATGTAGCAGCGGTTGACCCGGCTGATGGTGGCACTGCTGGCTCCGGTAATATCGGCGATTCGGCTGTACACCATCTGACGGCTGAGAAGCTGGGCTACCAGCAGCCGCTGACCACAGTCCTGAATTTCTTTTCCGGTCATGACATCCTCCAGAAAGGCCCTGCATTCCGCCTCATCCTTTAGAGAGAGAATAGCTTCCACCAGCAGGGCAGAGCCTTTGGTGCGGAACAAATCCATACATATGTCTCCTTTCCAGTTGCTTTCATACTTTAGCATGATAGTACGGCAACGAGAGAAAGTCAAGAATAACTTATAGGTTCAGATGTAAAAGTGCCAAATGCTGGTAAAATTTTCCGGCACTTTCCACAAACTTTGTGAGAATTGTAACACCTGTGCGGTATTTCGACAGGATTTTTCGGGCAGATTCGACAGAAAATATGGACAAACCCATGCGGTGTCATGTATAATAAATCCAGAGGAGGAACGATATACATCTTTCGCCGCCGGTCCGGCGGCAGATACATGGAAATGGAAAGGGAGATGCGTATGAACGACCAACAGAGCAGTATTTATAAACACTCGATGAAGCTGGAACGCCGAACGGCATCACTCTATGTGCAGAATACTGGCTGTCAGCAGTGTGCCCCCAGCTATGGCTGGGGTCCCGGCGTCCGCAATCACTTCCTGCTTCACTATATCATTGGCGGGAAGGGGACGTTCATTTGCCGTGACAAGCGGTACGAGCTTCAGGCGGGGGACACCTTCCTGAGCTATCCCAATACCACGATCCATTATTTTGCCGACGCCCAGGAGCCATGGGAGTATGTCTGGGTAGGCTTCAGCGGTCTGGATGCGCCAGGGTACATGGAACAGACGGATTTTTCGCCGGATAATCCGGTGTTTCATGGCCGCGACAGCGAACAGATCCGCCAGTTGGTAACGGGGATCTATGACCATTACGGAACCTCCTCCTGGGAAAACCTGGAGATGACTTCCCGGCTATACGCCTTGCTTGCCTTTTTGATCCGTACTTCCCAGCGCCGGCAGGATCAGCACCGGGAGGTGGTGGACTGTGCCCGCTTGGCGGCGGATTACATCATCACCCATTATGAGGAACCTATTACAGTTGAGGGCCTGGCGGCCTATGCGTCTGTGAGCCACAGCAGCCTGTACCGCCGCTTTGTCAAGCGGTTTCAGATGTCACCCAAGCGGTTCCTCTTGGAGTATCGGATCGAGCGGGCTTGTGCCCTGCTGGCTACCACCAGCTGCTCCATCCAGGAAATCTCCAATTCTGTGGGATTCGAGGACCCCTTCTACTTCTCCAGGGCCTTCAAAGAGATCAAAGGTGTGTCCCCAAGGCAGTATGCCAACAATCTGCGCCGGGAGGCGGAGGAGGGCCGCTGACAGAGAGGCTCTACGGACAAAATTTCATCTATATGAATGAAAAGTCCATGTTACAGGTAAAAGGATACCTATATAATTATCGGTAAAAATTACTCCCTGCGATATGGGCTTTTTGGAGGGACACATGAAGTATCATTTTTCTCCGGCAGCTGATTCTCAAAAGCTGCGCCAGGCCATTGAAGAGCTGTACGGTCCTCAGGCAGCGATGGATCAGGCTGCCCGGTACGAGAAGGCCTTGTCTGGGCTGGAGGCGGCCTTTGGCCCTTATGACCAGGCTGCGGTATTTTCTGCTCCGGGCCGCACAGAAATTGGCGGCAACCACACGGATCATCAGCGGGGCCGGGTGCTGGCAGGCAGTGTGAATCTGGACGTTATTGCTGCGGTGGCGCCTAATGGTGAGCGGATTATCCGGATCCAGAGCGAGGGCTTCCCTATGGACGTGGTGGATTTGAATGATCTTTCCGTTCGGGAAGAGGAGCGCAATACCTCCGCTTCCATCATCCGGGGTATTGCGGCCTGGTTTGCCCAGCACGGCTGTGAGATTGAGGGCTTTAACGCCTATACCACCTCCAACGTTCTTAAGGGCAGTGGCCTGAGCTCCAGTGCTGCCTTTGAGGTACTGGTGGCCAATATCATCAACAGCCTTTTCAATGAGGACAAGTGTGATGCTGTTCGCCTGGCCCAGATCGGCCAGTACGCGGAGAACGTTTATTTCGGCAAGCCCAGCGGCCTGCTGGATCAGATGGCTTCTTCGGTGGGCGGCATGGTTACCATTGATTTCCAGGATAATGCTAATCCCATTGTGGAGCGGGTGGACTATGATTTTGGAGCCTCCGGCCATGCTCTGTGCATTATCGACAGCGGTGCCGACCATGCGGACCTCACCGATGAGTACGCCGCGGTTACCCGGGAACTGAAGGAAATCTGTGCCCATTTCGGCAAGGATGTCTTGCGTGAGATCCCGGAAGAGGACTTTTATGCCGCCCTGCCTGCTTTGCGGCTGAAGGCCGGAGACCGGGCAGTACTGCGGGCCATCCATGTGTATAACGATAACCGCCGTGTTGCCGGGCAGGTAGAGGCTCTGCACCGTGGAGACTTTGATACTTTCCTGTCTCTTATTACGGAGTCGGGGCTCTCCAGCTGGCGGATGCTCCAGAATGTGGTGCCCGCTGGCTATACCCACCATCAGGAGGTGGCGGTGGCGCTGGCTCTCTGCGAGCGTCTGCTGGGAGGGAGAGGCGCCTGCCGCGTCCATGGCGGAGGCTTTGCCGGGACGATCCAGGCATTTGTGCCCCTGGATCTGCTGGAACAGTTCCGTTCCGGCATGGATCGGGTACTGGGGGCAGGGGCCTGCCATGTGCTGTCCATTCGCCCGGTAGGCGGCGTGCGTCTTGTGTAAGAAGGAGGCGATTGCAATGATTGACCATGCTATTGCAGCCTTGGCGGACTACGGTGTCCGGACAGGGCTGATTGACCCGTCGGACCGGGTGTGGGCTGTAAATCAGCTGCTGGCGGTAATGGAGCTGAGCGATTATCAGGAGCCGGCGGAGCCTGTGGGGGAGGAGCCTCTGGAGGAGATTCTCAAGACCCTGTTGGATGATGCGGCAGCCCGGGGTGTGATCGCGGACGATATTACCAGCCGGGATTTGTTTGATACCAAGCTGATGGGTGTTCTGACACCCCGCCCTGCCTATGTACAGGCGACTTTTCATCATCTTTATTCCCAGAGTCCCTGGATGGCAACAGAGTGGTACTACCGCTTCAGCCAGGATACGGATTATATCCGCCGTTACCGTATTGCAAAGGATGTAAAGTGGATTACCTCCACAGCTTATGGCGACCTGGACATTACCATTAACCTCTCCAAGCCAGAGAAGGATCCCCGGGCTATTGCTGCAGCCAAGGCTGCGCCTCAGAGCGGCTACCCCAAGTGCCAGCTCTGCCGGGAAAACGAGGGATATGCGGGCCGGATGAATCACCCTGCCCGGCAGAATCACCGGATTATCCCGGTGACTATCGATGGCCGAGATTGGTTTTTGCAGTATTCCCCCTATGTGTACTATAATGAACATTGCATCGTGTTCAACAGCTGTCATACGCCCATGAAGATCGAGCGGGCTACGTTCCGCAAGCTTCTGGATTTTGTGAAGCTGTTCCCTCACTACTTTGTAGGTTCCAATGCGGACCTGCCTATCGTGGGCGGCTCCATCCTCAGCCATGACCACTTCCAGGGGGGCCACTATACCTTCGCCATGGAAAAGGCTCCGGTGGAGCGTTCTGTCAGTTTTCCTGGCTTTGATGATGTGGAGGCAGGGATTGTCAAGTGGCCCATGTCAGTGATCCGCCTGCGCTGCGGGGATGATAACCGGCTGGTGGAGTTGGCGGACAAGATCCTCTGCGCCTGGCGGGGATATTCCGATCCTGAAGCCTTTGTCTTTGCGGAAACCGATGGCGAGCCTCATAATACTATTACGCCCATTGCCCGGATGCGGGATGGAAAGTATGAGCTGGATTTGGTGCTGCGTAACAACATTACGACGGACGAGCACCCCATGGGCGTTTATCATCCCCACAAGGAGCTGCACCATATCAAGAAGGAAAACATCGGCCTCATTGAAGTGATGGGCCTTGCAGTGCTGCCGGCCCGGCTGAAAGGGGAGATGGCAAAGTTGGCCCAGGTATTGGTGGAAGGCGGTGATCCTGCTGCGGATCCTGACCTGGAAAAGCATGCGGAATGGGCCAAGGAGCTTTGTACCCGCTACACCTTTACCAAGGAAAACGCTGATGAGATCCTGAGACAGGAGATTGGCGCGGTGTTTGCCAAGGTGCTGGAGCATGCCGGCGTGTACAAGTGTGATCAGCAGGGAAGAGAGGCATTCCTCCGGTTTATTGCCAGCGTGAAGTAAAAGCGGACAGGCGGTGGGCTAACTCCGTGAGGATGCTATACTGAAATATAAAAGCCAGCAGACGTTGCGTCTGCTGGCTTTTTCTGCGCTGTGACAGTCGGAGGCGGATTAAAAAAGTAAAATCCCCGTGCCGAAGGAGGGCACGGGGACTTCGTTTGTTCCATATGTTAGACAGCTCTGGTAACTTTACCGGAACGCAGACACCGGGTACAAACGTACACATGGCGAGGGGTACCATCGACGATTGCCTTCACACGCTTGACATTGGGCTTCCACGTCCGGTTGGA
>JAGHHM010000043.1 GCA_017887695.1 Oscillospiraceae bacterium | reverse complement strand
TATCGCTTCACCGTGTCCGGGGCCTGGGTGGAGGAGTGGACCGTTTCTGGGGAGGACCCCTACCCGGTACGGCAGCTGGTCATCACTCTAAGGGCGGATACCTGGCGGTTCTGGGAGCCCCTGAGCGACAGCCAGTTTATGATTCTGGACAACATGGCAGCAGACGACGGCAGCAAGATCTATTACTATGGCATGGATCCGCCTGCCGAGAAAGAGGAGCCTTTCTCCCTGTTCTGTGAGACCTTTCAGCGGGGCGCCACCACCTGGCTGCGGGTGGAGCTGAACCAAACCCAAGAGATCGACGATTGGTCCGTTCCGGACTGGATAGACATTCCCGTAGGCTACGGCGGCGACGTCCTCCGGGTGGATCTCAGCAAGGGGGTGATTTCCTGATGGCACAGCGGCACCGGCGGAGGTCCCTCCGCAACCTGTTCCTGATCCTCATTCTGGCCCTGGTGGTCTGGTACGCCAAGGGCTGTCCCCTGCCCACCCAGGAGATGGAGCTCCACCGCTGGGAGCGGCAGCGGCTGGCGCCGGAGTCCACGGTGGTGTGGTCCTATCAGGGGCGGCAAGGGAGTGACCGGGACCTGCTGGTGGGCGTCAGCCCCGACTATGTCCACGCCTACGCCGAGAACTACCGGCTGGTCCTCTGGCCCAGAAGCAAAGACGCCGCTACTCTGGTAGTGCTGCCGGACCGGACCCGGTATACGGTTCAAGGCGGCAGTTATCTGGGGCCGGCCCTCCTGGCGGTGGATCCCCCCTCCCAGGCGGAGAGCGCCCAGCTGGTCATGACCGTTTCCTATCGCGACAGCCGGGGCAGCAGCATGCTGGAGAACGAAACCTATCAGATGGAAGGTGAAAAACAGGGCAGCTGTTTCTTTTTCCAACTGGAACTGAAGCAGGACGGAAACAACAGTGAGGAGGGCGCCCTTTGGTTCCTTGCCAACGCCTTTTCTCCGGATGTGTTATCCTCCTACCCCTACACCCTGACCTTTTACGACAGCGACGGGGACCTGCTGGAGACAGTCGGCACCCCGCCTTCCCTCGACACGTCCTCCTACCACCCCCAGGCCCTGGCCCCCTGAGGCGGCGGCAGAGCGCCGGACAGGGCCGCCGCCCGTGACCGCCAAAGCGCCCCGGCGGGAAGTTCCCCCGCCGGGGCGGCTTCCCCTTTTCTTTGTAAACCTAGATATAATATTAGGTTGACAATCATCCCGCGCCGTGGTACAGTATCACCGTTGCCAAATTTATCAATCCGGAGGATCTGCCTATGGAACCCACAGCCGTCGCAAGCAAGCGTTTTTCCACCCGGGATCTGGTCTATGCGGCCGTATTCACAGCCCTGATGGCTGTCTGCGCCTGGATCTCCATTCCCACCACCGTTCCCTTTACCCTTCAGACCTTGGGGGTGTTTTTGTCGGTGGGACTGCTGGGTGGGCGGCGAGGTTCCCTGGCAGTGTTTGTCTACCTGCTGCTGGGAGCAGTAGGGGCGCCGGTATTTTCCGGGTTCAACGGCGGGGTGGGCGCCCTGGTGGGCACCACCGGCGGCTATATTCTGGGCTTTCTCCTGTGTGCCCTGACCATGTGGACGGTGGAGGCCGCTCTGGGCAAAAGCCTGCCGATACTGGGCCTGAGCATGGTGCTGGGCCTTATCGTCTGCTACTGCTTCGGCACCGCTTGGTTCCTGATCCTGTACACACAGACCACCGGCCCCGTAAGTCTGGGCACGGTGCTTGGCTGGTGCGTAATCCCCTTCATCGGTCCCGATCTGATCAAAGTGGCTCTGGCTCTTGTCCTTTCCGCCCGGCTGCGCCGTCATGTGGCCTGAGGGAATTCCTCAGCAGTTACAGCGTTCTCTCATCAAAAAAGAAGACAAAGTGAAATCGCCCCCAACAGCCAAACCGAAAAACTGAAAGCAGTGGAAGAAATTCCTCCATCCACAAGAACAAAAAAGAAGCCCCCGGCCGTATGGCCGGGGACTTCCTCGTTTATTCCTCCCCCTCCGGAGGGTGAAAATGGGTATATACCGCCTGGGCGGCGTTTCTGGGCACCACTGCCTCCAGCTCCGGCAAGGTGGCCTCCCGGATGGCCTTCAGGCTCTTGAAGTGCCGCAGCAGAGCCGCCCGCCGGGCCTCCCCCACCCCTGGAATAGCGTCCAGAGTGGAGCCCCGGACGCTTTTGCCGTGGCTCTGACGGTTATAGGTGATGGCAAAGCGGTGGGTCTCCTCCTGGATGCGGCCGATGAGTGAAAACACCGCCTGATAGTTCTGTATGCCGATCTCCCGGCCCTGGGGCGTCACCAGGGCCCTTGTCCGGTGGCGGTCATCCTTCACCATGCCGAACACCGGGATGGCCAAGGAGAAGTGCTCCACCACCCGCTGGGCCACCTTGGCATGCTGCTCGCCGCCATCGATGAGGAACACGTCCGGCAGGGGCATGAACTTCTTGTCCTCCTCCATGTACCGTTGGAGCCGCCGGGTGAGCACCTCCTCCATGGAGGCATAGTCGTCGGGCCGTCCCTCCAAGGACTTGACCCGGAAACGGCGATAGCGGTCCTTGGCAGGTCGTGAACCGTGAAACACCACCATAGAAGCCACAATATCCTCCCCACCGGTGTTGGAGATGTCATAGGACTCCATCCACTGGGGCGTCTCCCCCAGATCCAGCAGTCGTCCCAGCAGCTCCATGGTCTTGTCAGCCCGCTCGGTATTGGTGGTCTGGCGCTCTGCCTCCTCCCGGGCGTTTGTTTCCGCCATGGCCAGCACCTCCGCCCGCTCTCCCCGCTGGGGAACCTTCACTGTCACCTTGTGGCCCGCCTTTTCCGCCAGCAGCTGCTCCAGGGACTCCCGATCCTCGATCTCCACCGGAATGCAGATCTCCTTAGGCACCGCCGGTCGGCCGCCGTAGTATTGCAGCAGCAGGGCGGAGAGGATCTCCCCCCGGTCCTCCAGCACTGAGGCGGCAAACAGCTCCGCCTCCCGGCCGGTAAGCTGGCCCTCCTCATAATGGAGAATGGCGTAACAGCACTTGGCCCCCAGGTACAGCCCCCACACATCGGTATCGGCGCAGACCCCGGCAATCACCTTCTGGCGCTTGCTGAGGACACGGATGGCCTGGATCCGGTCCCGGAGGGCGGCAGCCTCCTCAAAGCGCAGCTCCTCCGCCGCCTGCTCCATCTCTCCCATCAACGTCTCGGTGACGGAGCGAATTTTCCCCTCCAGCAGCTGCACCGCCATGTCGATCCGCCGGTTGTACTCCTCCGCCGTCATGGCGGAGCGGCAGAAGCCGTCGCAGCGGCCCATATGGTAATTGAGGCAGGGCCGTTCCTTCCCGATATCCCGTGGGAAACGGCGGCTGCAGGTAGGCAGCTTCAAGGCCGCGGCAATGGCGTCCAGAGCGGAGCGGGTCTCGTAGCGCCCGCCATAGGGGCCAAAGTATTTTGCCCCATCCGCCGCCGGCCGGCTGACCATAGAAAAGCGAGGATAGGTCTCCCGGGTCAGCCGGACAAAGGGGTAGCCCTTATCATCCTTCAGGAGGATATTGTACCGGGGCATATACTGCTTGATGAGAGCGTTTTCCAGCACCAGGGCCTCGAACTCCGTGCGGACAATAATGGTCTCAAAATCGTCCACCTGGCTGACCATGGTCTGGGTCTTGAAATCGTGGCCCCGGTTCTCCTGAAAATACTGGCTCACCCGGTTTTTCAGTTTTTTCGCCTTGCCTACATAGATGACAGTGCCGTCTTCGCCGTGCATCAGGTACACGCCGGGAGCCAGGGGCAGGCTGTTGGCCTTTTCCAGCAGTTGGGCCTTGGTCATGGTGCCTCCTTTTTCTGTAAAAGAAAAAAGACTGCTTCGTGTTACCGAAACAGTCTTCTATCCGCCGTCCAATTATTCTCCAAAGTCGCCGGAACGAACCAGCTCGGCCAGAGCTTCAACAGCTTCCTTCTCATCGGAACCATCGGCGATCAGGGTAATGGTAGTACCCTTGACAATGCCCAGGGACAGGACGCCCAGCAGGCTCTTGGCGTTGACACGGCGCTCGTCCTTCTCAACCCAGATACCGCTTTTGAACTCGTTGGCCTTGCGGATGAAATAGGTGGCAGGTCTCGCGTGCAAACCGACCTCGTTATTGATGGTTACTTCCTGAGTATACATAGGCCTCTATTCTCCTCTTCTATCGCAATCTCTGCAAGCTGTTATCCGCAGTTCGGGAATATACTGATATG
>JAGHHM010000042.1 GCA_017887695.1 Oscillospiraceae bacterium | reverse complement strand
TTTCTTCTTTGTCCGTACCTGCGCCAACTCATCACTAAGCGCAGACATTGTCATCTGTTTATCCATGGTCTTATTATATCACTTCTGGCAGTATCGCGCCTACTTTTCTGTGCGGTATTGCCTTAGGACTTCTTTGCAGCCCTCGGGCAGCCTAAAACTCCGCACAAATGAGATGAATTTAGGATGAACTGTGCTGTCCCTATTGCAAAGAAGCTCCTGACGCTTTTATAATAGGATAGGAATGTCAGATTCAAACCGTATAAATTTCAAGGAGAAGAGGACAATGGCTTTGAAGAACGGAAGAAAAGGCTTGCGGGATTTTCTGTGGACCTGTGTCAGTATTTTGCTGGGAAACAGTATGCTGGCTTTTGCAATTGCGGCTTTTATTATGCCACATGGGATTATCACCGGAGGTGCCACGGGTATCGGCATCTTGATCGGCCGTTTTCTGCATACAGATGTGGCGGTGAACGTACTGGTTTTGAATCTTCTGGCTTTGCTGCTGGGATATATTGTGCTGGGGAAGAAGTTCTTGCTGACGACAATAGGCAGCTCATTGCTTTACCCTGTGCTGCTGGGGTTTATGCAGAGGATTCCGGGGATTACCTCTCTGACAGATAATGTGCTGCTTGCCGCACTTTTGGCGGGAGGACTGGTAGGGATTTCTGTGGGAATGGTAATGCGTGTGGGTGCGTCCACAGGTGGAACAGATGTTCTGAACCTGGTTCTGCACAAATGGTTCCATCTGCCGGTCTCTGTATTTGTTTATCTGACAGATTTCTTAATTCTGGGAGGACAGGCTCTGTTTTCTGATTCGGAACAGATTTTATATGGAATTGTATTGCTGGTGGTGGAGACCATCACTCTTAACCGGGTTATGCTGCTGGGCCAGTCCCAGATTCAGATCTTTGTTATTTCCAGCCAATTTGAGCTGATTCGGCAAAAGCTTTTGGTGACGCTCAATGCAGGCGTAACGATGATGATGGTGGAGACTGGCTGTGCCCAGCAGCAGCAAAAGGGCGTGCTCTGCGTGATTCCTCCCCGAAAACTGTATGCGGCCAAGGAGTTGATCCAGTCTATCGATCCGGGTGCTTTTATTACAGTCACCCAAATCAAAGAGGTGCGGGGACAGGGCTTTACGTTGGAGCGGAAGGAACAGCTGCTGAAAGAGTGATACAGAGCCCACAAGCGGTATATTTTAGATGCTTCAAATAGAAGGAAATGGTGGATTGCAGCCTTTCGCATGAAGCTGAAAGAGCGAAAAAGTAATAAAAAGTCCTCTGAAATCCATGATTTCAGAGGACTTTTTTCTGCGGTTTATAGTAATAATATCTGGTGGCTTACTTGGAGGGAATCAATTCCTTCAGCTTAAGTGCTTTGTCAATATTTCCCTCTACCTTCAGCTTGCCCATAAAAACAGCTGCAACTGGATCTGATTTCCCGCTGGCAATTTTAAAAAGGGTGTCGGCGGAGCAGGTAAACATAGCGTCGCGGTCGTGGTATTCATAAGGCTCTACAAAAATCGCGCCGTCCTTTACCTCTACATAGAAAATGCCGTTGGCTTCTCCCGTTATATTGAATTGGTACGCCAGATGCTCGCGAATGCCGCTGGCATCAGCTTTGGCCAGCAGATCCTTTGCTTTGGAGAACATTTCTTCAAATGACATAGTAAGCTCCTTCCCTGATACATAGATGGTATAGATTACTGCAGCGCAAGGCAGTCTTCAGACAAAACCGGATGATACCGGTAGAAGTAAAACATATTTTAAGTGGGGCGACTGTTGCCGCAATATTGCCGGATAACTGTACGGGTAAAGAAGTGGCCCAAAAGGCAGGGAAGAGAGAATCCGATGAGCAGAAGATAGATCAGGCTCAGCGGAAACGCCAGAACTGCTGCCAGAATCAATCCATAGCAGAAAACAGCCGCCAGAAGGGCACGGAGGGGGCGTCCCACACCAAGTGTCAGGGACAGGCGCAGGGAAGAACGAAAATCTGTGCCGGTAGAAAGGATTCCGTACAAATAGGTAGAAGCCAGAAGTGTTACCAGGAACACCGTGGAACAAAACATGAAGGGGAGGAACAGCAAAGGGTTCTCCCCAGCGTAACGCAGATAGAACCAAGCGCCGTAACCTGAAAGAAGCAGGGGAGCAGCTACCAGGAAGAAAGAGGCATATGCCTGCCCTGCATGCTGTCGGAAGGCAGACCAGTAATCACTGAAACCATGTACAGACTGATCCACCACCATGGAGCGCACCACCTGATTCAGAGCCCGGACAGCGGGAGGAATGGTGATCAGGGGGAGACAGGTGAGCAGAAAGAAAAGGTTTATCTTTATAAGGTTGCCGCACTCCCCCTGGAGAATTTCAAAGAAACGGGCTGCGCCGGTCTTTTCCGGGGGCGCCTGATCCGTGTCCGGCGGCGGCTCCTGAAAATCATTGCGAAAAAACACAGGCACACTCCTTTCGCGCCCCATACGGGGAAAGGGGCAGTGATGATAAGGTCAGTCTACCATGACTGGATGGCGGTTTCAATAGTGAAAACGCCTCAGAGCTGCTGCGCTGGCAGAAAGGATTACACATAAAGCTATATTACCCAAAGCGATAAAAAAAATCCTGAAGTGCACATAGGGAAATGATAGTAACGAATGGAACTTTATTTTGGTCGGAACAAACAAAGAAAATGAAACTTATCTGTGAATTTTAAACGAAAATACTAAAAATATACCAGGATGTCACATAATATGCACAAAATCGGATGCTTATAGCATTTGGGTATATTTCGTATGTGCTAGTCTATTTACAAATTTGTCGGACAGGGATTATATTTTTTCTATAAAGATCCTGCCTTTTCAGGGATACGGCAGGAAAATGCAACAGAGGAGTGGAGTTATGAAAAGGAAACCTGGTATCCTGGCAGCAGCGTTGGCCCTGGTGCTGCTGCTGACTCTGAGTGGGTGCGGCGCCTCCGACGGCAAAACCCACCTTACGTTTCAGATCTGGGACGTAGCCCAGCGTGACGGTATGCAGGCTATGTGTGACGCCTACACCGCACAGAACCCCGACGTGGTCATCGAGGTGCAGGTGACCAGCTGGAGCGAGTATTGGACCAAGCTGGAGGCTGCCGCCGAAAGCAATACCATGCCGGACCTGTTCTGGATGCATACCGACCAGATCCTGTACTATTCTGAATTCGGCATGCTGGCCGACGTTACCGACCTTTTCCCCTATGAGGAACATTACAGCGACATCTCCATCAGCAATGCCACTGGCTCCGATGGGCGGATGTACGGGGTGCCCAAGGACAAGGACAATATCTGCCTTGTATACAACAAGGAGATGTTTGATGCTGCCGGAGTAGCTTATCCCGACGAAACCTGGACCTGGGATGACCTGGAGTCCGCCTCCCAGGCTATCTATGACGCCACGGGAAACTACGGCTACATGGCCTATAACGACGAGCAGTTGGGCTACCACAACTTTGTCTATCAGAACGGCGGATGCATTCTTACTGAGGACAAGACCAAAGGTGGCTTTGACCAGGAGGCTACCCGGGAAGCTGTGAAGTATTATGTTGGCCTCCAGGACTATGACTGGTGTCCTGATCAGGCCTATTTTGCCGAGACCAGTCCCGGCACTGCCTTCTTCTCGGAGAAGGGAGCCATGTTCCTGGAGGGCAGCTGGAACCTGCTCTCTGAGATGAACAACTATCCCGATATGGTAGGTAAGTGGGATATCGCGGTGCTGCCTGCCGCTCCCAATCCGGTCAGCGGTGATGGCCGTGCCACCATTTCCAATGGCTTGACCTATGCTACCGGTGCCCACGGGAAGAACCTGGAGATTGCTTTGGATGTGCTTACCTTCTTTGCCGGTGAGGAAGCCCAGCGGATTCAGGGCGAGTCCGGCGCTGCCATCCCCGCCTATGAGGGCCTGGAGGAAACATGGATCAGTGCCTTTGGTAAGTTTGACTACCAGATGGATCTGGAAGCCATTATGAGCCAGTTTGACTACTGCGTGCAGTATGTCAATAACGCTGCCCGTCCCAAGTGGAAGAGCGGTGTAGTGGATATCATGACCAGTATCTATAACGGCACGGTGGACATTGACACCGGCCTGGATAGCATCCAGGAACTTATCAATACTGAAACTGCCAAGAAATTGGCTGATGCTTGAGAGGAGGGGTAAGACATGCGTAAAAAGGCAATCCGGCTTTCCGTTGCTGCCCGGCGGGAGCAAAACTGGGGCTGGTTCATGGTGGCGCCTACGATCATCGGCCTTCTGATCCTTAATGTGTGGCCCTTTATTCAGACGCTGTATGCCAGCTTTTGTGAGCACCTGGGCTTTGGCCACTATAAGTTCATTGGCTTTGAAAACTACATCAATATGTTTCAGGATGCGGACTTCTGGAAGGCTACCTGGAACACCGCTTATTTCTGCATTCTGACGGTGCCTGTGGGGCTGTTTTTGTCCCTGCTGGTAGCGATCCTCCTCAATGCCAAGATCAAGGGCAAGGGCTTTTTCCGTTCCGTGTTCTTCCTGCCCATGATCTGTGCCCCTGCTGCGGTAACCATGGTCTGGCGGTGGATTTTTAACAGCGAGTACGGTATCCTCAACCAGATCCTCGGCACCCACATCAGTTGGATTACGGACTCCAAGGTGGTCATGATTGCCTGCGCCATCGTAGCTATCTGGAGTGCCATCGGCTACGATGCGGTGCTGCTGCTGGCAGGTCTGCAGAATATTTCCAAATCCTACTATGAGGCTGCCTCCATTGACGGAGCCAGTAAGATCACCCAGTTTTTCCGCATCACCCTTCCCATGGTTTCGCCTACCCTGTTCGTGGTGCTCATCATGCGCCTGATGGCCTCCATGAAGGTCTATGACCTCATCTACATGATGGTGGAGGATACCAACCCCGCCCTCACCAGCGTGCAGAGCCTGATGTACCTCTTCTACCGTGAATCCTTCGTGGCGGGCAGCCGTGGCTACGGCTCTGCCATCGTCATCTGGACCGTGCTGCTGATCGGTATTGTGACCATCATCCAGTTTATCGGCCAGAAGAAGTGGGTCAACTACGAGATTTAAGGAGGACGTGTGATGAAGACCAATTCAATGGGACAGTCCAAGCGGACGTCCACCTTCCTGACATATTTCTTTCTGATCCTGGGCTCTGTGGTGATGATCTTCCCCTTTGTATGGATGATTCTTACCAGCTCAAAGACTGTGTCTGAGAGTATGCAGATTCCGCCCACGATTTTCCCTGCTCAGCTGATGCTGGATAACTTTGTAGAGGCCATTAAGAGCTTGCCTTTCCTGAATATGTACATCAACACCGGTCTTATGATCCTCTTCCGGGTGGTGTGCGCTGTGGCCTTCAGCTCCATGGCGGGCTATGCCTTTGCAAAGCTCAAGTTCAAGGGAAAGAATATCCTGTTCTCTATTGTCCTTATTCAGATGATGCTGCCCAGCCAGATTTTCATTATCCCCCAGTATCAGATGGTAGCCAAGCTGGGAATGGCCAATACCATCTTTGCCCTGGTATTCCCGGGTATTGTCAGCGCCTTTGGAACCTTCTTCCTGCGCCAGGCCTATATGGGCATTCCTGATGAGATTGGGGAAGCTGCCTATCTGGATGGCTGCAACCAGTGGCAGACATTTACCAAAATCATGTTTCCCCTGACCTCCTCTTCGGTGGCCGCCCTGTGCGTGTTCACAGCAGTGTTTGCGTACAGTGACCTGATGTGGCCGCTGGTGGTAAACTCTGATCTGAACATGATGACATTGTCCTCCGGTCTTGCCACCCTGCGTGGTCAGTTTTCCACCAACTTCCCGGTGCTGATGGCCGGAAGCCTTCTGGCTATGCTGCCCATGGTGGTGCTCTATATGTTCTTCCAGCGTCAGTTCATTGAGGGCGTGGCCATGACCGGCGGCAAATAACCGCAAGCCATTTCCGCATTTTGACAGCCCCGGTATCGGCGCGCCGACGCCGGGGCTGCCCCTTTGCACAGAGGATGGGGCCTTTTTTGGCCACGCTATTGCATCGCGCCGGAAAATCCTTTAAAATTGCCCCAGCCATATTTTTTCTTCTGAGAGGATTTCTCCATGATCATTTACAACAAGGCAAACAATACCTTTACTCTGCATACCCGTAATACTACCTATCAGATGAAGGTGGATCAGTATGGGGTATTGCTGCATACCTATTATGGCGCCCGGGTAACGGATGCCGATCTATCCTATTTGATTCGCCGGGCGGACCGGGGATTTTCTCCCAACCCCAGCGAAGCCGGCCATTGCCGCACATATTCACTGGATACGTTGCCCCAGGAGTATTCTACCTGCGGCGTGGGAGATTTCAGATTGCCCTCCCTGGAACTGGAGCTGGCCGACGGGAGTCATATTGCGGATCTGCGGTATGCCGGCTATGAGCAGCGAGAGAGAAAATATGCGCTGGAAGGGCTGCCGGCGTTCCACGGCGATGGGGGAGAGACCCTGGTCCTGTTTCTCGAGGATGCTGCGGCCCATGTAACAGTAGAGCTGTACTACGGAGTTTTTGCAGACTATGACCTTATCACCCGTGCTGTTCGGATTGTAAACCGGGGCGAGGAAACGATTGGCCTGTGCCGGGCCGCATCCCTGTGCCTGGATTTCCAGCGGGCTGACCTGGATCTTATCACTTTTGACGGGCGCCATGCCATGGAGCGGGGCTTCAACCGAGCTGCCCTGCGGCCTGGCGTCCAGAGCGTGGGCAGCATCCGTGGTACTTCCAGCCATCAGCATAATCCCTTTGTGATGCTGTGCCAGCAGGATGCCGGAGAGGACCATGGCTTGTGCTATGGAGCCATGCTGCTGTACAGCGGCAACTTTGAGGCGGCGGTGGAGCGTGCTCAGTTTGAGGACGCACGGCTGGTTATGGGAATCCATCCCTACCATTTCCGGTATAATCTGGCGCCTGGTGAGAGCTTTACCACGCCGGAGGCGGCCTTGGTCTGCTCACCCCAGGGCTTTGCAGGAATGACCCACTGCTTCCATCGGGCGATCCGGGAACGGCTGGTCCGGGATGCTGTGGTGGGCCGTAAGCCTGTGCTGGTGAACAGCTGGGAAGCGACCTACTTTGACTTCGACGCTGAAAAGCTGATGAAGCTGGCCCAGGAAGCCGCTTCCATGGGGATTGAACTGTTCGTGCTGGATGACGGATGGTTTGGAAAGCGCAGTAATGACCGGGGTGGCCTGGGAGATTGGTGGGTGAATCAGGAGAAGCTTCCCGGCGGCCTGAGCGCCTTGGCGGACCGAATCAACGCACTGGGGATGCAGTTTGGTCTGTGGATCGAACCGGAGATGGTCAGTGAGGACAGCCAGCTGTACGCGGAGCATCCGGATTGGGCTTTGTGTGCGCCCAACCGTGCCTATACCCGTGGCCGCAGCCAGCTGGTACTGGATTTCTCCCGGCAGGAGGTCAGGGATTATATTTACGGTGAACTGGGAAAGGTGCTTTCCAGTGCCAATATCACCTATCTCAAGTGGGATATGAACCGTAGTCTCTCTGAGGTGTGGTCCGCCGCTTTGCCTGCGGACAGGCAAGGCGAGCTCTATCACCGCTATGTCCTGGGCGTTTACGAGATGCTGGAAAGCTTCCACCGGGATTATCCCCACATCCTCATCGAAGGGTGCAGCGGCGGCGGAGGACGGTTTGATGGCGGAATGCTTTACTATACTCCCCAGATCTGGTGCAGCGATAACACGGACGCTGTGGATCGCCTGCGCATTCAGTATGGTACGTCCTTCTGCTATCCGGCCTCCACAGTAGGGGCCCATGTTTCCGCTGTGCCTAACGAGATCAATCATCGCATGACGCCTTTGGAAACCCGGGGCGTGGTGGCGATGTCCGGTGTATTTGGCTACGAGATGGATCTCAGCCGCACCACTGCGGAGGAAAAAGAGGTGATTGCCCGGCAGGTTCAGCGGTACAAGGAGTGCTGGGACTTGGTGGCGGAAGGTGACTATTACCGCCTCAGCAGTCCTTTTGGCGATGCCGCATATACCGCCTGGGCCCATGTTTCCCAGGATAAACGGCGGGCTCTGGTTTCTCTGGTTACTGGTACTACCTGTGCTGCACCGCCGTTTTTGACACTGCGGCTGAAGGGGCTGGATCCCCATCTGTGCTATCGGGTCAACGGGGAGGAGAGCTATCCCGGCGATGTGCTGATGGCGGCAGGCTATGCGCTGCCGATGTTCAAAGGGGACTATCAGTCTCTGCAATTGTGCCTGGAGGCGGAGTAACGGGCAGGAAAAAGGCTGACTGCCAATAGCAGTCAGCCTTTTGCGTGAATCTGGTTTTCAATGCGCCATTCCCGGGGAGATATTCCATAACGCTTTTTGAAGGCCCGGGAGAAATGAAGCTGGTTGGGATAGCCGCACAGCTGGGCAATGTCACCGATGGAGGAACGGCTGGTTTTCATCAGCTCCGTAGCTTTGGACAGCCGCATGCGGATCAGAAATTCCTGGGGGGGACAGCCCATGGTTTCTTTGAAGAGCTTACTGAAATAGCTGCGGTTGAGCTTACACACATCGGCCAACTCTTCTACCGTCAAATCCCGTTGATAATTTTGCTCCATGTAAGTGATGGCTTCCTGGATATAAAAATCCCGCAGCTGGCCGCCGGAGGCGGTGCGCCGGGTGGAGGAGGACTGAACCAAGCCGTCCAGGAACAAGAAGAGGTGCCCAATCAGATGGAGGGTGGAGGCCTTGGAGTGGTTGGCAATATAGAGCATGGTGTCCCGCACGGCCTGCCCTTGGGCAAGGGTCTGGGGAATATAGATGGGGTGGGAGACATCCAGGCCGGCATAGGTGAGATACTCTGTCACACGCAGGCCGTCAAACTCCAGCCATACATATTTCCAAGGTTGTTCCTTGTCCGCACAATAGGTGTTGACCTGACCTGGGCAGATGAGAAATCCCTGATCCGCCGATAAGTCATAGCGGTGTGTCACCCCGTCCGGAGCCGTGGAATCCAGGAAACCCTGCCCAGAAATCACATAGTGGAGCAGAAAATGGTTGCGGACAAAGGGACCGAAGGAGTGGAGGGGAGCGCACTGCTCCCAGCCGTATTGATACAGGCGCAGGTCCAGAAAATTTTCATTGGGAAAGATAGAAAAGGAGAGCTCGTTCACCGTGTCACCTCCGCTTTTCCAGTGTAGCTGCCAATCTGAAATTTATAATATTATATCATATATTTCACCAGAAACCAACAGATAAAGAAAGATGTTTTTATGCATGATGCTGCCGGCTGCTTTGACTGCCTGACAGAAGACCCTTTTATCAGCAGAAAATGGGCAGCGGAAAGGCTCCGGGTGTGGAGCAATGGATATTTAATGCATAACAGGAGGGGGACAATCATGATCAGTGCGTTTGCACGCCGCCTGCAGGAGCGGCGGGATGAGCTGGAATGGCTGTATATGGAGCTGTATGACCAGCGGGACCGGCTGGAGGAACTTCTCCAGCGGATGGCAGAGGCCTATGGCCAGCGTGGCCAGAGCTTGCGGCGGCTGGATGCCAAGAGAGAAAAGGATCCCACATGGTTCCGTTCAGGAAAGATGCTGGGAATGACCATGTATACCGATCTTTTTGCGGGAAACCTTTCCGGGCTGGAAGAGCGGTTGGATTATCTCACAGAGCAGGGAATTACGTATTTGCATTTGATGCCGCTTCTGAAGATGCCTCACCCCGACAATGACGGAGGCTATGCGGTGGAGGACTTTAACCAGGTGGATCCGTCCATTGGCACCAATGAGGACCTCAGCCGCCTCACTGCCGCCATGCGCCGCCGGGGTATGAGCTTGTGCCTGGACTTTGTGATCAACCATACGGCGGACACCCATCCCTGGGCCATGCGGGCCAAAGCAGGGGAGCAGGAGTATATTGACCGCTACATTTGCTTTGACACCCCGGATATTCCCCGGGAGATGGAAAAGACCATCCCCGATGTGTTCCCGGAGACCGCGCCGGGCAGTTTCATTTATCAAGAGGAGATGCATAAGTATGTCTGCTCCTCCTTCCATCCCTACCAGTGGGATCTGAACTATCGCAACCCAGCGGTGTTCAATGATATGGTGGGCAGCATGCTTCATCTGGCCAATCTGGGGGTGGAGATTCTGCGCATTGACGCGGTACCCTATCTGTGGAAGGAAATCGGAACAACCTGCCGTAACCTGCCCAAGGTCCATACCATTATGCGGATGATCCGCCTGATTATCGAGACGGTCTGTCCCGCAGTGATCCTGAAGGGAGAGGTGGTGATGGCTCCCCGGGAATTGGCTCCCTATTTTGGAACAGTGGAAAAGCCGGAGTGTCATCTGCTTTACAATGCTTCCACAATGGCCACTCAGTGGAGCGCGCTGGCCAGCGCAGATGTTCGTCAGCTCAAGCGGCAGCTGGATGATCTTCACAGCCTGCCGTCCCACTGCTGCTTCGTCAATTACCTGCGCTGCCACGACGACATTGGCTGGGGCCTTAATGAGGAGTTTGGTAAGACCATCGGTATGGATCCTGTAACCCATAAAAAATATCTCTATGAATTTTTTGAGGGAAGTTTTCCCGGCAGCTTCGCCCGGGGAGAGCGGTATAATTACAGCCCTGTTACCCAGGACGCCCGGACTTGCGGTACCACTGCCAGCCTCTGCGGTATTGAAAAAGGACTGTATGAGGGAGATGAAAGCCAGGTGTCCATGGGCATCCAGCGAGATCTCATGATGCATGCCGCCATGATGTGTATGGCTGGTTTCCCCATGCTGTCCAGCGGAGATGAGATTGGTCAGTTGAATGGCTATGATTACCACGACGATCCGGCCCGGCGGGAGGACAGCCGCAACCTGCACCGTACCCGTTTCAATTGGGAAAATGCAGCATTGCGTTCACAGCCTGGTACCGTTCAGCAGAGGCTTTGGGATGGCCTCCGCCAACTGGAAAAGCTGCGTGCCAAGGACAGCTGCTTTGGCCCGGATGCCTGGGTTACCACCTGGGATACCGCTAACCGTCAGGTGCTGGCCTTAGTGCGCAAGACGGAAGGGGAGACGCTGACCTGCCTCTTTAATTTCTCCGGTGAGCCCCAGAGCATCCATATGGATGCCATGGAAGGGGAATTTGAGGACCTTATTACCGGGGAAAGGGGCCTGTGCAGTACTCGGCAGCTGAAGCCCTTTCAGTATTGCCTGTGCCGCCGCAAAGATTGATTCCATGCATAAGACGAAGCCGCGCCGCTTGACTGTGGCGCGGCTTTTTTGATCAAATAAAATGTTTGACGCTGGGGGAAATGTTTGCTAAGATAACAACCATAGTTAATTTGCTGGCTTTATAGCTGTAATCAGCGCTTCTCCTGGTTGATTTAGACAAAGCTTATCGGGGCGGCAGTTGGGTGTGACGTACTGCTTGAAAAGAAGTGAGGTAAAAAATATGGCCACAACAGCAAAGGACATCATCAGACGTATCCAGGAAGAAAATATCCAGATGGTTGATTTCAAAATGGTGGACATCAACGGGCAATATCGCCATGTGACCATTCCGGCCCGGAATTTCACCGAATCCACCATCACAGAAGGCATTGGATTTGATGCCTCCAACTATGGCTATGCAGTGGTGGAAAAGAGCGACATGGTCTTTATCCCGGATCCGGAGACCGCCCAGGTGGATCCTTTCTGCGATATTCCCACGCTCTCCATGACCGGTAATGCCATGTTGATTGACTACCCTCATAACCGGCCGTTGTCCCAGTATCCGCGGAATATTGTCTTGGCGGCGGAGGCGTATATGCGCCGCACAGGTGTGGCTGATACAATGCTGATCCTGCCGGAGTTTGAGTTCTACCTTTTTGACAACGTGACCTGGGACGTACGGCCTAATGCCATCGGCATGACCATTGATGCCCAGCAGGCCCATTGGAACAGTGGCGTCAGCGGTACTGGGACCATTGTTCCCCGTCAGGGCCATTATCACATTGCCAAGCCTCTGGACCGCACCTACGAATGCCGCAGCGAAATGTGTATGCTCATAGAGGAGGCTGGCATTCCGGTAAAGTATCACCATCCGGAGGTAGGCGGCGCCGGCCAGTTTGAGATCGAACCCAAGCTGGGAGAGATGTCAAAAATGGCGGATGCTACCATGATGATCAAGTATATCATCCATAATACCGCGCAAAAGTACGGTTTGAGTGCTACCTTGATGCCCAAGCCCGTTTATGGAGAAGCGGGCAGCGGCATGCATGTCCATATGCTGCTGCTGAAGGATGGAAAACCTGTGTTTTCTGATGACGACGGTTATGCGCATTTGAGCAGGGAGGCCCATTATTTTATGGGCGGACTCCTCAAGCACATCCATTCTCTCTGCGCCATTACCAACCCCAGTACCAACTCCTTCAAGCGTCTGGTGCCAGGGTTTGAGGCACCTGTTACCGTAGGTTATGCCACCAGCAATCGCAGCGCGGTGATCCGCATTCCCGCCTATGCCAAGACGCCGGAACTGCGCCGCTTTGAACTGCGGAACCCGGATGCTACCTGTAATCCTTATTTCTGCTACGCAGCGCTGCTGATGGCAGGCTTGGATGGCATTGAGAACCAGATTGATCCTCATGAGAATGGCTGGGGTCCCTACGATGTGAACCTGTATACACTCTCTGACCATGAGAAGGCCAAGCTCCAGGGCTTGCCCACATCCCTGGAGGCTGCTCTGGACGCGCTGGAGCAGGATCATGACTATCTAACTAAAGGCGGCGTGTTCCCTGAGACATTGATCCGGAACTTTATCGCAGGCAAGCGGCGGGAATGTGCTGAGATGGCGCAGATCCCCCATCCCGCAGAGTTTGCCCGCTATTATAATCTGTAACTTGTCGCCCCCTGGCCGTGATGGTTGACGGACGGATGACAATTGCATGCAGCAACAAACAACAGCAAGC
Source organism: Oscillospiraceae bacterium (assembly GCA_017887695.1). Taxonomy (GTDB): domain Bacteria; phylum Bacillota; class Clostridia; order Oscillospirales; family Oscillospiraceae; genus Pelethomonas. Next base: position 9,200 of record JAGHHM010000042.1, on the reverse strand, counting down.
CGGGTTTTCACCTGGCTTGCTGTTGTTCTGGGGCATCAGAACGGGGAAGGAGCGGTTTCAAATACATCAGGAGTTTTCAGCAGGAAATGATTTTTCTTATAACAAATCATTCCTTCTTTTTGCATTTTGGAGAGTTCATGACACATAGCGCTTCTGTCCACGCCCAAATAATCGGCCAACTGCTGCCGATTGTATGGAATTTGAAAGGAATGACTTCCGGACCGCTTGGCACGCTCGGATAAATAGGACATCAGCCTGCCGCGAATTGATTTGGAGCTGGTATGCAGGATCCGTTGAGAGAGCTGCAAGCTTCTATGAGCGCATACCGTGAGTAGGTTCCGCACAAGCTTTGCATGAAAAGGACAGCTGTTGGTGCAGGTAGACAGGATCCGCCCCACATTCATAAAGAGGACAGCAGTATTCTCTGTGGCGGATACGGAGATCAAAAGCGGTTCTCCCGGCAGGCAGGCGTACACCTCAGCAAAGACAGCCCCCGGGGAAACGTATCCCAGAATGCTGTTGCTGCCCCAGATGTCTCCGTAGGATATGACGGCCATGCCTGACAGCACAATGCCAATACTTTCGGTGATGGTTCCCTCCGAAATAATTACTTCTCCTTTCTTATATGTCCGCTTTACGGCCGCCAAACATTGCAGCAGAGAGGAGATGTCCTCTTCTTCTATTCCACAAAACAGCTGGGTATCAGACAGCAGCATACCTATTATTTCTCCTTTTGTTGTTATAACAACAGACTTTTCTTTTTGATTATAGTATGCTCTGATCATCCCTTCAAGTTAAAGAAAAGGAGATTGTCATGATTCGGAAAATTATTCAGATAGATGAAGAGGCCTGCAACGGCTGCGGCGCATGTGCGGCGGCCTGCCATGAAGGAGCTATTGGGATGGTAAATGGGAAGGCCAGGCTGCTGCGAGATGATTATTGCGACGGCCTGGGGGACTGCCTGCCTGCTTGCCCCACAGGCGCTATTACCTTTGTGGAACGGGAAGCGGCAGCCTATGACGAAAAGGCTGTACAGGAAAATAAACGGAAGCAGAAAGAGCCCTGCGGCGGGGTGTCCGCTCACGGCGGCTGCCCCGGTCATCAGATGCATCGCTTTGACCGTCAGACCGGAAAACCTCCGGTGGCGGCGGAGCTGCCCTCTCAGCTGGGCCAGTGGCCCTGCCAGATCAAGCTGGTTCCGGTAAATGCCCCGTATTTCCGGGGTGCTCATCTGCTGATTGCTGCCGATTGTACCGCCTTTGCTTATGCTAATCTGCACCAGGAATTTATGGCAGGGAAGATTACCCTCATCGGTTGCCCTAAGCTGGACAGCGTGGATTATAGCGAGAAACTGGCGGCCATCATGGGAAACAATGATGTGCAGAGCGTAACCGTCGTACGCATGGAAGTACCCTGCTGCGGCGGACTGGAAGCGGCGGCGAAAAACGCTCTGCTGCGCAGCGGCAAAGAAATCCCGCTGCAGGTAGTGACGATTTCTGTGGATGGGAATATTTTGAGTTCCCAGGCAGCAGCAAACCCCTAATCATCTAAGTGGCCTGCCAAGCGCGGGATAGCAGGAGAGAAGAGAGCTGCCTGCATAATCAGACTTATTGTCAGCGCTATGCCGGTGCTTTTGAACCAGGGTAGTTATCTGACGGTTGCTCTTGACAAAAGTAAAAAAATACATATAATAGGTAATTGGTTACTTATTATCAAGGAATGGGATGATGCCGGATATGATGCCGTTCGGTCTGAAAATTGCGATTATCAATCGGGCTTTCCGCAAAAGAATGGATGAAAAGGCCAGCGCTATGGGGCTGACATCCGTTCAGCTTCGTGTGTTGGGATCTGTCAGCCGTCTGGAGGCAGCGGGAGAAACAGAAATCCACCAAAACGATTTGGAACGGATTGAACATGTTACCCATCCGGCAATGACCAAGCTGCTGCAGCGGCTGGAAAGCAAGGGATTTATCCAATGTGTTCCCAGCGCAAAGGACAGACGGTATAAGAAGATCACCTGTACGGAGAAGTCAACCGGGATCCATAAAATGATTCTGGCCCAAGATGAGGAGGTTCTATCCGAGCTGTGCGAGAACTTTACGGAGGAACAAAAGGCAACCTTACTTCAGCTGATGGATATGCTTTTGAAGAACATTGACGTGGAGTAAAGGTCCTTCCGGCAGGAAAACTGAATTCCCCAGGCAGTGCGCCGAGGAAACCACTCGGACGTGCTGCCTGCCTTTTTGCCCAAATAGGTAACTAGTTACTTAATAAGGAGAGAATGAAAACATGGAAAAAACCGTATCAGAAGCAAAAAGCCCCTTTGGAACCGAACCAATCGGCCGTTTGATTGCAAAATTTGCGATTCCCTGTGTTATTTCACTGCTGGTAAACTCCCTATATAACATTGTAGATCAGATCTTCATTGGCTGGGGCGTGGGCTATCTTGGTAATGGCGCCACCAATGCTGTGTTTCCCATTACCATTGTAGCGCTGGCGTTATGCCTGATGATTGGCGATGGTGCCGCTACCTATCTCAGCTTGAAACTGGGAGCAGGGGATACTGCCAGCGCCAAACGGGGGGTAGGTAACGCCATCGTTATGGTGACCGTAGTCAGCATTGTGCTGGCGGCAGCGTTCCTGGTGTTTATTGATCCTATCTTGACCATCTTCGGTGCCACAGATGTGCTGCGGGACTATGCGCTGGAGTACGGTACCATTATTGGCTTCGGGCTTCCTTTTATGATGATACCGGGTGCAGTCAATTCCATGATCCGGGCTGACGGCAGTCCCAAGTATGCCATGCTGTCCATGGCTCTGGGGGCGGTGATCAACACCATCCTGGACCCTGTGTTCATTTTTGTATTCCATATGGGTGTGCGGAGCGCTGCCATTGCTACGGTAATTGGCCAGGTGGCGACATTCATTATGGCGGTTTGTTATCTGTTCCGCTTCAAGACCTTCCGTATTGACAGCACTGCTTTCCGGATACACGCAAAGACCTGTGCCACAGTACTTAGCCTTGGCATCAGCAGTTTCATTACCCAGTTTGCTATTACCATTGTTATGGCGCTGAGCAACAACCTGCTGGTTTCCTACGGTGCCATGTCCATTTACGGATCAGAGATCCCCATGGCGGCTACCGGCATTGTCATGAAGGTAAATCAAATCCTTATTTCGATCCTGGTAGGTATTGCCGTAGGTACTCAGTCTATTATCGGCTTCAATTATGGTGCCAAAGATTTCAAGCGAGTGAAAAAGGCCCTGGATATTGCTCTTGTTGTCTCAGAAATCATAGCAGTTATTGCATTCTTGTTCTTCCAGTTTGCACCTATGGGTGTTGTGTCCCTGTTTGGTTCGGAAGAAGGGCTGTATAATGAGTTTGCGGTTATGGCCTTCCGTATTTTCCTGCTGCTGTGTCCCCTGACCGGTTTCCAGACGGTAGTAGCTGTATATCTTCAGGCAGTCGGCAAGCCGATCAAGTCAGCGCTTCTGTCCTTGGCCCGTCAGATCATTTTCTACGTGCCTACCATCATCCTGCTGCCGCGATTCCTGGGCGTGGTCGGTGTGCTGTGGACGGGCCCTGTGGCTGACGGCCTGGCTTTCCTGCTGTCGGTTGGCTTCCTGATCTATGAGAGGAAGCAGCTTAAGAGCATTTCCGAAGCAACCAAATAACCCCCAGAGGGGCTAGAACAAGAAGGAGGTTTTTGACATGCAAAACAGAGTCATTACGATCAGTCGAGAGTTTGGCAGCGGTGGGCGTACCATTGGCAAGAAAGTAGCGGAAGAGCTGGGAATTCCGTGCTATGACAGTGAATTGCTCCAGAAAATTGCAGAGGAAAGCGGCTTTGATGAGAACTATATAAAGGATGCCGGGGAGTATGCCCCAGGCGGATTTCTGGCTTCCGCATTTTCACACAGAGGGGCCGGCCCCAACAATGCAGATTATCTTTGGGAAATACAATATAAGATCATTACCGAGTTGGCTGAAAAGGGGCCTTGCGTGATTGTAGGCCGGTGTGCCGACTATATTCTCCGGGATAAAGCAGACTGCCTGAAGGTCTTTGTCCATGCAGATCTGAGCTTTAGGGCGGAACGGATCGTAAAGGAATACGGAGAGCGGGACGTATCCCCTGAGCAGCGCCTGAAGGACAAAGATAAACGCCGTGCAGCCTACTACCGGTTTTATACGGATATGAAGTGGGGGCATGCCCAGAATTATGATATTACTCTCAACAGTGGAACCCTTGGCATCGATAAATGTGTCGCTATCATCAAACAACTTTATTAAAAGTGAAATTTGCAGAAGAAAAAATAGTTTTGCCGAGGTATATATTCCCAACGGCATGACTGCTTTGTGCCTGTGAAGAATAAAAATCAGGCGGGGCCTCCCTTCATGGGAGGCCCCGCCTGCCTGCTGCATTGGACAGCAGTACGGTATGCTTTTTCGCAATATCAGCGTTATTTTATGAGACTGTGGGATTGGCTATGTCGGGAGAGTTGCCTAAATGAATACGGACCAGAGATTTCGGGCGGCCTCGATTGGAAGAATTCTCCTTTGAATATACTTCGCCGCAGCCAGCCTCAATAAGGCGGCTCATGATACGCCGAGCACTGCGGGTAGTGACCTCAAGACAATCGGCCACATCGTGAGCATCAAAAACATCGCTGTGCCGCATATCAATAACGGCGCGCAGCTTCAGAATGGAAGCGGGCGATAATCCGGTTTTTTCAGCCAGCTCTGCCACCTTTGGATCATTTGAGATCAGTTGATAGCGCAGTTCATTTTCGCGAAAGAGGGGGCCTCTCAGTTCGTTATTTTCATCAATGCAGTAGAGATCCTCCGGATTGGCCTTATTCAAAGCACAGCGAAGAGCTTTTCTCGCGTTGATATCAGCCTGGTAAGCGGTGACGCCAATGCCGATTCCGGAGCTCAGGCTAAGGCCCTTACTGCGGACTTGCTTCTGAAGTTCCGTGAGCAGCCGCAAACTGCGTCGTTCCAGCAGTATGCCGGCATTGGCATAGATAATATATTCCCATCGGCTTTCCTGGAAAACAGCGGCCTGTAGTTCTTTGCTGTACCGGATGATGCTTTTATAGATGTCTGCTTGTTCGATCATGCCGGAGTAGTAGTTCTCCTCCAAGATCTGAGTATTCCGCAGCTGCAGTACCTCTGCGGCAATCTGTGCCTGTTCAGCGCGGTTAATGGCAAAGTCGGCTTTCAGGCGTTCCAGAGCAAGACGGGTTGTGTTGCGCGTCGGCCCCATATAAATTGCCTGATAGCCATCTTCCAGCAGCTGCTGGAAAACCCATTTCAGGGAAGTGAGGGCAACGGCGGTGTAGCCTTCGTCCTGCAGTCCTTTATGCCAGCGAACATAGTGCTCTTCCTCAATATCCTCTGGAGTGGGGTAGGAATATATATTTTTTGCCAGAATCTGAAAGGCGTCCAAAACGTCTTCAATTACCTGAGGCTCTACAATATCGATGCTCAGGGAGTCGAAGTTTAGATTTTGCTTCTGCATGGACAAAAATGCCCGGGCAACTGCAACTGCGGAACGGGCTACGGAGGCCGTAGGCTTTGCTATCTTGCAATTACTCTTTACATAGCTTTCGACCGCACGGCCTGTAAACAATACCGCGTCACATTCCCGCTCACAGTCAGGGTATACCTCTGCGCAGGCGGAAACCTGCTCCCGTACATAGCAGCGGACCTCCACAGAGGGGTCAATATAATGCAAATCCCTGGCAATACTTTCGCAGGAACTCTTAGGGCCGATGATGCCGATTTTCACTGTATACACCTCATGATTCATCATGTAAAAAGCAATCCCGAATCCTACCTTGCGATAGCATTCGGGACTGCATTTATTATAGCGTAGAACCGTCGAAGAAATCAAGCCCGGAATGCTCCCGGAGAAATGCAAGGTATTCTTCTTTCGTGAAAACAGGGTGGAAAGCATCCATTACAGCCTTAGCGCAGCCGGCCTTGTCAAAGAGCAGATCGATCACCGTCATAGCCATCATTTTGGCAGGGAGGATAAAGGCAGCCTCCTGGTCGGTCACTTTGAAATCGCTGGCGTGAAGCGCACCGGAAATTCCTCCGGTCCAGATATGCATACAGGGGACGATGTGGGAAATATCTCCCAGGTCAGTGGAACCGGCGCTTACATACTGAGGAATAAAAGCGCTGTCTGTGCATCCCAGGTAATTTTTAACATTCTCCTTGTATACGGCAGTCAGCTCCCGACTGGAGTGTAGGGGAAGATAGCCGATCTGATTCTGGATTTCTACTTTTCCGCCAATGGCCAGTGCGCCGGCCTTCAGTGCCCGATCCACTTTTCTGGAAGAATCCAGCATGGCGTCAAGACTGGCGGCGCGGACCATCAGCTGCATCTCAGCCTCAGCGGGGACGGTATTTACCATTTCACCGCATTTGGTGATAATGGCGCTGACGCGGACCTTGTCCTCATCCCGGAAGGTCTCCCGCAGAGTGTGAATGCCGTTGAGGGCCAGCTGTGCCATGTTCAGGGCATTGATACCTTCAGAAGGGGCAAACCCTGCGTGTGCGGCGCGGCCAATAAAGCGAACGCTTTTTCCGATAAAACCATCACAGTCCGTATCCAGGCAGCAGACAATGTCTTTGCTCTGGGTGTTGATAAGATGGGACTGGAGAACCATGTCCACATCATCCATACCACCGCGGAGGAGGTATTCCTGCTTGCCGCCGTAGTATTTGATTTTTCCCTGAGCAACCAGGCCGCTGCGGTAGTCCGCATCCACGTATTCCTCAGCAGGGATGGCGATAAATTTGACAGCGCCGTCCAGGCTGGGAAGCACCCCGGACTGGACAAGGCCCACGGCGCAGCCGTAGAGATATGCCAGCTGGGCGTGGTGACCGCAGGAGTGGACGTTGCCGTTGGCATCACAGTCGGGGTGATCCGGACAGTTTAAACTGTCGAGTTCACCCATAATTGCGACCACCGGGCCGTCCTCGCGGCCGGCCTTGGCGGAGCAGCCCGTATAGGCAATGCCGTCCTCCACGGCCAAACCGAGCTGCTGAAAGACTTCTTTCATTTTCTCGGTGGAACGGAATTCATGGTAGCCCATCTCGGGGTGACGGTAAATGTCGTCAGCAAAGGCGAGAATAGCTTCACGGTTTTGATCAATAGCCTCGCTGCAGCGGAGCTTTAATGTTTGCTTGTCAATCATAGTAAATCTGTCTCCAACATGCTCATCATGCGACGCATGACCTTTGTGCATTTCAGTACTTCGCTCATATCAAGAGATTCGTCAACGGTATGGACATCCCGCATGCCCAGTCCCAGGATCACGCTGCGATACCCGTGACCGGCCAAAATGTTGGCGTCGCTTCCGCCGCCAATAATCATGCAATTGGGGGTGACGCCCTCATCTTCCATGGCCTTGACCGTCATCCGTACGAGATTGCTGTCCAGAGGAACGTTCAGGGTGGGATAGGAAAGCTCGTGGCAGAAGTCCACAGTGGCCCCCATTTCCTCCGCAGCCTTGCGGCAGCACTGCTCCATGTAGGCGACCTCGTCGTGGAGGACATCCATGCTGTGGGAGCGAATCTCAGCCGTAAAGTATACGGAATCGGTCACCACGTTGGTGGCATCGCCGCCCTCGATCCGACCAATATTGGAGGTAGTCTCCGGGGACAGTCGGCCGATATGCATGGCGCTGATGGCTTTGGCCGCGGCGACAATGGCGTTGATGCCCTTTTCGGGCTCAATGCCGGCGTGGGCCTTTTTCCCGTGGAAGGTGGCACGAATGGCCTCCATGGCAGGGGCTTTATAGGCGATGACGCCGGTGTTCCCGGTGGCGTCCGGAACGACAAGATCCTTGCAGGGCAGCATGTCCAGATCCATGTGCTTGGTACCCTGCATGCTGATCTCTTCCGAGCAGGAAAAGACCAGATAGAGATCCCGGTGAGGAGCCTTCGTTTCCAGAAGATCCTCAACGGCTTCCAGAATGGCGGTGATACCGCCTTTATCGTCGCCGCCCAGGGTAGTGGTTCCGTCGGTACGAATGATATCGCCTTCTACAATAGCGTGAATGTTATCGCAGGGCTCAATCTGATCCGTGTGGGCCATAAAGCCGATAGGGTCGCCGGGCAGTGTGCCGGGAATGTGGGCAACGAGGTTTTTGCCGTTGCCGCCATACCCCTGACCGGCCTCGTCGGTACGGAAGGAAATGCCGCGCTCAGTAAAGTAGCGCTCCAGCCATTCCACCATGTCCTTTTCCTTTTTGGAGGGGCTGGAAACCTGGATCATTTCCAGGAACCGTGTCTGCAAACGTTCTCTAGAGATCATATTATTTCACCTGCTCATCTGTGTCATCAGCCAGTTCCTTCTTGTAGATCAGCCGGCCAGCGAAGATGGAGCCGAATACCGCCACCAGAATGACAACACTGCCGGAGAAACCGCCCAGGAAGGCGAGGTAGCCGTTCTTGCTGAGCCAGTTGATAGCAAAAACGATAACGATGGAGACAACAGCCAGCTTGGGGCGGGAAACAGCGAACTGACCAAAGACAGCGCCGAAGAGGGCGGGCAGCAGGAAGTTGAGGGCGGTAGTGACGGATTCAGGCAGAATGGCAAGGATAGCATTGCTGCCGACAGCGCCGATGGTCAGGATAATGATGTTGACGATAATGGAAACGCCGATGCCGATGGTGGAGATGATGGTTCCCTGTCTGGAGCCGAATTCCACGCCGGCGGCTTCCTGTGCTACGGAAGAGCAGGGGAGACGCATATTGGAAGTGTTTCCGGAGAGGAAGGTCATGTAGGTGCCGGGGATGCCCAGAATAGGGAAGTAGGAGATAGGCTCAACGACATAGAAAGCACCGCTTACACTGATCTGGGCCAGGGTGCCGGTAAGGATAGCGGAGAGGGGAGGCCAATAGCCGAATACAGCGGAAAACACCAGTGCCGGAAGGAACATTGTGATAATGCCCAGCAGCATAGTGATCTTGCCCCACTTGATAATTCCGGGCATATAAGTTTCAGAATAGTAAGATTTCTTATCCATAATTTCTTATCCTCCCCTTACATAGTACTCCAAACGGAACCGATGATCATACCAGAGAACATTGCGATAGCAAATGCCCACTCGCGCAGCCAGCCAATATTTTTGGTTCTGGCCAGTTTGGTCAGGATCATCATCAGAACACAGCCGCAGATAGT
>JAGHHM010000041.1 GCA_017887695.1 Oscillospiraceae bacterium | reverse complement strand
GTGGGGATGTTCTGCCTCACCTCCGTCACCGCCGAGTATGCCGCCAGGCGGTACCTGGATTCCTATGGCGACTTTGCCGGCACCCTCAACGTCCGTAACCTCTCCCACTGGTGGGGGAAGGGCCTGGACGCTCAGCACGAAAACTATGAAAACAACCTCTTCTGGTCCGCCATGGCGGATGCCAACGAGGCCCAGAGTCTCTCCACCTTTCACACTACCGCCACGGAGAATGAGGGGAACTTCCTCCCCCGGCAGGAGGCCAAGGAGGTTTTTTCCGCCGCCGCGGTATTCGACGCCCAGGGAAATCTGCTCTGGCGGAGCTGGGAGGACTTCTTCTTTTTCGAGTATCTCACTGAGGCGGACTGGCTGGCCGGGGCGGAGCGCTCCCACCAAAAAGCCCGGTGCCTCTTTGACCGCAGCCACCTCACAGAGGCGGGGCAGGAGATCCTCCAGGACGGCTCCCTAACCTTGGACGCCGCCGCCCTCCGCTTTACCGGCACCTTTGACGGCGTGACCTTCACCCCCCGGACCATCGAGTACGTCGCCTATAATGATTTCCGGGACGCCCTCTTTGCCCGGGGCAGCGGCAGCTTCACTGTCGCCCAGGTGGTGGAGGAGGCGGGGCTTGCCTGGCAGCTTCTCTACAAGGACCCGGAGGCGGCACTCCCCGGGGAGGCCATTACCCTCTACACCGACTGGTTTGATGTGTGCTGGCGGCAGGACAATGTGGTGTTTGACTACGACCAGAATACCTACTACGGCTTCACCTCCCTGCTCCGGAATCTGGGGCCGGAGCTGGCGGCAGGACAGCAGGTGCTGGCCCGGTACGAGGGGCTGGACCTGGTCCTCCCCAGCGTGAGCTACTGCACCAGCGTGGACGGGGAGACCTATTTCGACGCCTACTACTACGGGCCGGAGGCCTATGAGGGAGAGGCCCCGGAGCTCCATTACTACATCGTCAGTGTGGTGGTCTGTTCTCCCTGGGTCACCGCCCTCCGGGAGCTGTGGCCCATCTATCTGGTCACGCTGCTGCTGGCGGCGGCCCTGGCCTGGGCAGTGCGGCAGATGATGGTATGGCGGCTTGTCGATCCGCTGGAGCTGACGGCAGAGGATCTGGCCCAGTCCCTGCCGGAGGGTGAGAAGTGGCAGAAAGACCGGGGCCTCTGGCGGGAGGCGGAGGCGGTCCGGGCGGGCCAGGAGGCCCAGCGGGACCTCCTGCAGATGCGGGCCAATGAGATTACCCGGCTGAATACCGCCTTGACCTACGCCAGGACGGCGGAGGAAAACCGCCGGCAGATGACCTCCCACATCGCTCATGAGCTGAAAACGCCTCTGGCGGTGGTCCACAGCTATGCCGAAGGCCTGAAGGAGCATATCGCCGAGGATAAGCGGGACAAATATATCGACGTGATCCTCTCGGAGACAGAGCGGATGGATGCCATGGTGCTGGAAATGCTGGATCTCAGCCGTCTGGAGGCAGGAAAAGTGAAGCTGGCCCGAGACCAGTTTTCCCTGGAAGAGGTGGCGAGGTCTGTCTTTGAGCGGCTGGAAATGGCACTGAAGGCCAAGGAGCTGCACCTTACCTATGACTTTCCGGAGAGCAGTATGGTGACCGCTGACGAGGGGCGCATTGGTCAGGTGGTGGAGAATTTTGCTACCAATGCGGTAAAGTACACTTCACCGGGGGGCAATATCACCGTTTCCATCACCCGGGACCACCGGGGCACCACCTTCACCGTGGCCAACGATTGCCCGCCCCTTTCCCAGGAGGTCCTGGACAAGGTGTGGGATACCTTCTACCGGGTGGACGAAGCCCGCTCCGGCGGCGGTACCGGCCTGGGACTGGCCATTGCCAAGCGGATCATTGATCTCCACGGCGGCAAATGTGCTGCGGAAAATACAAAAACTGGTGTGGCGTTCCATTTCACGCTGTAACCGGTACAAAGAGGAAATAGAACAGGGGCGCGGCCAATTGGCCGCGCCCCTGGCGCTTATTTGCAGGCGGAGAAGTAATTAATACCGGCCGAAGTCCCCGGAACGACCCTGGGTCACATCAGAACCGAACTCGTAGTCCTTACCGGGGAGAATGGCATTGAGGACAATACCAGCGATGGCAGCAATGGCCAGGCTGGTAAGGGTCACATGGGCCTCGCCGATGGTGAAGGTGAGGCCGCCGGAGAAGCCCAGGCCGCACACCAGAATGATGGCCGCAATGATGAGGTTACGGCTGTTAGTGAAATCCACCCGGTTTTCCACAACGTTGCGCACACCGATGGCGGAGATCATGCCGTAGAGGATGAAGCTGACACCGCCGATGATGGCCGCAGGGATGGTGTTGACCACCACGGCAAAAGCGGGAGAGAAGGACAGCACAATGGCATACACCGCTGCCAGACGGATCACACGGGGATCATAGACCCGGCTGAGAACCAGAACGCCGGTGTTCTCACCATAGGTGGTATTGGCGGGGCCGCCGAAAAGGGCGGAGAGAGAGGTTGCGATACCATCGCCGATAAGGGTGCGGTGGAGGCCGGGATCTTCGATAAACTTCTTGCCCACAGTGGCAGAGATGGCGGACATATCTCCGATATGCTCCATCATGGCGGCAATGGCAATAGGCGCCATAACCAGAATGCCGGTGAGGTCAAACTTGGCAACAGAACCGGTGAAGTCGGTGACGAAGGGCTGGAAGCCCAGCAGGCTCACGCCCTCCAGAGCGCCGAAGTTCAGCATGGGGCCGGTAGCGCCGGTAGCAGCGTCTGTGATAACGGTTGCGCCAAAGGCGTTGGCAATAACCGCCACAATATAAGAGCCCACCACGCCCAGAAGAATGGGGATAATTTTGATCATGCCTTTGCCCCAGATGTTGGCCGCCACAATGATGGCCATGGCCACCACTGCCAGCCACCAGCAGGTGGAAGCGTTGTTTACTGCGGAGGGAGCCAGGTTCAGGCCGATGAGGATGATAATGGGGCCTGTTACCACAGGAGGCAGGAAGCGCATGACCTTCTTCACGCCCACCGCCTTTATAATAGCGGCCAGGATCACATAGAGGAGGCCCGCCACCACGATGCCGCCCACAGCGTACTGGAGCTTTTCAGCAGGTTCCATGGTGGCATACTTGCCGGAGCTCATTTCTGCCATGGCCTGGAAACCGCCCAGGAATGCAAAGGAGGAACCCAGGAACGCGGGAACCTTCATCTTGGCGCAGACGTGGAAAAACAGGGTACCGAAACCGGCAAAGAACAGCGTTGTCTGGATATTCAGCGGCAGACCATAGCCCTGGACCAGAATAGGGACCAGCACCGTGGCGCCAAACATGGCAAACATATGCTGCAACCCCAAAATCATCATCTTGGGCACGCCCAATTGCCGCGCGTCATAAATGGGGGCGTTTTGCTCATGGTTCATGATTTTCTTCCTCTCTTTCACACACATTGTACCCTATCGGTGGCTTGAATGGGCAAAAAAATGCCGGTGACAGGTCACCGGATAAGGAAACGAAGACTAGGACTTTTAAACATGAAACGGTAAACAGTGTAACCCTTCATACCGACAGCTCTCCCTTCGTCATATTACGACCATTATAGGGGTGCTTCCCTGTTTTCTGCAAGTAACAGATGTGATAATATTTGCCTCTTCAACCCAGCCTGATTTTGTGAATTTCTCCATGTTGTGCTCAATTGCTCTCATTTTGTACAGGAAATGAGCGACATGCGGCTAAACGTGCAGCAAGGCTAATATTGGCAAATATGTCAAACTAGCACATATAAATCGGAAATTGATTATGCATATTTTATAATCACGATATAATATGATATCAGGGAATGGGATCTTCCCAACAATTTGAAAGGAGAGAGCAGCGTATGAAGAAAAAGTTGAGCCTGCCAGTTCAGATCTTTATTGCACTGGTCGCCGGTATCATACTGGGGTTGCTCCTGTACTTTGTACCCGGCGGCGACAACTTTACCAAAGACTACCTCAAGCCCTTTGGCGACATTTTTGTCAACCTTCTGAAATTCATTGTCGTACCTGTGGTTCTCCTGTCCATGATCGACGGTATCCTGTCCATGGATGATATGAAGAAGGTAGGTTCTGTAGGCTGGAAAACAGTGGCTTACTTCCTGGTAACCACTGCCATTGCCTGCGTTATTGGCCTTGCTTTTGCCAGCATCTTCAACGGTGCAGGCCTCTTCCCCGATCTTTCCGGGGAGCTGGGAAGCGCCACCTATGAACCTCCGGCTTACGAAGGCTTCATGTCTACCATCGTGAACATCTTCCCCTCCAACATGTGGACGGCTTTCAGCAGTGCAAACATGCTCCAGGTCATCGTCATTGCCCTGTTTTTCGGCGGTTCGATTATGGCTGCCGGTGAAAAGGGACGCCTGGCCCGGGACATCGTTACCTCCTTCAATGAGGTGATCAACAAACTCATGGCCTTTGTTATCTCTCTGGCTCCCATTGGTGTGTTTACATACATGTCTTGGGTGGTGGCTACCCAGGGAGCGGAGATCCTGGGCTCCCTAGCTCTGGTTCTGCTGTGTGCCTACCTGGGTTATATTGTCCATGCTGTGGTGGTATATTCCTTCTCCGCCAAAGTCTTTGCCGGTATAAGTCCTGCCAGATTTTTTGCCAAGGCTTTTCCGGCCATGATGTTCGCCTTTACCTCCACCTCTTCCGCCGCCTCCCTGCCGGTGTCCAAGGAGTGCGCCGATGAGCTGGAGGCGGATAAGGACATTGCCGCCTTTGTACTGCCCCTGGGCTCCACGGTCAATATGGATGGTACCGCTATTTACCAGTGCGTAGCCACCGTCTTTCTGGCCGCCTGCGCCAACATCCAGCTGACCCTGGGACAGATGGTATTGGTGGTGGTCACTGCCACCCTGGCCTCCATAGGAACCGCTGGTGTATCCGGCGCAGGCATGGTGATGCTGGCTATGGTTCTGGAAGCCATCGGCCTGCCGGTGGATTATATCGGTCTTATTGTGGCGGTAGATCGCCTCTTCGATATGGGCCGCACCTGCCTCAACGTTACCGGCGACATCGCCTGCTCCGTTTGTGTCACCAAATGGGAGGCCAGAAAGGTTTCCACCCGTAACTAACTGCCACATTCCATTTCTCAGCCGGGCCGTCCCAAAAGATGGTCCGGCTTTTTATTTCGTTGTATACCGGCAAATCTCCGGGTATAGCAACAGGAAACGCCGGGCCTGAACGGCCCGGCGTCTTCTGTTGCGGATTATTATTCAATAGACTTCAGAGATTCCGCCATATCGATCTTCCGCAGTTTGGGCTTCAGAGCCAGGAAGATCACCAGGGTAAATACAAGGGTCAGTACCAGAGCATAGCCGTAGCTCTGCCAGGCAATCCAGCAGGGGAAGAACATGGAGTCGATCTGTACCTGTGCCATGACAAAGGCATGCAGGGCTTTGCCCATGGCCAATCCCACCAGGCTGCCCAAAGCGGATAGTATGAAAATCTCCCGGAATACATAGGAAGCTACCTCATTCTGATAGAATCCCAGAACCTCGATGGTGGCAATTTCCCGGATCCGCTCGGTAATATTGATGTTGGTCAGATTGTAGAGCACAATAAAGGCCAATGCGCCGGCACAGACCACTACCACAAGGACAATGTAATCCATCCGGGTAAGCATGTTATCTACCTGGCTGCGGGTGGCCTCGTTGACGGCCACGTTGCTCACTCCGTCATCTTCGGCCAGCAGAGCCCCCTCCTGGTAGGGATCTTCACCCTCATGGGCCAGAAGATAGAGGTTTTTGTATTCCGGCTCTGTTCCCTGCTGCTCCAGATAGGTATCCGGAGAGACGTAGACGTAGTTAAATACGTAGTTATCACAGATAGCCGAAACGGTGGCCGTCAGGCTTCCAAGATCATCGTCCCGCAGCTCCACCTGGTCGCCTACCGCCAGCCCCATGTTTTCCGCCAGGCCTGCGTTGACCACCACTTCCCCGGAACCGGGATAGGCGATAGCCTTCTCGCCGCTGTGGAGAGAAATGAAGCCCTCAAGATCGTTGGTGGAGGAAACCACCAGATTGACAGACTTGCTTTTGTCTCCGGAAATCACATTGACGCTGCCGTTATGGACCAAAAGGGCGCTCTCCCGTTCCCAGCCGACGTTCTCCAGATAGGCGGAAACCGTCTCTTCGGTCTGGGTATCCTGGAAAGACACGTTGTAATCAAAAAGGGTAATCTCTGCGAATTGGTCATCCACCACAGATTTGATGGAATCCCGCAGGCCAAAACCGGTGACCAGCAGCGCCGTACAGCCGCCAATACCCAGCACCATCATGATCAGGCGGCTGCGGTAGCGCAGTACATTGCGGATAGATACCTTATGAAGGAAGCTCAGCCGCCGCCACAAGGGGGTAATGTACTCCAGGAACACCCGTTTTCCTGCCTTGGGGGCCTTGGGCCGGATCAGATCCGCCGCCGCCTTGGACAGTTCCACCCGGCAGGAGAGATAGGTTGCCCCCATGGAGCAAAGGAGCGCCGCCGCAAAGGAAACCAGGGCCAGTGCGGGATCAAAGATGAAAGTCAAGGGAGCAAAGCCATAGATAATGCCGTAGATCTCCCAGATAATCCAGGGCAGCCAGTAAGAACCGGCAGCATAACCCGCCACACTGCCGACCAATGCGGCAGATCCAGAATAGAAGAGGTACTTGGCCATGACCTGGCCGTTACTGTATCCAAGGGCTTTCAAAACGCCGATCTGGGTGCGCTGTTCATCCACCATGCGGGTCATGGTGGTCATACACACCAGAGCCGCCACCAGGAAGAAGAACACAGGAAACACTACGGAAATAGCCGCCACAATAGAGGTATCATTATCGAAGCAAACATAACCGGTGTTTTCTTCCCGGGTTAGGACGTAGGTAGTAGGATTTTTGAGATCCGCCAGTTCCTGGCGGGCGTCAGACAGCTCTTTCTCACCGTCCAGAAGCTCTGCTTCGGCATCGGCAAATTCCTCATCCGCCTCTTTGACGCCGTCCTCATATTCTACCCAGCCGTCGTCCAGTTCCTGTCGGGCGTCAGCCAACTCTTTCTCTGCGTCCCGCAGCTCTTGTTCCGCATCAGCCAGTTCCTGCTTGGCATCTTCCGACTGAGCGAGACCGTCCTCATACTCCAGGCGGCCTTTTTCATATTTGGCATAGCCCGCCTCGTAGTCTGCAAGACCCTCTTCGTAGTCCGCCCGCCCCTGTTCCAGCTGAGCGCTCAGGCCGTCCAGATACTCCTGGGTCAAAGGCTGCCCAATGGACTCCTCCGCCTGGGTCCAGCCTCCCAGAAATTCCTCCAGGCTGCTGCCCTGGGCCTTCAGGGCCTGGTCAACAGAGGTGTTCAACTGTGAGGAAGCTCCGGACTGAAGTGCCTTTATCAAAGCTGAGGGCGTACCGGTGCTGGTAGCCTTAGCCAGCTGCACAGCTGACTGGTACAAGGTGTTGAGTTGGTTATAGGAGGCTTCGCCCTCCTCCAGCTCCGCCTTGGCGTCATCCAACTGGGCCTTGGCATCGTCCAGCTCCGCTTTCGCGTCCTCCAGCTGCGCTTTGGAATCCTCCAGAGTTTTCAGGCCGTCCTCATACTCTTTCAGGCCGTCCTCATACTGCTGCTTGCCGTCCTCATAATCCTTGAGGCCGTCGGCATACTCCTTTTCGCCGTCCAGCAGTTCCTGATGCGCGTCGGCCAGTTCCTGCTCCGCATCCGCTTTTTCAGTACGGTATTCTTCCCAGCCATCACTGAGCTCCTGCTCACCATCCTGAATTTCCGCCATGGCGTCGTCATAGAGCGTGGTATAGCGCAGCTGAGCCCGCTCCTCGGTCAAATCCTCCACCTGGGATTTCAGGCTATCAATTTGGGCCTCATATTCCTCGGAGTAGGCGTCAGCAACATCGTCAATAGACAGATAAACCTCGTAATAGGCATCAAAATCAAAGCCATCCAGCGGTATGTACACAAAACCTGCCACACTGCCGCTGCCAATGGAGCTGGTTCCCCGTTCATAGTTGAGGTAGTAGGGGGAGCGAACCAGGCCCACCAGGGTATAGCCGTCATAGGCCATCAGGTCCAGCGTATCCTCATCGTTGTTGGGGGATACCGTTACTGTCATTCCCAGATCCGCCTCGGAGAAATAGCGGGCGTCGCCGACACACTCATTAGGGGCCTCCGGCATCCGTCCGGCCACCAGCTCTGTGTGGTTTACCGTGTCCGTCAGGGAACGGGCCGTAATCACGATTTCCTCGTTTTCCTCCCGCTCCATAAGGAAATCCGTATATACAGAGCCTTCGGCAGAGGTAATTCCCTCCATTTGGGAGAAGGCATCCACGTCCTCATCTGTAAAGCCCAGAGTGGACATGAGCTGGAAATCATAGAGGCCGTACTCCCGGAGGTAGGCCACCCCGGTGGCCATCATATCCGGCTGGGACATCCGCAGCCCCGCAAAAAATCCCACGCCCAACCCTACAATGGCAAGAATCGCCAGATAGCGGCCCAGACTCTGGCGGATCTCCCGCAGGGAGGACTTCAGCATCGTCCTTACCATTCGATCTCCTCCACAGGAACCGGGCTGGTGTTGATCTCCTCGGAGACCACCATACCGTTTTTCACCCGGATCACCCGATCCGCCATAGCCGTAAGGGCGCTGTTATGGGTGATAATAATGACCGTCATGCCCTTTTGCCGGCTCATATCCTGAAGCAGCTTCAAAATAGCCTTGCCGGTGGCATAGTCCAATGCGCCGGTAGGCTCGTCACACAGCAGCAGCTTGGGATTCTTGGCCAGAGCACGGGCAATCGCCACCCGCTGCTGCTCACCGCCGGAAAGCTGGGCGGGGAAGTTGGCCATACGTTTCTCCAACCCCACAGATTTCAGAACCTCAGCCGCGTCCAGAGGATCCTTGCAGATCTGCGCCGCCAGTTCCACATTTTCCAGGGCAGTCAGATTGGGCACCAGATTGTAAAACTGAAACACAAAGCCGATATCGTAGCGGCGGTAAGTGGTTAACTGCCGGGTATTATAGGCGGAAACCTCACTGTCTCCCAAAAAGATCTTTCCCTCTGTCAGAGTGTCCATGCCACCGAGAATGTTCAGCAGGGTGGTTTTACCGGCGCCACTGGGGCCCACAATAACGCACAGCTCCCCCTTACCAACGGTAAATGTGGCGTCCTGAAGAGCCTGAATATCCACCTCGCCCACGTGGTACGTTTTTTTGACATGCTCGAACCGCACAAATTCGCTCATACTATCATCCTCGAATACCCGCCGCGCCCAATTGGCGCAGGACGTTATTTTATTTGTATCAAGTATAGCATAAGAACCAGGAAAGTGGTGAAGTTTTCGTAAATGATACAAATTTTGGTGCCTTCTTTACTGCTCCGTCTGAGCGGCTCCCTGGGGTACCTGTTTCATGGACAGGGAAATCCGCTTTTTCTTTTCATCTGCCTCCAGTACCATCACCTGTACTACGTCCCCTACGGATACAGCCTCAGAGGGGTGACGGATAAACTTTTTACTGACCTGGGAGATGTGAACCAAGCCATCCTGATGGACGCCGATGTCAACAAACACGCCAAAGTCAATGACATTGCGCACGGTGCCGGTGAGGATCATGCCAGGTTTGAGATCCTTGATCTCCAGCACGTCGGTACGAAGAATGGGTGGGGGCAGCTCATCCCGGGGATCCCGGCCAGGCTTTTGCAGCTCCTTGGCTACGTCCAGCAGAGTGGGCACGCCCACGCCGCAGGCCTCTGCCAGGGCCTCTGCTCCCTTCTCCCGGATCCGGCCATCCAGGCCTGCCAGCTGTCCTGCCGCCACGTCGGCCATGGTGTAGCCGGTCAGCTCCAGCAGTCGCTCCGCCGCGGCGTAGCTCTCCGGGTGGACGGCAGTGTTGTCCAGCACCGCCTTGCTCTCCGGCACCCGCAGGAAGCCAGCGCACTGTTCATAGGCCTTGGGACCCAGCTTCGGCACCTTGAGCAGCTGCTTGCGGGCGGTAAAGGGGCCGTTATCCTCCCGGTATTTGACAATATTTTTAGCCGTGGTGGCGGTAAGTCCTGCCACCTGCCGCAACAGCGAAGAGGAGGCAGTATTCACATCCACCCCCACTGCGTTGACGCAGTCCTCCACCACGCCGCTGAGCGCCTCATCCAGCCGCTTGGGAGGCATATCGTGCTGATACTGCCCCACGCCGATAGCCTTGGGGTCGATCTTCACCAGCTCCGCCAGGGGATCCTGGAGCCGCCGGGCGATAGACACCGCCGAGCGGAGGTTCACATCGAACTGAGGAAACTCCTCCGCTGCCAGGGGGGAGGCAGAGTACACCGAGGCCCCGGCCTCGCTGACAATCATGTAGCTGACACCGCCTACCTGATGGATCAGCTCCACGGCCATCTGCTCCGTCTCCCGGGAGGCGGTGCCGTTGCCGATGGCAATATGGGTAACGCCGTGGGTACGAATCAGCTTTGCAAGCTTGTCAATGGCCTCCTTTTTCTGCCGCTCCCCATGGGTGGGGTACACCACAGCGGTATCCAGCACCTTGCCGGTGGCATCCACCACCGCCACCTTGCAGCCCATACGGTAGCCGGGGTCCAGGCCCATGGTCACATGGCCCTTCACCGGAGGCTGCATGAGGAGGGGCCGGAGATTCAAAGCAAACTGACCGATGGCCCCTTCGCTGGCCTCGTCAGTGAGGGCGGTGCGGATCTCCCGCTCCAGGGAGGGGTAGAGCAGCTGGTCGTAGCTATCCTCGGCGGCGGCCCGAACAAAGGCCATGGCCGGGCTGCCGGGATGCACCACCTGCCGCCGCAGCAGAATCAGGGCAGCATCCCGGTCATTTTCCACGGCCACTTTCAAAAAGCCCTCCCGTTCTCCCCGGTTGATGGCCAGTATCTGGTGGCTCTGGAGCTTGGAGAGGGGCTGGCGGAAGTCGTAGTACAGGCGGTAGACGCTGTCCTCCTCTTGGGCAGCGGCAGAGGTCAGAAATCCCTGGCGCATCAGCTGGGCCCGCAGGGCCTTGCGGACAGCGGCATCATCTGAGATATCCTCGGCAATGATGTCGCTGGCTCCCTGAAGGGCGTCCTCCGCCGTCTCCACCCCTTTTTCCGGATCTACATAGTCCGCCGCTGCGGTCAGAGGATCGGGGCAGTCCTTCCCCTGGGCGTACAAAAGGGCCGCCAGGGGCTCCAAGCCCTTTTCACGGGCCACCGTGGCCCGGGTACGACGTTTTTGCTTGTAAGGCCGGTAGAGGTCCTCTACCTCTGCCAGAGTCTGGGCGGCGTCAATGGCGGCAGACAGCTCCTCTGTCAGCTTTCCCTGGCCCTCGATAGCGTTTTTCACTTCCTGACGGCGCTGCTCCAGGCCACGAAGATACTGGAGCCGGTCATACAGGGTACGCAGGGCGGTGTCATCCATGGAGCCATGGAGCTCTTTACGGTAACGGGCAATAAAGGGAATGGTGTTTCCCTCATCCAGCAGTTTGATAACATTATCCACATAGGCCACAGGCTGATTGAGTTCCCGGGCCAAAATCTGGGAGATGGTTTCCATAGTGGTGATTCCTTTCTCTTATGGGATGGAAAGGCCGCGGGCTTGTCCCCGCGGCCTTTCCCGTCCGGTGGCGGCTTACTTGAAATAGAGCCGCGGCCGCTCATATTTGGGTTCGTTGCTCACATGCATCCCCAAACGGCGGTAAAGCTTTTCATCTACGTCGCTGAGGACCACGGTGAAGTGGGCGTCACAGCCCTTGAGCTTGGGAAGCTGCTGCTGGGCCAGAGCAGCAATGGGGTTGGTGAGGGCGCTGACGCACAGGGCAATCAGCACCTCGTCGCTGTGCAGCCGGGGATTCTTATGGCCCAGACTCCCGGTTTTCAGCCGGCAGATAGGCTCCAGCACCTGGGTGGAAATAAGATCCAGGCTCTGGTTGATGCCGCCCAGCCGCTTGAGGGCATTGAGCAGCAGCGACGCGGAGGCTCCCAGCAGATCACTGGTGCGGCCTGTGACTACTTGCCCGTCGGGCAATACCATAGCCCCGGCAGGGCCGCCGGTCTCCTCCTCCCGCTTGAGGGAAGCGGCCACGGCGGGGAAAATATCAGTGGTGATACCGGCCTGCTTCATCAGCAGCTCCAGCTTGAACACCAGCTCATCGTCGGCCTTGCCCCGCAGCCGGTCGGTAAGGGCCGTATAGTACCGGCGGAGGATCTCCATATAGGACGCTTCCCGGCAGGCCTCGTCGTCGATAATGCAGTTGCCTGCCATGTTCACGCCCATATCCGTGGGAGACTTATAGGGGCATTCGCCCAGGATGCTCTCGAAAATGGTCCGCAGGACGGGGAACACCTCCACATCCCGGTTGTAATTGACGGTAGTGACGCCGTAGGCCTCCAGATGGAAGGGATCGATCATATTGACGTCGGAGAGGTCGGCAGTAGCCGCCTCGTAGGCCAGATTAACCGGATGCTTGAGGGGCAGGTTCCAGATGGGGAAGGTCTCAAACTTGGCGTAGCCCGCCTTGATCCCCCGGCGGTTCTCGTGGTAGAGCTGGCTGAGACAGGTAGCCATTTTGCCGCTGCCGGGACCGGGGGCCGTAACCACCACCAGAGGATGGGTGGTCTCGATATACTCGTTGCGGCCATAGCCTTCCTCGCTGACAATGACGTCGATATTGTGGGGATAGCCGGCAATGGGGTAGTGGCGGTAGGTCCGCACGCCCAGAGCGTTGAGACGCTTGAGGAAGGCGTCCGCCGCCGACTGGCCGTTGTACTGGGTAACCACCACGCTGCCCACATACAGGTCCATGCCCCGGAAGATATCAATGAGCCGCAGCACATCCTCCTCATAGGGGATCCCCAGATCACCCCGGACCTTGTTCTTCTCAATATCGCAGGCGCAGATGGTCACCACGATCTCTACGTCGTCCTTCAGCTGCTGCAGCATCCGGATCTTACTGTCCGGCTCAAAGCCTGGCAGTACCCGGGACGCATGGTAATCGTCAAACAGCTTCCCGCCAAATTCCAGATACAGCTTTCCGCCGAATTTCTTGATCCGTTCCCGAATATGGGCGGACTGCGTCTCCAGATATTTTTGATTGTCAAAGCCAATTTTAGCCATACTTCCTCCCCACACCATAGAATTCAAATCTAACCTAGTATACTACATCTTGTATTTTGCCACAAGGGCAGGCCATGGAAAATGGACGACGAATTTTCGTCGCCCATTTTAGATAATTCGACAAGGAGCTGCTTACACCAGCCAGGGCCGGGAAAGCTCCGTCCGGGTGCATATCCGTATGACCTCCCGCTCAATAGACTTAAGGTCATCAAAGGTCTCCGGCCGCCGGCCAGGGTCCCGCAGCAGGGCGGCCGGATGGTAAATGGCGGTCATCCGAATGCCGCCCACGTCATACCACTGCCCATGGTCCCTGGTAATACGGAATTTGTCGTCAATCAACCGCATGGCGGCAATCCTGCCCAAGCATACCAGAATCTTGGGCTGGATCAGGGCCATTTGCCGGCGCAGGTAGCCAATACAGGCGTCCTGCTCTACATTCAGCGGATCCCGGTTTCCCGGGGGACGGCACTTGACGATATTGCAGATATAGACATTGTCCCGATTCAGGCCAATAATGGCCAGCATATCATCCAGCAATTGACCTGCCCGGCCCACAAAAGGGATGCCGGTGGCATCCTCGTTGGCGCCCGGGCCCTCTCCCACCAGCATGATCTCTGCCTGAGGGTTTCCTACCCCGAATACTACGTTTTTCCGGGTCTGATGCAGTGCACACTCCCGGCAAGCGGCACATTCCCGCTCCAACGCCTCCCAGGAATCCTGCAAGAGGCCACCTCCTTCGTATATCCGCCGCACAAGAGGGTAAGCTACCTCCATAGGGGAAAGGAGGAGCGCCTATGCAGCTCTGGTTCTGGTTTTTTATTGTGTACAGTTTTATCGGCTTCTGCCTGGAAAAGATCTATGCCGCCGCCACCCATGCCACAAAACAGGTACGAAGATGCTTCCTTCTGCTGCCTTTGTGCCCCGTATACGGCCTGGCCATGACAGCTGCCGCGGCACTGATTCCGCCCCACTGGCCTTTTCTGGCTATGGCGGCGGCAGGGGGGCTGATCTGCACCGGAGCGGAATATCTGGTCCACTGGCTTTATGATACACTGCTTTCCGTGCGCTTTTGGGACTATGCCGGAGAACCGCTGAACCTGCGGGGCCGGGTTTGCCTGCGGTTTACAGCAGCCTGGGGGATCCTGTCTGCTCTGGGCCTGAAGCTGTTCCAGCCGGGCCTGGCGGTACTGGCGGAAGCAGCGGCACCGGAACTGTCCGCCTGGGTCTGGCTTCTCCTTACGGCGGACGGGGCCCTCAGTATCGCCGTGCTGCATCGCTGGCATGACACCGAGCTTCTATCCCTGCCCGCCCTGGTCCGTCAGGTCCGGGCCTCCAGCCAATCCAGTACGTCCCGATAGACATACTGCTTGCCGCTCTCATTGAGGATCTCATGGCGCAGATCGTGGTAGAGCTTCATGGTCACATCCCGCAGCCCCGCCTTTTTAAAGCAGCGGAAGGCTTTCTCCACGCCTTTGCCCATGTCTCCCACCGGGTCCTTGTCTCCGGCAATAAAGAATACAGGCAGCTCTTTATCCATCTTGTTGATATTAGACTGCTTAGTGATAATGCTCAGGCCATCCAGCATATCCCGGAAGAGGCCCAAAGTGGTATCCCCGCCGCAGAGAGGGTCCGCAATATAGGCATCCACATTGGCCTCGTTGGCGGAGATCCAGTCGAACTTGGTCCGGGCCGGATCAAAATGGTGGTTATAGGCTCCGAATGCCAGCTTATCTGCCCGGACACTGAAAGATCGTTTCCCCAAACGGCGGATCTCCCGGTCAGCAATGAGCTTGCCGCCGGCAATCAGTGCCTGGGACTGGTGGCCCGTGCCGCAGAGGACACAGCCGTCCAGAACGCCGGGATAGCGGATCAGATGGGTACGGGAGAGAAAAGAGCCCATGGAATGGCCGAAGAGGAAATAGGACTTACCGGGAAACACCTTGGCGGTGCGGCGGCGCAGTTCCTCCATATCATCCACTACATGCTGCCAGCCGTCCTGTTCTCCAAAATAGACCATAGGGCATCCTTCGATGACAGACTTGCCGTGACCCAGATGGTCGTTGGCTACCACCACATATCCATGAGCGCAGAGGTAGCGGGCAAAAGGAGCGTACCGTCCGCCATATTCCGCCACGCCATGAGCGATCTGCACCACACCCACGATTTTATGCTCCGTGGGAGTCCATTGGTTGACGTGGATCAATGTCTTTCCATCGCTGGAAGGGAAATAAAACTCCGATGTGATTGCCATATCGATATCCTCCAGTACCTAGCGGAATGGACTATTATTTTCTATTTTATCACAGGGCGCGGCAAAAGCATAGAAATAATTTTGCCATGCCTTTCAGAAAATCTGCTTGCAGTCCCTTGACAAACAAGCTATAATGGAAAAAAACGATTCCTCGACTTGCGGCGGTGGCCGCTGGTTCCGAAAGGAGAGCACTATGAGCTTTTTTGATGATCTGACCCAAAAGGCCAAGGCTGTGGCCACCACAGCGGGAGAAATGGCCAAGGATGCTGCGGATTCCGCCAAGATTTCCGCTGCTATTCTGGCGGAGAAGCGGGAAATGGATAAAAACTACCGTGCCATCGGCCAGTGGTTTGTCTGTGAACACGGCGACGAGGTGCCGGATGCCGTGGCAGATCTGGTAGCCGCTGTAAAGGCGTCCCAGGAGAAGATCATTCAGCTGCAGGCCAGCCGGGACAAGGCCATGGCCGAGGAACAGGCCCAGGAGGGCAGTGTATGCCCCGTCTGCGGCAAGATTAGCTCCTCCAAGTTCTGCCCCCATTGCGGCGCGCCCATGGGACGGTAAGTTTTCTTTTGTAAAATATGGAAAAGCCTGTGGATCTATTTGATCCACAGGCTTTTTTACTTGTTTCTCTTGTGAACGCAGAAAAAGCATGGTAATATGAAACAAAGCATCAATTTCAGGCAAAAAGTGAGGAAATACCATGCTGGATCGAAGTGAAGTAGGAAAGCGGGGATACCTGAACGAGGACTATCGGCTCTTTCACCTCCGGGACAGCCGGGGCGTACAGCTGGGCTACCATTACCACGAATTTGACAAGGTGATATTACAATTGGCCGGCAAGGTGACATACAGCATCGAGGGCAAGCAGTACCTCCTCCAGCCTATGGATATCCTGCTGGTGAGCCGGAATCTGATTCACCTGCCCGCAGCGGAGCCCGGCCAGCCCTATGAGCGGATGGTGCTGTGGATCAACCGGGATTTTCTGGCCCGGTTCAGTACTCCTCAGGCGGATCTCTCCGCCTGCTTCTCCCTTGCCTGCCAGCGGGAATTTCACCTCTATCGTCCCAGAGGCGAGGAACGAAACCGCTACCGGGACTTGTTTGGCCGGTTGGAAGAGGCCGCTCAGAGCAAGGAGTTTGCCGCTCCCCTCCTGGCCGACACCTGCGCTTTGCAGCTGATGGTGGCTCTCAACCGGGATCTGCGGGAGGCCCCTACGGAAAAGGCAACGGTATCCTACCGATTCGATCCTAAAATGGAGGAGGTTACCCATTTTATCCGTGACCACCTCAGTGAAGAGCTGACCATTGAGCGCCTGGCGGGAACCTTTTTCATCAGCCGCTACTACCTGATGCACCGTTTCAAGGAGATCTACGGCTGCACTGTCCACCAGTATATCCGCCAGAAGCGACTCCAGCAGGCGGCGGAGCAGATCCGTCAGGGGGTGCCGGTGCTGAAGGCAGCGGAGGAGGCAGGCTTTGGGGACTACTCCGTATTCCTGCGGGCTTTCCGCAGCGCCTACGGTCGAAGCCCCCGGAGTTGGAAGTGAATTCAGATAGAGAAAAGAGAGCGCCGTGGTGATCCACGGCGCTCTCTTTTTTCAACGATCCCTATCAATAGCCCCGGTTCCGGTCCACCAGGTTATGCAGCGGCTCACCGGCAGCATACCGGCCCAGATCGGCGCAGAACATATCCACATCGATGTCGCAGGTAAGGCCCAGGGACATGTTGCCGGACACATGGGGAGTGATGATGGTGTTGGGGCAGTCCCACAGGGGATGGTCCACCGGCAGTGGTTCCGGCACCACTACGTCTAGAGCCGTGCCGGCCAGCCGCCCGGCCTGCAGTGCTTCCACAAGGGCCTCCTGGTCGATGGCGGAGCCCCGGCCCACATTCACCACATAGGCCTCCTCCGGCAGCATAGCAATTCTCTCCCGGCTGAGGATGCCCTCTGTCTCCGGCGTGGCGGGCAGGGCCATGATGAGGGCGTCTGCAGTTCCCAGGACATTGTCCAGCCCGCTGAGGGGCAGCACCTGGTCAAAGGCAGGCTCATCGCTGACACCGCTGCGGCACACGCCGGTGACGGAGGCCCCCAGAGCCTTCAGTCGCCGGGCTACATTGCAGCCAATGTCGCCGGTGCCCAGCATGACCACCCGGCTGCCGATAATGGAGCGGATGGGGGTGTGATAGGTCCACAGCCTCCGATTAAGGTCCGCCTGGTACTCCGGCATTCGCCGCAGCAGCATCAGCAGCACCATGATGACATGCTCGGAAATGGTGGGGCCGTAGGCGCCGGAGCCGTTGGAGAGAAGGCAGTCCGGCCGGGGCCAGACGGCATCGTCCAGGTATTTCTCCACCCCCGCAAAGTCGCTGCACAGCCACCGCAGCCCGGTGGCCTGCCGGAGAAGGGCCGGTACCGGGTGACCAAAGATCACCTCATAGTCTCCGATATGGGGCGTCAGGGCTGCCTGCGTGTCATAGTAGTGGGCCATAAACCCCGCCGCTGCCGCTGCCTCATCGATCTGGCGGCGGTATTTCTCGTTCATAAAGGTTACACATACAGCCAGCTTTCTCATAGGGACTGCTCCTTTCTGATCTCTTCCAGCACTTGCTCAGCTGTCCGCAGCCCGTCAGCAGCGGCAGACATGATACCTCCGGCGTAGCCCGCCCCCTCGCCGCAAGGCCACAGGCCCCGAACGGCGGACTGGCCGTCCTCTCCCCGGAGAATCCGCAGAGGGCAGGAGCTGCGGCTCTCCACCCCGGTGAGTACCGCGTCGGCGGCGGCAAAGCCCCGGATCTTCCGCTCCAGCAGGGGCAGAGCCTCTGCCAGAGCTTCACAGATATATTCCGGCAGCACCTCCCAGAGGTTGCACCAGTGTACGCCGGGGCGGTAGGTGGGGATAACGGCCCCAGGCCCCCGGGAGGGCCGCCGGGCCAGAAAATCCTCTACCCGTTGGGCGGGGGCCATGTACCCGCCGCCCCCTGCCGTATAAGCGCACTCCTCCAGCTGACGCTGGAAAACAATCCCCGCCAAGGGGCCCTCTCCGGGAAAATCCTCGGGGGTGACGCTGACCAGAAGGCCGCCGTTGATATTCCCGCCGTCCCGGGCGTAGAGGCTCATACCGTTGGTCACTGCCCGGCGCTCCTCGCTGGCGGCGGCCACCACTGTGCCGCCGGGGCACACGCAGAAGCTGAACACGCTGCGGCCGCTGTCCAAATGACAGCTGAGTTTATAAGTGGCGGCTCCCAGTCGGGGGTGGCCCGCCTGGGCCTTATATTGCACGGCGTCGATGTCCTTTTGAAGGTGTTCGATCCGTACCCCCACCGCCAGGGGCTTTGGCTCCATAGGGACACCTGCGGCATAGAGCATCTCAAAGGTGTCCCGGGCGCTGTTGCCCAGGGCCAGCACCGCCCGCCGTGTGGGCAGGGTATAACAACCCTCGGGCCCCATTACCTCCAGGGCCGTAAGGCTCCCGCCGGTGAGGGTAATGCCGGTAACCCGGTGGCCAAAGCGGATATCGCAGCCCAGCTCCAGCAGCTCCCGCCGAAGGCTGACCAGGGCCTTATGGAGATAGTCGGTGCCCACATGAGGCTTGGCGTCATAGAGAATGCTCTCCGGCGCGCCGTGGCCCACCAGCTCCCGAAGGATAAACCGGTGGCTTGCGTCCCGGGTGCCGGTGTTCAGCTTGCCGTCGGAGAAGGCTCCGGCGCCGCCCTCTCCAAACTGCACGTTGGACTCCGTGTCCAAAAGGCCATCGGACCAAAACCGCTCCACATCCATGGAGCGCTCCTCCACCGGCTTGCCCCGCTCCAGCAGGATGGGCCGGGCACCGCACCGGGCCAGAGCCAGGGCGCAGAAGAGGCCTCCCGGCCCCGCGCCCACTACCACCGGCGGCTCTGCCGGCGGCCGTACCGCCTCCGGCAGACAGTAAGGCTTCTCCGTCACCCGGGTTACCTGCTTGCTCCGACACCGGCGCAGAACCTTCTCCTCGTTTTTGACGGTCACACGCAGGGTGTATACCAGATGGACCTCCTCCCGGGCGTCCACTGCCCGGCGGAGGATCTCCAGGGACTGTATCTCCCCGACAGGCAGGCGGAGAACCGCTGCGGCTTTCTCCCGCAGGGTATCCTCTCCTTCCTCCAGGGACAATTTAATGCGTTCGATTTGCAGCACAGCGCCGCTCCTTTCCGGGGCAAAAGCCCCTCAGGGGTGTAATGGGCCGCGGTAGCCCAGTTCAAAGGAAATCCGCTCCGCAGCGTCCAGCAGCAGCTTGGTAGCCCGTTCCAGCTCCGGGGAATTGACCCGGCGGAACATGCCCACCACACACACTGCATAGGCCGCTTCTCCTGCCACGTTGAATACCGGGGCAGCCACAGAGCGCAGTCCAATACGCAGTTCCCCGTTCTCGATGGCGTAGCCTTGGCGGAGGATCTGCTCCATTTCCCCCTCCAGGGAGGCGAGACTGGTGTGGCTGTGGGGAGTATAGGCGGCAAAGTCACAGCTGCGCAGCAGAGAGCGCCGCTGAGCAGGGGGCATATAGGCAAGCAGCAGCTTCCCCTGGGAGGTACAGTGGACAGGCAGGCGGGAGCCTTTTTCCGATACTACCCGGAAGTTGCTCCGGGCGTCGGCGCTGTCCAAAATCAGGACATCCCCCCGGTCCAGGGTAGCAATGGAAGCTGTTTCACCGGTTTCCTCCGCTACATGCCGCATAGGCTCTGCCGCCGCCTCCAGTACGTTCCAACCCCGGCTCACAGCACAGCCATACTCGAAAAGTCGGATTCCCAGCCGGTAGCGGCCGTCCTCCCCGGACTGTTCTACCACCGCGCTGCTACGCAGGGCGGAAAGCAGTCCGTGGACGGTGGCCTTGGGCATTCCCGTCCGCCGGGAGAGCTCTCCCAGGGTCAGAGGCGTTCGTGCTTCCGCCAGGCAGGAGAGCAGTTCCATGGCCTTACACACGGATTGGACACGGCCCGGTTCTCTATCCGCCATGACGCTGCCCCCTCTCCTCCAGATGGCCGGAGCGGCAGGCAATCAGCTGGGCCGCCACGGACACCGCAATCTCCGCGGGAGTGTCGCCTCCAATATCCAGGCCGATGGGGGACCAGACCCGATCTATTTCCTCCGCCGGTATGCCAACGGCCAGGAGCTTCTCCCGGGTGGCTGCCACCTTCCGCCGGCTGCCGATGCAGCCGATATACCGGGCCGGGGTGGCCAGCGCCTGACGCAGGACTTCAAAGTCCGCCTGGTGGCCCGGGGTCATGATGACGATATAGTCCTCCTCCGTCACCGGCGGCAGGTGGGAAAAGGCATCCTCATAGGCCAGGCACTTCACCTTTGCGGCCTGGGGGAACAGCTCCCGATTGGCAGCGTGGGGCCGTGCGTCGCAGATCACTACCTGGAAATCTGTCATGGCAAGAATGGGGACCAAAGCTTTCCCCACATGTCCTGCTCCGAAGAGGTATACTGTGCCTGCCCTGCTAAGTGGTTCCGTATACAAAAGGGGTTCGCCTTGCCGCAGACAAGGGGCCTCCGTCAGCAGCGGCTCTACCATTTCGGCGGGTATGCCTTCCAGGCCCCGAAGTCTGCCGGAACGGTCCCACAGGCCCCACTGCCAGCTGCCGTCACGGTTCATGGTGGTGATCAGCCAGGCAGCGTGTCCGCTGCCGGAAAGGGCCGCCGCCTCCGCTGCCACAGGCAGGGTCTGAGAATCGACAGGGCTGATATATTGGAGGAACAGCTCCACACTGCCTCCGCAGATCATGCCGATGTCAGCGATCTGCCCCGAGGAGAGGTGATAGGACTGGAAGCGGGAGCGCTTTTCCCGGCACAGCTCCGCCGCCAACTGAGCAGCCCGGTATTCCACCGCCCCGCCGCCTACGGTACCCACCGTGACGCCGTCTTCTGTCACCAGCATCTTGGCCCCCGTTCCCCGGGGAGCGGAGCCCTCACTGGCAATAATGCTGCACAGCACGGCTCCATAGCCGGAGGAAAGGGCACGGCACAGTGCGGAAAAAATCTGCTTCACAGGAAAACGCCTCCTTTTCTGAGTTTTTTCATATATTTTTATCCAACTCCATTGACAAGCCGCCCTTCAGGGGCGTAAACTAAAATTCCTTTTCGACACACGCAGCGCGTGGGAGGAAAGAGGGTATTTTGTCCCGGCGGCAGCAGGCGTCGTTACCCTTCTGCCGCCTGTCCCGACAGAATATTTCCCGCCGGCATTAAGACCAAGGAGGAGCGTCCCATCTCCCCCCGCTGGCCTGACCGCGGCGGGCCGATATTTTGAAGGAGGCAAAACTATGATTGAAATGAGGGATGTTTCCAAAACCTACCGGGTCCGAAAACGAGAAGCGGGCCTGGGCAGCGCCCTGCGCCGTCTGGTTTCCGGCGGCTGGGATGAAGTTCCTGCCTTGCAGGGATTGTCCTTTACCATTCCTGATGGCCAGGTTGTGGGCTATATCGGCCCCAATGGCGCGGGGAAGAGCACCACGATCAAGATTCTCAGCGGCATTCTCCGACCTGACAGCGGCAGCTGTACGGTAGACGGCCTCGTCCCTTGGGAAAACCGGAAGGCCCATGTGGCCCGGTTAGGGGTAGTATTTGGTCAGCGCAGCCAACTGTGGTGGGATGTGCCGATCCTGGACTCCTTCCAGCTGCTGCGGGACATCTATCGGGTACCACCCAGGGCGTTTACTGAAACACTAGAGCGGCTGACAGAGCTTTTGGATCTGGGGGACCTGCTGCGGACCCCCGCCCGAATGCTGTCCCTGGGCCAGCGGATGCGCTGCGAGGTGGCTGCCGCCCTGCTCCACAGCCCTAAAGTGCTGTTTCTGGACGAACCCACTATTGGCCTGGATGCGGTGTCCAAGCTGAAGGTCCGGGAGTTTATCCGGGAGGAAAACCACACCCGGGGCACCACCGTGATCCTCACTACCCATGACATGCAGGATGTAGAGGCCCTTTGCAGCCGGGTGCTGCTCATTGGAAAGGGGCGGCTGCTGCTGGACGGCACCCCTGGGGAGATCCGCTCCATGGCCGGGGAGAACCTCTCCACCGAGGAGTCAGTAGCGGATCTCTACCGCCGCTTCGGCATCTGAGGGAGGCGGGTATGAAACAATATACTGCGTTTTTCCGGATGCGCCTGCTGGCGGGGCTTCAGTATCGCTCCGCCGCCCTGGCGGGTATGAGTACCCAGCTGGTATGGGGAACCATGGAGATTCTTCTCTACCGGGCCTTCTGGCTGTCGGATCCCAGCCGCTTCCCTATGGGCATGGAGGCCTTAGCGGCTTATATCTGGCTTCAGCAGGCTTTCCTGGCCTTTTTTGCCTTATGGTACTGGGAGTGGGACCTGGTGGAGGCGGTAAAAACCGGCAGCGTGGCTTATGAGCTCACTCGCCCCACAGATCTCTACGGTATGTGGATGGCCCGCGCCCTGGCCCTCCGGCTGAGCCGTGCAGCCCTGCGGGCAGGCCCTATTCTCCTGGTGGGAGCCCTGCTGCCGGCTCCTTATGGCCTCCGGCTGCGAATTGCCCCGCCGGTTTTTCTGGCCTTTCTTTGTTCCATGGCGCTGATGCTGGTGGTGGTGTGTGCCTACACACTTCTTATCTATTCCCTGTCTTTCTACCTCACCGACGCCAATGGTGTGATGGCACTATCGGTAGCGGCGGCGGACCTGCTTGGCGGCGGAGTGGTACCCCTGCCGTTTTTGCCTGACGGCCTGCGGCAATTTGCCCAGCTGAGCCCCTTTGGAGCTATGCAGAACATCCCCCTTCGGATTTTCGGCGGGGATATCCCCCCAGAGGGAATTCCCGCCGCCATGGGATTACAGCTGTTTTGGGCAGTGGTCCTGATTACCGCTGGCGCCCTCCTCACCCGGAGCGGGCTGCGCCGGGCTGTAATATTGGGGGGCTGAGCTATGAGATTATATCTGAAGTTTCTGTCGCTCCATGTAAAAAGCGCCCTGACTTACCGGGCATCCTTTTTACTCAGCTGTCTGGGGCAGCTGCTGGTAACAGTCAACACCTTCCTGGGGGTCAAATTTCTGCTGGACCGTTTCGGCACCATTGCCGGATATACCCTGCCTCAGCTGGCCCTGTGCTTCGCCGTAATTCTGGCTGCTACATCCCTGGCCGAATGCTTCGCCCGGGGGCTGGACGCCTTTGCCTCCGTGCTGTCGGAAGCCCGGTTCGACCGGATCCTGGTGCGTCCCCGGGGCATCCTGTTTCAGCTCCTGTGTGAAAAAATAAAGCTGACCATGGCCCCAAGGCTCCTTCAGGCCGCCTTGATGCTGGTCTGGTCCATATCCGCCGGAGCTGTCCAATGGACAGCGGCCAAGGCAGTGGTGCTGACACTGATGATTCTGTGCGGCGCGGCATTGTTTTTTGGCCTGTTCCTCATCAACGCCGCCCTTTGCTTTTTTACCCTGGAGAGCCTGGAGGTAATGAATATTTTTACCGACGGTCCCCGGGAATACGGCAAATATCCTTTTGGTATCTACGGAAAAGGCGTCCTATGGATTCTGACGCTGCTGGTGCCCCTGGCCCTGGTACAGTATTGGCCCCTCCAGTACCTTCTGGATCGGGGCCCTGGCTGGTACGGCCTGCTGCCGTTGCTGTCCCTGCTATTCCTGATTCCTTGCACAGCCCTGTGGCGCCTGGGTGTACGGCATTATCGCTCCACAGGTTCCTGAGGCCTCGTCCCCGGGGCGCCGGCACGGCCCCGCCCGGGGGCTTCTTCGATTATTGTACCACATTGCCGTTCGCCATACAAGATTTCCGTTTGCCATGGCCAAACGGCAGAAAAACCCTACGGGGCCATAAGGCATATGCCTTATGGCCCCGTAGGGTTTAGGAGAGAAAGAAGAGAAGAAAATCCTCGTAATCTGGGTCAGGCGGCTTTGCCGCTGCTGTAAGAGGTGCCGAAGAACTGCTCGAAGAACTCATCCATGTCCCCGCCGTAGGGGTATGTGCCCCGGCCGCTGTCGGCCTCCGGCTGGATGGTGGTCTCCGTGCTGGTGGTGCTGGCGTCGGTGGTGCTGCCGAAGGTCAGCTCCGTGGTGGCCACCTGGCCGTCACGGACATAGGTGATGGTCACCGTGTCCCCAGCCTTGTAGGTCTTGCTGAGGGAGTTGATATCGTCCCGGTTGGAGATGATGGAGCTGCCGATCATGGTGATGACATCCCCGGCCTGGAGCCCAGCCTTCTCAGCGGGGCCGCCAGCCTCAACGCTTTCTACATAGACACCGGCGCTCACACCGCTGACCTGGGGCTGGCTGTCATACCAGGCGCTGATACCCAAGTAAGGACGGGTGGTCACCTGGCCGTTCTCCATAATGTCTTTGATCATGGTCAGAACGTCGTCCATGGGGATGGCAAAGCCCAGGCCTTCAACAGCATTGCCGGAGGAAGAAGTGGAGTACTTGGCGGAGACAATGCCTACTACCTCGCCGTAAATATTGAACAGAGGGCCACCGGAATTGCCTTCATTGATAGCGGCGGTGATCTGGATCATATTGAAGGGAGTGCCGTCTACATTGATCTCACGGTTGACGCAGGAGACGATACCTTCGGACATGGAGAAGGTCAGCTCGCCCAGAGGATTGCCGATGGCCACGACTTCATCGCCTACCTGGAGGCTGCCGGAGGTGCCCAGCACCACAGGCTGAAGCTTGGTATCACCGGGATCCACCTTCAGCACCGCGATATCATAGTCCTCGTCGCCGCCCACTACCTTGGCTTCATAGGTGGTGCCGTCGTCCAGCGTTACAGATACGCTGTTGCTGCCGCTGATGACATGGTAGTTGGTAACGATATAACCGTCCTCGGTGATAATGAAACCGCTGCCGGAGCTGGCGGTCTCTACCGGCTGCATGAAGAAGTTGTAGCTGGTGGAGGAGGCATTAATGCTGACACAGCTGTCCACATTGGCGTTGTAGATCTCCGTGTAGGTGAGCTTGTCGGTGCCGTTGACATTTACCTGGGTTACCTCAGGCAGTTCCCGCTGGCTGACCATAATGCTGGTCTCATCCTTCTGGTTAAGCAGGCGGTCTTTGATGAACCATCCGGCGCTGAAAGAGCCGCCAATCAGCAGGGCCCCGCACAGGACACCGGCAACAATGCGCTTGGCCATGCGGTGATTGGATTTCTTGGGAGGTGTGCTCTGCGGTGCTTCGGGAATGGGCAGGGGTTCGTCATAATTGGGACGATAGCTGTAATTGGGTTCATAATTGTTTCTCTCGTTATCGTTATACATAGGAATGCCTCCTTGCTGAAATATCTGTCATATTGGGGAGTTTCTTTTGTTCCCCCCGTTCGATGGTGTTAGCATACCGTTTATTTATGTCCAAAATATGAAGATTTTTTGCCGAGAATTTAAACATTCAGGAAACGGTTTGTGAATGGGCGGATAGGAAGCGGGGAAATCAGAGGTTTCTCCCCCTGCTCAGGCAAAAAAAGCCCCGGCCAATTGGCCGGGGCCCTTTGGTTTCATAGAAATAGGTGCTTAATGGTGCTCTTCTTCGCCGCAGCCGCCAGAGGGGCAATGGTCGCACATGCAGGCGTCGCAAGGGATGCCCTTGTTCTTATAGTAATCTGCCACCGCAGCCTTCACAGCCTGCTCTGCCAGAACGGAGCAGTGGACCTTTACCGCAGGCAGTCCGTCCAGAGCCTCCACCACCGCCTTGTTGGTGAGGGTCAGGGCCTCGCTGACAGGCTTACCTTTGATCATGTCAGTAGCAATAGAGCTGGTGGCAATGGCAGAAGCGCAGCCAAAGGTCTGGAACTTCACGTCCTCGATGATCTCGTCATCGTTGATCTTCAGATACATCTTCATGATGTCACCGCACTTGGCATTGCCCACTTCACCCACGCCGTTGGCGTCCTCAATAACGCCTACATTGTGGGGATGAGCAAAATGCTCCATTACCTTTTCACTATATTCCATAGCCATAACGCTATACTTCCTTTCTATTTATATATTACTGAGCGGACTGATAGGGATCCGGCATGTGTTCCAACATGTGCTGCCACACAGGACTCATCTGCCGCAGCTCCTTGACCACCT
>JAGHHM010000040.1 GCA_017887695.1 Oscillospiraceae bacterium | reverse complement strand
GTAAAACAAGGGAAAAAGGAAGATTGCCGACAAAATGGTTAAAATTTACAAATTCTGGAAACTTCTTTTCGGCGTAATTTCCATAGTGGAAGGATAGCAGAAAGGATGTCCGGAAAAAAGGACAGAGCCAGGCCGCTGAGACCGTTATTTCCCCGGGCTGTCCGGAGGAAAGGGACGGGAAGAGAAAAATGGGGGCCACTCCCAAAAGGGAGCGGCCCTCGCTTACCAGGTATGGCGTCAGAACAGACAGAGGATCAGACCGTAAATGGCGCTGGCAATGACGCCGTAAACGATCACCGGACCGGCCACGGTGAACATTCGGGCGGCCATGCCGGTGACAAAGCCCTCGCTGCGGAAATCGATAGCGGGGGAAGCCACGGCGTTGGCAAAGCCGGTAATGGGCACCAGGGTCCCCGCCCCGCCGTAGCGGGCCAGCTTGTTGTAGAGGTTCAGCCCTGTCAGCAGCACCGACAGCAGGATCAGGGAGGCCGATGTGGCGGTGGCGGCGTCCTGGCGGACAAGGCCCAGGGACAGCCACCCCTCCTGGATCAGCTGGCCCAATACGCAGATAACGCCACCGATAAGAAAGGCAAAGGCGCAGTCCTTGGCGATGGGCGAGGGCTTCTCCCGCTGTTTGACCAGCTGGGCAAAGGCCTCCTTGCTCATATCCCGGGTAATATCCATGGAAATATCCCTCCTTTTCCCTGGCAGTATGGCCGGAAAAGGAGAATTCTATGCAAAAGGAGGAAAAAAAGCCCGCTCCAGGAAAGGAGCGGGTTTTTGCTGTGCCAAACAGGCTTTGATTTTCAGGCCAGCAGCTTGTCCATATGGGCGCCGCGCAGGGCCTTCATAATGGCCACCCCCAGGATGGGCGCGCCCACCATGGCCACCACGCCGTTAAACAGGGTGGCGGGCAGCTTGGACAGCACCAGCAGCCAGCACTGATCCGCCCCGGGCAGCCCCTGGAGATAGAGGCCGTTGAAGAAAAACACCTTCACGGAGTAGAGCACCATGTAGCCCACCGCGGCGCAGATGGTGGCCACCAGCTGAGGGCCGTATTTCTCCTTGGCGGCACGGAATACATAGTACAGGATCACGCCGGCCACCAGGCCGTACATCCCCTTGGTTACAAAGGTGATAGGAGCCTCCACGATGTACTCCGGGTCCAGCATGTCGAAGATGGCGGAGCCCAGGCCCGCCGCCAGGCCGCCCCACCAGGGCCCCAGCAGCAGCCCCGACAGGGCACAGAGGATGTTGGCCAGGGTAAAGGCGGTGGTGCCTCCCAGGCTCACCGGGATCTTCACCCGGATATAGTTCCCCACAAATACCAGCGCGGCCATCATGGCGGCCACGCACAATTTCACGATCAGCTTGCTCTCCTTGCTTTGACGGGTCATACCCATACCTCCCCGGCCGTCCCCTTGACGGCTCCAAATTCTATTGCTATTATACAGATATCTGACTCTGTTGAAACACCCAGAGCAGAGATATTTTATGGGTTCAGTTAGGAGGCGGCCCTATGGTACAACTGACGGTGTGCCTAGACAGCGGCGGGGAGAAGCCGCTGTACCAGCAGCTCTATGAGAGCCTGGTGTCTCAGATCCGGTCCGGTGCGCTGAAGGCCGGGGACCGGCTGCCGGGAAAGCGGGCCCTGGCGGGACAGCTGGCGGTGGCGGTAAACACGGTGGACACCGCCTACCAGATGCTGGCGGCGGAGGGGTATCTGGAGGCCCGGCCGCGCAGCGGCTTTTTTGTGCTGGAGAGCGGGGGCTTCCCGGCGGTGGAGGCCCCGGCCTTTCCCCACCGGCCGGCGGCGGACGCCCCCCAGGAGCAGGAGGACGAAGAGGAGCCCTGCCAGCGGTTTGATCTCTCCACCGGCGGCGTGGATACGGCCCTGTTCCCCTTCCGCACCTGGGGGCGGATCCAGCGGGACCTCCTTTACGGGGAGCCGGAGCTCCTGCGCCACGGCCACCGCCAGGGGGACGAAAATCTGCGCCGGGAGCTGGCGGAGTACCTGCGGGCCTACCGGGGGGTGGACTGCGGCGTGGAGCAGATCGTGGTGGGCGCCGGTGTGGAGTACCTGCTGGGCCTTGTGGCCCGGCTGCTGGGGCCGGTGACGGCGGCGGTGGAGAACCCCGGCTATGACCGCTCCCGGATGATTCTGGAGAACAGCGGCGTCCGCTGCCGGTGCGTGTCCATCGACGAGGGGGGCCTCTCGGCGGAGGGCCTGGAGGCAAGTGGGGCGGATCTCTGCTATGTGACCCCCAGCCACCATTTCCCCACCGCCGTCACCATGCCGGTGTCCCGGCGGGCCCAGCTGCTGCGGTGGGCCCGGCAGCGGCCGGGGCGGTACATCCTGGAGGACGACTACGACGCGGAGTTCCGCTTTGATACCCGGCCTTTGCCCAGCCTCCAGGGCATGGGGGGCCGCTGGGGCCCGGTGATCTATCTCTGCACCTTTTCCAAGAGCCTGGCCCCCAGTATCCGTATCGCCTGCATGGTGCTGCCTATGGGCCTTCTGGGGCAGTACCAGGCGGTGTTCGGCAGCTACGCCAACACCGTCAGCCGCTTTGAGCAGCAGACTCTCTGCCGCTTTTTGTCCCAGGGCCACTTCACCCGGCATCTCTCCCGGATGCGCAGCGTGTACCGGGGCCGGATGACCGCCCTGGCAGAGGCGCTGGAGGGGGCCTTCGGCCGGGAAAACATCGTCCTCCAGGGCCGCCACACGGGACTGCACCTGCTGCTGACCCTAAAGAATGGCCCCGGGGAGGAGAATATGGTCCGCGCCGCCCGGCAGGCGGGAGTGGCCCTCCGGGGCCTGAGCCAGTACTACATGGAGGGCCGGGAGACCTGTCCGGAGAATACTGTGGTGCTGGGCTACGCCTCCCTCCGGGATGAGGAGATCCCCGCCCTGGCGGAGGCCTTGCAGAGAGCCTGGACATGAGGCGGCACAAAAAAGCCCGCCCCTTGGGGGGACGGGCCGACTTCCTTGCAGCAGAGGCGTTCCCATGTTAAAGGATTGCTTTCTGGAAACAGCGGGCAGGGAAAAAACAGGAATTTAAATGTACAGAGGTAAAAACGATGGATATATGGGAAAAAATGTATGAAACAGCCAAGGCGCAGTACCATCCCCAGGAGGTGACCCCGTTTATCTATGCCCACCATGTGGTATGCGCGGTGGAGGCAGAAAACGGCCAGATTTTCACCGGCTTTTGTCTGGAGAGCTGCTGCGGCGTGCTGGACCTGTGTGCGGAGCGGGTAGCGGCCCTCAATATGTATGTAAACAGCGGGCAAACCGCCATCAAACGGCTGATCGTGTTCCGGGATCGCCCGCCTTTTGGGGAAGGGAGCGGTATGCCCTGCGGGGCCTGCCGGGAGTTTCTGATGCAGCTGGATGTAAAAAACGCGGACACGGAGATCCTGGTGGACTATGACACCAGGGAAACGGTCACCCTGGGAGCGCTGCTACCGGATTGGTGGGGGATGTATCGCTATCAGAAGGGGAACGATCATCCGTAAATATTCCTGTGGGGCAGTGTGTCCCGGAAAGGAACGATCTGTCCTGAGGGCAGCCGGAAAACCGGCTGCCCTTTTTTGCCGCCTGAGGGGCGCAGGTGGCTGCTTATGGGGCAATGGAAAATGTCTGGAGAATGGCCCCGGGGCAGGCAGGGCCTTTTCTTTCCAGAAGTCTTCAGAAGGTTTGCCTGGGGCCGTCATCCTCTCTCCTGCCGGAGGAGGGTCAGCAGCCCCCACCACAGGGCCAGCAGCGCCGCCGGCGGCAGAATGCTGAGTCCCGGCCACAGGTAGTCCGCCGCCTGGTACACCCCGTCCAGGGCGGCAAAGGGGAGGGTCAGAAGGAGAAAGCCCCCCGCCAGGATGAGGAGGAAAGCAAAGCCCCCTTTGACCGGCGGCAGAGGCCGGGCCAGAAACAGCCGCACCCCCAGCACCAGGCAGCCAATCAGGGATACCGCCCCCGCCAGGCCTCCCAGGGCGGCGCCGGCGTCCAGCAGGGCAAAGCGCCGGGCGGTGAGCTCCGCCAGGGTTTCCTGATCCGCCAGGCCCTGGGGAATGGCCAGAAACGAGTTGATGCCCAGCAGCAGGGCCGAGCGAAGTCCCACCAGGGTCACTATCACCGCCGCCAGGAGGAAGGGTGCCCGCCGCCAGAACCGCAGGGCTTTCTGCCGCTGTCCCGTGCCGTAGAGCACGTCGGTGATCTCAGCGCCGTAGACCTTGGCCAGGGCCTCCAGGGTATCCAGATCCGGCTGGGTGCGGCCGGATTCGTAGCTGGAAATGGCCTGACGGGTGAGGCCCACCTGCTGGGCCACCTGCTCCTGGGTCAGGCCTGCCAGGCGGCGGAGATCACGAAGGTTTTCCTTGATGGGCAGGGACATAGGGGATTCCTCCTTGGGCTCCCGGCCACCGGAGAGGGCCGGGGTATTGTCTGAGGCCAGGGTACCAGGGGACGGGGCTTTTCGTCAAGAAACGATTTGTTGCGCCGGGGATTTGGGGCGGCTTTGGGGCTGCCGCGGCAGAAAAAAGGCCGCTCCCCGGAAAAAGGGAGCGGCCCTGAGAGAGGGATCCGCCAAATGGGAAATGCCCGGCGGGTTACATGATGACCACAGGCTTGATGAGATCCTTGGGCTTGTCCTTCATGAGAAGGAGGGCCTCCTCCAGGTGGTCGAAGCCCTGGAAGCGGTGGGTCAGGAGCCGGGAGGTATCCAGCCGGCCATTGACCAGCAGGGCCGCCAGCCGCTCCATCCGCAGACGGCCGCCAGGCATCAGGCCCCCGGCGATGGTCTTGTGGCCCATGCCGCAGCCCCACTCCGCCCGGGGGATGCGGACGAAGTCGCCCTCCCCCAGATAGTTGACGTTGCCGATGCGGCCGCCAGGCTTGAGCATGGTGACAGCCTGGATAAAGGTGTCGTTGTCACCGCCGGCAATGATGACCTTGTCCACGCCCTTGCCGCCGGTTTTCTCCAGGATCTGCTCCACGATGTCGCCCTCACGGTAGTTGATGATGTCCGTGGCGCCGTAGGCCTTGGCGGCCTCCACGCAGTTGGGCCGGGAGCCCACGGCAAACAGCCGCCCCGCCCCCTTCAGGGCCGCGCCGGCTACGGCCATAAGGCCCACAGGGCCGATGCCGATGACGCACACGCTCTCGCCGTACTGCACGTCCGCCAGCTCCGCGCCGTGGAAACCGGTGGGCACCATGTCGCTGAGCATGACAGCGGCGGCAGGGTCCAGGCCCTCCGGCAGCCGGGCCAGGTTGGCGTCGGCCTCGTTGACATGGAAATATTCAGCAAACACGCCGTCCTTGAAGTTGGAGAACTTCCAGCCGGAGAGCATGCCGCCGGAGTGCATGGAGTAGCCCCCCTGGGCCTCCAGGCTGCCCCAGTCGGGGGTGATGGCGGGGACGATGACCTTCTCCCCCACCTTCAGGTCCTTTACCAGGGAGCCCACCTCCACGATCTCGCCCACAGCCTCGTGGCCCAGGATCATGTCGGTGCGCTCACCGATGGCGCCCTCCCAGACGGTGTGGATATCGGAAGTGCAGGGGGAGACGGCAATAGGCCGGACAATGGCGTCCAGAGGCCCGCAGGCAGGCACGTCCTTCTCAATCCAGCCGGTTTTTCCGATCCCCAGCATGGCGTAACCTTTCATTTTCATAGCGTAGTCCTCCTGTGTAAAATATGGCGTCACGATTTGTTAATTTATTAACGTTAATATAATAACAATCTTTTCGCCTGTTGTCAATCTTTTTTTGCCAAACGGAGATACCCCGTGAGAGCAGCGGGGAACAAAGGCCGTCTGTGGGCAACACGTCTGCCTGGGGCGGCCTTTACAGGGTGCCCCTCGGAGCAGGGTTTTATTCCCTTTTACCGGAATTGTGTCCTTCCCGGCGCAAAAAAAGAAGGCCCGGATGTTCCGGGCCTTCTGAGAGGCTCTCAATGAGCGTTTCCCTTGGCAGGGCCCTCCTTGCTGCGGCGGACCCAGGCGGCGGTGTCCCGGAGGGTTTGTACCAGATCCCGGGGCCGGTAGCCCAGCTCGGCGGTAGCCTTGTCGTGGGAGAATTTGTCGTTGCTGCGAAGGGTATAGAGGGAATATTTGGTGTACAGGGGCCGCTTTTTCTGGAGCCGGGCCAGCCACTGGAGCCCCGGCGCCGCCGCCCGGGCCATCCACATGGGCAGCACCGGCAGCCGCCGGCCTCCCGCCACCGAGCGGAGGATCCCCAGCAGCTCCCGCACCTCGTAGTGCCGGTTGGAGAGGATGTAGCACTCCCCTTTCCTCCCCTTCTCCGCCGCCAGCAGGCACCCCAGGGCCACGTCCCGCACGTCCACAAAGTCGTAGCCGCCGGTGACACAGGCAGGCAGCTTCCCCTGGAGGTAGTCGCTGACCAGCTGCACCAGGTGGTTGCCGCTGCGGTCATAGGGGCCCAGGATGCCGGAGGGGTGGACCACTACCGCGTCCAGGCCCTCCGCCGCCGCGTCCAGCACCGCCTGGGTGGCTTCCGCCTTGGTCTTGGCGTAGCCCCCCACCACCGCGTCGGGGTCAAAATGGCGGATCTCGTGGAGCACCTGGGTTTTGTCCCCCTCGGGGATGGCGTGGACGGAGCTGACATATACCAGCCGCTGCACAGCGTACTCCCGGCAGAGGGAGAGGACGTTTTTGGTGCCGTCCACATTGACGGCGCGGACCAGGGGCAGCACTTCCCCGGAGATGTCCACAATGCCGGCGGTGGGGATCAGGTATACCGCTGTGCCGGAGGGAATCCCCTCAAACAGGGGCCGCAGGCTATCCTTGTCCCGGACGTCCCCCTGGAAATAGGTGACGCCGTCCCCGGCAGGGGGCATATGACCCGGCAGCACCAGACCCCGGACCGGTGCCTTCCGCCGGCGGAGCAGGCGGATCAGGGTACCGCCCAGATGGCCGTCGGCGCCGGTAATGATAAACAGCCGTTCCATCCTGTCGCCTCCTTGTGTTATTGAACAGCGTGTTGTATTACGTCTCTAAGTGTAGT
>JAGHHM010000039.1 GCA_017887695.1 Oscillospiraceae bacterium | reverse complement strand
GTCCAAGGAAGAAGGCGGCCGTCACACCCCCTTCTTCAACAACTATCGTCCTCAGTTCTACTTCCGTACCACCGACGTGACCGGCGTCATCTCCCTGCCCGAGGGCGTTGAGATGTGCATGCCCGGCGATAACGTCGACATGAACGTTGAGCTGATCACCCCCATCGCTATCGAGAAGGGCCTGCGTTTCGCTATC
This sequence comes from Oscillospiraceae bacterium, assembly GCA_017887695.1. Taxonomy (GTDB): domain Bacteria; phylum Bacillota; class Clostridia; order Oscillospirales; family Oscillospiraceae; genus Pelethomonas. The sequence goes on along the minus strand of JAGHHM010000039.1, from coordinate 11,151 downwards.
CGTGAGGGTGGCCGCACCGTGGGTTCCGGCGTCGTTATCGACATCAAGGAGTAATCTTTCCCATAAAATCCCCGCCGCGTCTGCGGCGGGGATTTTTTCGCGGGAAGGATTTGGACCCTGCGGTAACGCTTTGACAGGGAGGTATCGTGATGCGCATTGAAGTGATTGATGAGTATAGCCAGGCAGGCCACCTGCTGCATATCGGAAGCTGTATCGGGGCCTTTGCCCGGGGCAGGACCCGCAGCGAGGCGCTGGCCAAAGTCCCGGGGGAGGTGGCCCGTTATCGCCGCTGGCTGGGGATGCCTTTTGACAGGGAAGAAGCTATGGATATCCGGATCGTTCAGGAGAAGGCCAGTGACCTGCAAATCGAGGACGCGGATTCCGACGTGCTGTTTGAGGGGGAGCGATCCCCCCTGGCGCCGGCGGAGTATCAGCGGCTGAAAGCGCTGGCGCTGAAGGCGGCGGCGGATTTTTTGCTGCTGTACGACGCTGTGCCCGAGAAGGACAGGACCTTCCTGCCCCAGCGAAAGACCTTTTACGGGGAAGTCCCCCGGACCGCTGAGGAGATGTACCGGCATACCCGGAGCGTCAATGCCTACTATTTCGGGGAGATCGGTGTTCCGGCGGACAACGAGGGGGATATCCTCACCTGCCGGGCAGCGGGGTTCGCACAGCTGGAGGCGCAGCCGGGCTTCTTGGATAAGGGCGTGGTCCTGGGCAGCTATGGCGAGGCGTGGAGCCTCCGGAAGGTGTGCCGGCGGTTCGTCTGGCACGATACGATCCACGCGAAAGCCATGTACCGGATGGCGGTCAGGCTGTGGGGGAAGGACGCGCTGCCGGATCCCTTCCGCTTCTCCCTTTGACAGGCTTGCCGGCGGCAGATGCGGAAGGAGCAGGACAGCGGTTCTCCGGCGGTCAAACTGGCCGCCGGATTTTTTTGCGTGCCCCTTGACATCCTTGCTATAATATGATATTGTTTTGATATCAAATAAATAGCAAGGAGCGAAGCTATCATGGAAGAAAAGATCCTGACGACAAAAAAGAGCGGCATGCCGGTGCTGCTGCTGACGGTCCTGCTGTATATCGCGGCGATCCCCCTGTGCATCCTGGGCTTTACCATGGCGGAAGAGGGCTCCGGTGGCCTGGTGCTCCCCGGTACCGCGCTGGCGGTCGTCTCCATCCTGTGGCTGGCTTTCGGCTGGATCTTCTGGTGCGGCCTGAAGGTCCTCAAGCCCCAGGAGGCCCTGGTGCTGACCCTGTTCGGCAAGTACATCGGCACCCTGAAGGGGGAGGGCTTCTACTATGTCAACCCCTTCTGCACCGCCTTCAACCCGGCGGCCCGGACCCGGCTCAAGCAGAGCGGCGATGTGGACGGCGGCCAGGGCGCCCCCGGGGTGACAGTGGCTGCGGCCAGCGGCGCTGTTACCGTGGCCGCAGACGCCTCTGGCAAGCGGATCTCACTGAAGATCATGACCCTTAACAACAATCGCCAGAAGATCAACGACTGCCTGGGCAACCCGGTGGAGATCGGCATTGCCGTTATGTGGCGGGTGGTGGACACTGCCAAAGCGGTGTTCAACGTGGATAACTATAAAGAGTATCTGTCTCTTCAGTGCGACAGCGCCCTGCGGAACATCGTGCGGATCTACCCATATGATGTGGCTCCCAATGTGGACACCACCGGCGACGGTGTGGCTGACGAAGGTAGTCTCCGTGGATCCAGCGAGGTGGTGGCTGCCCGGATCCGAGATGAGATCCAGAGCCGGGTAGACGAGGCGGGGCTGGAGATCATTGAGGCCCGGATCACCTATCTGGCCTATGCTCCTGAGATTGCTGCCGTAATGCTTCAGCGCCAGCAGGCCAGCGCCATCATTGATGCCCGGAAAATGATTGTGGATGGGGCTGTGGGCATGGTGGAGATGGCCCTGGAACGGCTGAATGAGAACCAAGTGGTGAACCTGGATGAGGAACGGAAAGCTGCCATGGTCTCCAATCTGCTGGTAGTACTGTGCGGCAACCGGGATGCCCAGCCGGTGGTTAACTCCGGCAGTTTGTACTGATATGGCAGAGGAGAAGAAGCAGGTGCCGCTGCGCCTGTCCCCCAAGCTGTACGCCGCCATTGCGGCGTGGGCTGAGGACGATTTTCGCTCAGTAAACGGGCAGATCGAGTATCTTCTTACCGAGTGCGTCCGGCAGCGGAAAAAGAACGGAAAATATGTATCCGATGAGATCGATGTGCCTCCGGAGTTGGATATCCATTAAGTCGACGTTACTCTTTGAAAATGGCCAGCCGCAATAAGCGGCTGGCCATTTCTCTTCCTTTTTAACGGGAAATATGATAGGATAAACATACTTGGAAGGGCAGGGAGGCAGTAAGATGGGAATGGAGCGGCTGGATAAATTGCTGGCGGCTACGGGGCGGTGGTCCCGGCGGGAAGCCAAGGGTCTGATTCGAGAGGGCCGGGTTATGGTAGATGGTATTCCGGCAGGCAGCGGAGAGGAGAAAGCCGATCCGGACTGCAGTGAGATTCTGGTGGATGGTATGCCCCTGGGGTATCAGAAGTATACTTACATTATGCTCCATAAGCCGGCAGGGGTTCTTACCGCCACAGAGGACAAACGGCAGGAAACGGTGCTGGATCTGCTGGCACCGGAACTGCGCCGTCAGGGCCTTTCGCCGGTAGGCAGGCTGGATAAGGACACGGAGGGACTGCTTCTGCTGACCAACGACGGAGCCCTGGCGCACCGGCTGCTGGCTCCGAAGAGCCATGTGGATAAGGTGTATTATGCCCGGCTGGATCATCCGCTGGGGCCAGGGGATCAAGCGGCATTTGCCAAAGGAATCACACTGGAGGACGGGCTTGTCTGCATGCCGGCGGGGCTGGAGATTTTGGGCGATGGCCGGGAAGTGCTGGTAACTTTGCACGAGGGTAAATTCCACCAAATCAAGAGGATGGTTGCCAGTCGGGGTGCGGCAGTATGCTACCTGAAGCGGTTGTCCATGGGGGCGCTGTCATTGGACCCTGCCCTTGGACCGGGAGAATACCGGCCCTTAACAGAAGAAGAAGTTATAAAAATAGGGGGAAACCTCTGAAATTTCAGGGAATTTACGAATCCGTCAAAAAGGAGCAATATTTTTTGTGAAAAAAAGAAAAAATATCTTGCATTGTGGCGGGCAACACAGTATAATAAAAAAAGAATTGACATATTGCACAAAGATAGTTTGATATTAACGCTCGATGGAGGAAGAAGATATGTCGGGAAGGATTTTTCAGAATGTTGTCCTGCAGATCAAAGAGGCCACAGACCGTGTGGTGGGCGTGATTGATGCGGAAGGCGCTGTGATTTCCTGCAGCGACCTGGGGCTGATCGGCAGGAAGTGGCCGGAGTATGTTGAGGCGATCAATCAGGCCGACGGCGCCATTACCTCCATAGAGGGCAAGACCTTCCGGGCCCTCAGCGGATGGGGGGCACACTTTGATTACGCCGTGTTCACAATGGGAGATGATGAAACCAGCCGGACGGTCTGTTCCATGGCCAGTGTGTCCCTCAATGGCGCCAAGAGCTACTATGAGGAGAAGCACGACCGCGGTTCTTTCATTAAGAACATTATCTCCGACAATATTATGCTCAGCGATATTTATATGCGGGCCAAGGAGCTCCATGTGGCACCGGAGGTGCCTCGGGGCGTTTTCCTGATCCGTCAGCTGGAGGCGGGAGATGCGGCGCTGATGGATGTGATCCAGGGCCTGTTCCCCGACCGGCAGAACGACTTTGTTCTCAGCGTGGGCGACAACGATGTGGCGCTGATTCATCAGCTGCCGGAGTCCGGTTATGACAAGGAAGTTCAGCGTGTGGCGGCGTTGCTGGAGGAGACCCTGCGGGTAGGCGGCGAGAACCGGGTAGTCATTGGTATCGGTACGGTGGCCATGCACCTGCGTGAGCTGGCCAAGAGCTACAAGGAAGCCCAGATTGCCATTGAGGTGGGCAAGGTCTTTGATACGGAGAAATACGTCATCAACTATGAGAACCTGGGCATTGGCCGCCTGATTTACCAGCTGCCCACCACCCTGTGCGAGATGTTCCTGATGGAGGTGTTCAAGAAGAACCCCATTGACTCCCTGGATCAGGAAACCCTCTTTACTATTCATAAGTTCTTTGAGAACAACCTCAACGTCTCTGAAACAGCCCGTAAGCTCTTCGTCCACCGCAACACTTTGGTGTACCGGCTGGAGAAGATCAAGAAGCTGACGGGCCTGGATCTCCGGGAGTTTGATGATGCCATTACCTTCAAGGTTGCCCTTATGGTCAAGAAGTATCTGACCAGCCGTGGCATTGATGCCTGATTATTTCATACGAGCGAAAGCAGCGCCCCGGGTAATTAAGCCTGGGGCGCTGCTGTGTTGTGGAGAGGGCGACATAAGTTTTGCATCCTTTTTTTCACTGCTTTTAAAACCGTGGATGAATTGCTGAAAACTGTTGGGACTCAATGGTTTTCACAAGATTCTGCATATTTATTTCGACAATGCAGGTTAACAGCTTAACATAATATAGAAGAATTTCCCAGCTGTGCAAAGGAAGAAATTTGCGGTTTTTTGCCGGTAGTCCCTTGACGAGTTAGTTACATTTGTGTATGATTACGATGTAACTTTTTGTAATTTTTTTGGGCCTGCGGGTTGACATAATATACGCCTAAGGGCGGGAGGCAATATAGCAGTATGATTCGATTAACAGACGTAGTCAAGGAATATCCTAACGGGACCCATGCCTTAAACGGGCTTACCATGGAGATCCAAGATGGGGAATTCGTCTTTATGGTGGGTCCTTCCGGCAGCGGGAAGAGTACGGTTATAAAGGTCCTTATCGGAGAGGTGGAGCCTACCCAAGGAAAGGTGATGGTCAACGGCTTTTCTCTTCGGAACATCCGGGAGAAGCAGATCCCCTATCTTCGCCGGACAGTAGGTGTCATTTTCCAGGATTTCCGCCTGATTGAGCATAAGACGGTGTATGACAATATGGTGTTTGCCATGCGGGCGGTGGGGGCTGGCCCCAAGGAGATCAAAAAACGGATCCCCTATGTGCTGGATCTGGTGGGCCTTGAGAATAAAAGCCGGCGGCTCCCCTCCGAGCTTTCCGGCGGCGAGCAGCAGCGAGTGGCCATTGCCCGGGCGCTGCTCAATAACCCCAGCACCATTATTGCCGATGAGCCTACCGGCAACCTGGACCCGGCCCGGTCCCTGGAGATCATGCGGCTTCTGGAGCGGATCAATGCCCTGGGAACCACGGTGCTGGTGGTAACCCATGAAAAGGACCTGGTTAACCGCTTTGACAAGCGGGTGGTGATGCTGGAGCGCGGCCGTGTAGTCAGCGACGGCAAAGGCTACTACGGAAGGAGAGCGCAATGAGCAGACACAATTTCTTTTATTTTGCCCGCGAGGGCGCCTATAACATGTTCAATCACGGTTTCATGTCCTTTGCGGCCATTGGCGTCACCGTTGCGTGCCTGCTGATCATGGGCACCTTCACCCTGGTGGCGGTGAATGCCAACGCCATGCTGGAGGATATGGAGCAGAAAAACCAGGTGCTGGCCTTTGTGGATGAGAACCTCACCGAGGAGGAGGCCAGGGCGTTGGCGGATGACCTGGAAGCAGTGGACAATGTGGCGGGGGTAACCTTTATCTCCCGGGAAGAGGCTATGGAGAACTTCCAAAGCAAATACCCGGAAGAAGAGCTTTACCAGGATCTGACGCCGGAGATTTTCCGACATCGGTATGCCATTGATCTGGTCGATATCGGCAAGATGAGCGCAACGAAAGCGAAGCTGGAACAGGTGCCGGGGATCGGCGAGGGCAACGTCAATGCCTACGAGGATGAGGCAGCAGGCTTTATTACCATCCGCAATGTGGCGGGTGTGGTGTGTATTGCCCTGATTTCCGTATTGCTGCTGGTTTCTGTGTTTATTATTGCCAATACCATCAAGCTCACCACCTTTGACCGCCGGGATGAAATCGCCATCATGAAGATGGTGGGTGCTACCAACGGCTTTATCCGCTGGCCCTTTGTATATGAGGGCTTTCTGCTGGGGCTGTTTTCCGCCGTTATCGGCTTTTTCCTCCAGTGGGGGCTCTATGAGATGGTGGCCCGCTCTGTGGACGCCAACGACACCATCCGCCTGATTCATATTGTTCCCTTCAATGATATGTGGCTGTATGTGGCGGCGATTTTCCTGGGCGTCGGCATGCTGATCGGCGTAGGCGGAAGCCTTTCTGCCATTCGTAAATTCCTGCAGGTGTAAGTGTGGTTTGCTGCGGGAGGGAGAAGGCGGCGCGAGAAGGAACCGGTGTGGAAAAAGGAGCAATACATGAAGAAGTTTAGTTTTTTGAAACGGATGGGTCGGTGCCTGCTGGTGCTGGCGGTACTGTTTGCTTTGGTGGGTGCTGACGCGGCTCCTTTGGCGGAGACAGCGGAGGCGGTGACCCAAAGTGATATCGACGCCCTGAAGGATAACGCTGACGATCTGGCGGATCAGAAAAGCGAGATCAAGTCCCAGCTGGCCTCTTTGCGGGATGAGAAGGCCAATATTTTGGCTAAACGCGTTTTACTGGATCAACAGATTGCTGTGACGGAAAAGGAGATTGCCAACACAGAGGATCAGATTGCGGGGTATGAGGCTCTTCTGGCCCAGACGGCTCTGGAGCTGGAGGAGAACCAGAAGGAGGAGGAAGAGCGCTACGAGCTCTTCTGCAAGCGCACCCGGGTCATGGAGGAGAACGGTACCGCATCCTATTGGGCGGTTCTGTTCAACGCTGAGGATTTTTCTGATCTTCTCAGCCGCCTGGCAGATATCCAGGAAGTGATGGATTACGACCAGGGGGTGCTGGACAGCCTCCGGGAGATCCGTGCGGAAATTGAGGCCAAGCAGGCTTACCAGCAGCAGCTCAAGGATGACGCAGAGGCTTCCAAGGCGGCGCTGGTAGCGCAGAAGGAAGATTTGGATGCCCAGCGTGAGGAAGCCAACGCCCTGGTGGTTCAGCTGGAGAGCAATGTGGCGGAGTATTCCGAGCAGCTGGCCCAGGTAGAGGAAGAGGAGGAAGCGATCCAGAAGGAGATCGTGGAAAAGACCAACCAGCTGGCTGCGGAAATGGGCTGGAATGCCACCGCGGGCGGGTATATCTGGCCTGTGACCACCAGCCGGCGGATTACATCTCCCTATGGCCCCCGGAATACAGGAATCCCTGGAGCCTCCACCAACCATAAGGGCGTGGATATCGGAGGCGTGGGATATACCACCAATGTTCTTGCCACTAAGGCGGGTATTGTTATCACCTCCGCATACAGCTCCTCCTATGGCAACTATGTGGTGGTCAGCCACGGAAAGGGTAATACCACTCTCTACGCCCATATGAGCAGCCGCTCTGTTTCTGAGGGAGACACAGTGGCCCAGGGCGATGTGCTGGGGGTTACCGGTTCCACTGGAGTATCCTCCGGTCCCCATCTCCACTATGAAATTACGGAGAATGGCAGCCGGGTGAATCCTCTGAATTATCTGCCTGGCTATGTTCAGGCATGGTAACAGCGCAAGCCTGTGATTGTAAAAAGGACCGGCATGGCATAACGCCATGCCGGTCCTTCTCTTTTTACCTGTTCGTTTACTTTGGCTGGAAAACAAGAGCTAGAAAATACTCAGATTCAGCTCACGGCTGAGAAGCTCCAGCAGCCGTGTTCCCGCCAGGCTGTTGCCCTTTGCGTCCAGAGCAGGGGAAAAGATACCAATTCCCATCCGGGAGGGAACAACGGCCATAATACCGCCTCCTACGCCGCTTTTAGCGGGGACGCCCACCCGCACAGCAAAGTCGCCGGACCCATCGTACATACCGCAGGTAGTAAGGATAGCGTTAACAAAGCGTGCATATTCCGGGGGGATAATAGGGTCCTGGGAGCCCGGCTGGCAGCCTTTGTTGGCCAGCACACAGCCGATACGGGCCAGGCCCACACAGTCGGTAGAAATGGCGCAGGCATGGAAGTAGCAGTCCAGCACCTCCTCCACGTCGTCCTGAATAATGCCATAGGTTTTCAGCAGGTATGCCAGGGCGCGGTTTTTGTTGCCGCTGGCCTTTTCAGAGCGATAGACGTCCTCGTTGACCTGAATTCTGGCGTCTTCTCCTGCCAGCAGGCGGGTCAAAGCCAGCAGACGATGGAATCGCTCCTGATAGGAGCTGCCCCGGATCAGGGAGCACACAGCGATTGCCCCCATGTTTACCATGGGATTGAGGTGCTGGCTGTCCAGAACCTGGTCGGTGTAATTAATGGCGTCGAAGGGCTTTCCCGTGGCCTCTACGCCTACATGGGCCCTGACAGCATCCACGCCGTTGTCCAGCAGGGCCTGAAGGAGCAGGATAGGTTTTACAATGCTTTGAATGGAGAACTGCACGCCGCAGTCCCCGGCCTGGATGAGCTGGCCGTCGCAGGAAAGAAGGCAGACTCCCAGGTGTTTGGGATCCCCCTTTTTCAATGCAGGGATATAGCTGGGCAGCTGGCCCTGTTGGGTGTACGGCTTACAAGCGGCCAGCATTTCCTCCAAATGAACGCTCATGGCGTGATCCTCCTTTGTATTTGTATGGCGGACAAACCTACGGTATCAGCCGTGAGGAAAAATGTCAAGAAAAAGCGGAAGAAATCCTGCGTAAAATTGTTTTCCTATAAATAAGGGATAATGGGAGGGCCGCTGCCATACCATGGGAGCGAAAGGGGCGCGGCATTTTGCCGGTGCCGGAGAGGAGAATGGGATATGCTGGGGTATATTATTTACGGGGACGGCCCCAAGCGGCCGGTACTGGAGGAGCAAAGGATCGCAGGCGGACGGTTTATGGTGCTGCGGATGGGCGAGCCTCTTCGGCCCAAGGGGCCGATTGCCATGCGGCGGGCCAGGACTGCTGCCCGGCGGCTGCGGGAAACGGGGGTACGCAGCGCGGTATTTCCCATGGACTTTCCGTATACGGCGCTGTTTTTGCGGCAAGGTGTATGCCCAGTGGAGACACTTAGGCTGAGAAAAGCACTGGCGGCGTCGCTGACCAGACGCCGGCTGGAGGGGCTGGGCCTGTCGCCCACGGAAGCGGTGGTGGGGCTCTCCGGAGAGAGGATGAGCCAGGAGCTGCGCGACACAGTCAAGGCTCTGGCGCTGAGCTTCCGGTATGTTTTGCTGGATGTCCAGGATGACGGCGGCCTTGCCCGTGAGCTGCGGCGGGAGTATGGGATTTCACTGCTGCTGCGGCCGTCGCCGGATCAGCTGGAGCGGGCCGACGCGTTGCTGTTGTTTTCTCCACGGGGGGATCTGTCCGGGGGAAACCGCGTCCTGTATACCCTTTATCCAGGTGGAGAAGGGGGGCGGGGGCGTTTACCGCTGGTGCTGCCCGCTGCATTGGAAAACCAGACAGAGCCCAATTGCGACCGGGAACAGCTGGCAGCGGCACTGTTTGCCCAGGGAATCCTGACTCTGGAGACGCTTCTCGCGGAAATTCCTTGTTGACAGAATGGGAAATTGCTTATATAATGCAAAACACAATTAATATAGAATAAGTATAGTGGAGCCGTATGCCTGTCGGCAGACGGTTTCCACCTCCACAATACTGAAAGATCGAAAGGACAGCACAGCAATGAAGAAAGAATATAAGATGAGCCAGGCCCGGTTTGAGGAGCTGCAGAAGGAACTCAATTATCTCAAGACCACCCGCAGTGATGAGGTGGCTGAGCAGATCAAAGTGGCCCGGGGCTTTGGCGATCTGAGCGAGAACAGCGAGTACGATGAGGCCAAGAATGAGCAGGGTAAGCTCTATTCCCGCATCGGCGAGCTGGAGAATATCCTGACCCACGCTGTGATCATTGAAGAGGATGATATGCCTATTGGCCAGGTGACCATCGGTTCCACTGTCACCGTCACCGCTGTGTCCGGCGGTCAGAGCCGCAGCTTCAAGATCGTGGGCAGCCAGGAAGCCGACGCCATGCATGGTATTATCAGCGAGGATTCCCCCTTTGGCAAAGCCCTTATGGGTGCCAAGGAAGGGGATGTGGTGGCAGTCAACGCCCCTGCCGGTGAGATCCGGTATACCGTGGATAAGATCGAACGCTGAGCGCCGCCGTACGAAAGAGGAGGATATAGAATGGCTGAGCAGACCAATACGATGAACCAGGAGGTCCAGCAGGATCTTTCCGAGATTCTCAGGGTCCGGCGGGAGAAGCTGCGGACTCTTCAGGAGGAGGGACGGGATCCCTTCCAGGTAACCAAGTTTGAAGTGAGCCACCATGCCCAGGAGATCAAGGACAACTTTGATGCCCTGGAGGGCAGTGCCGTCACCGTGGCGGGCCGCCTGATGAGCAAGCGTGGCATGGGCAAGGTGAGCTTTTGTGACCTTCAGGACAAGAGCGGCCGTATCCAGCTCTATGCCCGGAAGGATGAGATGGACGCTGAGGATTACGACCGCTTCAAGAAGTACGATATCGGCGATATCGTGGGCGTGAAGGGCGAGGTGTTCCGCACCCAGCGGGGCGAGATGAGCGTCCGGGCCAAGGAGATCACCCTTCTGAGCAAGTCCCTGCTGCCTTTGCCGGAAAAGTTCCACGGCCTCACCGACAAGGAGACCCGCTATCGCCAGCGGTATGTGGACCTCATTATGAACCCGGAGGTTCGGAAGAACTTCGAGGTCCGCAGCGCCTTCATCAAGTACCTGCGCAATTTCCTGGATAACCGGGGCTTTATGGAAGTGGAGACGCCGGTGCTCAACACCATCTCCGGCGGCGCTACTGCCCGGCCCTTCATCACCCACCACAACACCCTGGACATCGATATGTACATGCGTATCGCCACGGAGCTGCCCCTCAAGCGCCTCATCGTGGGCGGCATGGAGCGGGTCTACGAGGTGGGCCGTATCTTCCGCAATGAGGGTATGGATACCCGCCACAACCCGGAGTTCACCTCCGTGGAGCTCTACCAGGCCTACGCTGACTTCAATGATATGATGGACCTCTTTGAGGAGCTCCTCAGCGGAGCGGCCAAGGAGATCTGCGGCAGCTATCAGCTCCAGTGGCAGGGCGAGGATATCGACCTGACCCCCGGCTGGCCCCGGCTGTCCATGGCTGAGGCGGTCAAGCAGTACC
>JAGHHM010000038.1 GCA_017887695.1 Oscillospiraceae bacterium | reverse complement strand
GGCGTTTCCGCCCCCGCTCCGGCGCTGTCTTCCCCCCGTCAGTCCCGTATAGGCCTCTTACAGCCTGAGGCGGCCTTTCTCTGTCCGGCGGCCGGGGGTACTCCGTCGCCCTCATGGCGGCGGGCCTGGTATTCGCTTGTTTTGCTATTATAGTACGAAAAGGGGACAAAAGTCAATGGGGGAAGGGGGGTTACGGGGCGGATTTATGCCTGCAGGGCGGTTTTGTGCTTGGGGTTGACGATGTTGCGCCAATCCATATCGCCCCGGTCCATACCCAGCACCAGCATTTCCGCGGTGGCCACGTTGGAGGCAAAGGGGATATTGTTCTGGTCGCACAGCCGGGAGATATAGAGCAGCTCCTTGTCCATGGTGGAATCGTTGGGGTCCACAAAGAACAGTACCATATCCATCTCGTTGTAGGCAATGCGGGCGCCGATCTGCTGGCTGCCGCCGTGCTGGCAGGAGAGGAAGAGGTGGACGTTCAGGCCGGTGGCTTCAGCCACCAGACGGCCGGTGGTATTGGTGGCGCACAGGTTGTGACGGGACAGGATCCCGGCGTAAGCGGAGCAGAATTGAACCATTAGGTCTTTCTTGTTGTCATGGGACATGAGGGCAATAAACATATCGTTTTCCTTTCTCGCGTTATCAAACGCTCTGCACAGATACCGTCGTGATGATGTAGAAGTTACCGCAGGCGCATCAGGGGAGTTCGTTTGCCGGTGATCCGCCGGGCAATGTTGCGATAGGCCCGGGCGGCGCAGTCATTGGAGGACAGGAGCAGGGGAATCCCCCGCCCCGCGTAGAGGGGCATGGTCTCATCCTCCGGGATCACCCCCAGGAGGGGGAGGCCGGCCATGTCAATGGCGTCGTCGATGGTCTGATGCAGGGATTTCAGCAGTTTTTTCCGGCAGCGGTTCACCACCAGATGGACCTTGCCACGGGGCAGATCGCTGAGTTCCATGACGGTGCGCTGGGCGTCCCGGAGGCTGCTGGCGTCGGTGGTGGTGACCACTACTGCCCGGTCCGCGGCGCTCAGGGCCAGCCGGAACCCGGCGCCCAGCCCTGCCGGAGCATCGATCAGGCAGTAGTCAAAGCGGCGGCGGATCTCCGCCAGCATAGAGCGGAAGGCCGAGCGGTCCACCCGCACGCCCTCCAACCGGGAGGGGGCGGTAAGGAGATAGAGGTTTTTTTGCAGGGGATGGGGGGTAATGGCATCACCCAGGGAGCAGTAGCCCGCCAGTACGTCGGTAAAATCCATAACGGCCCGGTCAGTCATAGCCAGGGCAATGTCCAGGTTTCTCAGTCCGATGTCGCAGTCCAGGCACAGGGTAGGGTGGCCCAGCTGAGCCAGGGCCATGCCTACGTTGGCGGTAAAGGATGTTTTTCCGGTACCGCCTTTGCCGGATACCACGGCGATGGTTTGACCCATAGGGTCACCTCCTTGCCGCCGTTACACCCCGGGCAGGCCCAGGGGCTGCTTCTTGATCTGTGCGAAGCGGCGGGGATATTTTTTCGGGGTAGGGGAGAGCTTACGGATGACGAGGAGACGGTGGGTAACATCTGTGGTGGGAATGGAGTAATCAGTCACATCCTCCAGTTTTCCTCCCAGCAGGGAAATGGCCTTGGCGGCCTGCTCCGTCTCCTCCTGGCTGTGGCTGGATTTCATGGCCAGAAAGACCCCGCCTACCTTTACCAAAGGCAGGCACAGCTCACAGAGCACCGGCAGGGCGGCTACCGCCCGGCTGACGGCCACGTCATAGCTCTCCCGATGGGCGGCGGCAAACTCCTCCGCCCGGGCGTGGACGCATGTTACGTTCTGAAGTCCCAGGGCCCGACAGGTTTCCTCCAGAAAATTGACCCGCTTCCCCAGACTGTCCAGCAGCGTCAGGGACGCATTCGGCAGGGCAATGGCCAGGGGGACGCCGGGAAAACCGGCGCCGGTACCTACGTCAATCACCTTTTTTCCCGCCAGCTCCCCGGCGGCAGCCACCGCCAGGCTGTCCAGCAGGTGGAGGGTGGCCACTTCCCCGGGCTCGGTAATGGCGGTAAGGTTCATGACCTGGTTTTTCTCCAGAAGCAACCTGGAAAATTCAATCAGTTGGGGGATGCATTCCTGGTCAATTCCCAGGGTGGGAAGGCCCTGGGCCAGGATATCTCTGATGATGGATTCGTCCATATGGACCCTCAGGGTTCCCGGAGCTTTTCCGGGGCATCCTCACCGGCCTGGGTGTCGGGGGCCTGGCAGTCCGCCTCGGCAGCAGAATCCGCCTGAGCCTCAGAAGCGGAGTCCGCCTGAGCCTCGGGAGCGGCAGCAGCATCCTGCTCCTGGCAGCAGCAGGCCTTGGGAGCCCCTTCCTGGTCCTCCATAGCCCCTCCGCAGCAGCAGCTTTCCTCATCGCTGACGCAGCAGGGCTGGCCGTTGTGGTAGTGAACCACCAGCTCGTCGGCATAGAGGTGGGGCTCCTCCTCCTCAGTGGGCAGGAAAAGGCCCACGTCCAGAGTCAGGCCGTGGTTACCGGCACGGTGGCTATAGGTGCCCTTCCAGAGAAGGGCCCGGAGCTTTACGTCTCCCGTTTCTTCATCGGTGGTGACACGGTAAGGGGTCAGGCTTGCCGCCAAAGCGGTAAGGCCCAGGACTTTCCATACAGTTTTCATAGGATTTTCTCCTTATCTGATAGGGTGGAAAAGGACGGCAGATTTCCGGAAAGGGCCTGACACCGGCAGGGGAGAGGGGGGTTCTCCGGAAATCCGGCGGAGCTGGCCTGGGAAACAGGCCGCCCCCAGGGGCAAGGGATCAGTGCTTGGGAAGGATTTTCTCCTTGCCGCCCATATAGGGCCGCAGGGCGGCGGGGATCTTTACGCTGCCGTCGGCCTGCAGGTTGTTCTCCAGGAAGGCAATGAGCATCCGGGGCGGCGCCACCACGGTGTTGTTCAGGGTGTGGGGCAGGTAATTCTTGCCGTTTTCACCCTTGACCCGGATTTTCAGGCGGCGGGCCTGGGCGTCGCCCAGGTTGGAGCAGGAGCAGACCTCAAAATACTTCTTCTGACGGGGGCTCCAGGCCTCAATATCACAGGATTTCACCTTCAGGTCTGCCAGATCGCCGGAGCAGCACTCCAGCTGCCGCACAGGGATATCCATGCTGCGGAACAGCTCCACGCTGTACCGCCACATCTTCTCATACCACTGCATGGATTCCTCAGGCTTGCAGACCACGATCATTTCCTGCTTTTCAAACTGGTGGATGCGGTAGATGCCCCGCTCCTCGATGCCGTGGGCGCCCTTTTCCTTGCGGAAGCAGGGAGAATAGGAGGTGAGGGTCTGGGGCAGCTGGTCCTCGGTAAGGATCTGGTCAATGAACTTGCCGATCATGGAGTGCTCACTGGTACCGATCAGGTACAGGTCCTCACCCTCGATCTTGTACATCATGGCGTCCATTTCCGCAAAGGACATAACGCCGGTGACTACGTTGGAGCGGATCATGAAGGGGGGGATGCAGAAGGTAAAGCCCTTGTCGATCATGAAATCCCGGGCGTAAGCCAGCACCGCCTCGTGGAGCCGGGCGATGTCTCCCATGAGGTAGTAGAAGCCGTTGCCGGACACCCGGCCGGCGGCGTCCATGTCAATGCCGTCGAAGCGCTCCATAATCTCCGTGTGGTAGGGGATCTCAAAGTCGGGAACCACAGGTTCACCGAAGCGCTCCACCTCTACGTTGCAGCTGTCGTCGGGGCCGATGGGCACAGAGGGGTGGATAATGTTGGGGAGGACCATCATGATCTCCCGGATCTTCTCCTCCAGCTCCCCTTCCTTGACCTCCAGGGCGGCCAACTCGTCGGCCTGGGCCTTTACCTGGGCCTTGACGGCTTCCGCCTCCTGAAGCTTGGAGGGATCCTTTTTGGCCTGGCCCATAAGCATACCCACCTGCTTGCTGAGGGTATTGCGCTGGGCCCGCAGCTCGCTGGCCCGGGTAATGGCGTCACGGTTCTCCTTATCCAGGGCCAGAACCTGGTCCACCAGGGGCAGCTTTGCCTCCTGGAACTTATTCTTGATGTTCTGCTTGACCACATCCGGGTTATCCCGGACAAATTTGATGTCCAACATAGTGGTGACCTCTTACTTTATAATATATAGACAGCATCCCGCTGGATTCAGGGGGCTCCGGAGTGGTGTTTCACGTGAAACGATCCGGGAAACCACTGGCGCGCAGCTGGATAAAAGGGAAATCACTTTACCCCCTTCTCGGGGGTGTCCCACGGCCAAAGCCCGCCGTGGAGGGCGCTTTCAGGGGGGAGAGCCTACTTGCCCAGGCTGCCCAGGGCCTCCAGCAGGTCGTTGAGATCGTCCACGCCATAGTATTCAATCTCAATGCGGCCCTTCTTTTTGCCGTGGGCAATGTGGCAGGCCCGGCCCAGCTTGCCGGACAGCTCCCGCTCCGCCTCCGCCACATAGTTGACGGCAGGGGAGGGCTTCTTTTCCAGCTTGGGCTCCGACTGAAGCCGCTTGACCAGCTGCTCCGCCTGACGGACGCTGAGGTTATTTTTAATAATAGTAGCCGCCGCCTGCTCCTGAAGGGCAGGGGACAGAGGCAGCAGGGCCCGGGCGTGACCGGCGGAGAGCTTTCCGTTCTCCACCATCTGCCGCAGGGCAGGGGAGAGGGCCAGCAGCCGCAGGGCGTTGGCCACGGCGCTGCGGGACTTGCCTACCCGCTGGGCAGCCTGCTCCTGGGTCATGCCGTAGTTCTCCACCAGGGTTTTGTAGCCCTCGGCCTCCTCCATGGGGTTGAGATCCTCCCGCTGGAGGTTTTCGATCATGGCCAGCTCCATGGCCTTGCGGTCGTCGGCCTCGATAATGACGGCAGGCACTTCCGTCAGGCCCGCCAGCCGGGCGGCCCGCCAGCGACGCTCGCCGGCAATGATCTGATAGTAGCCGGAGCTGAGCTTCCGAACCGTCAGGGGCTGGATAATGCCATGCTGCCGGATGGATTCCGCCAGCTCCTCCAGCTTTTCCTGGTCAAAGTTCTTCCGGGGCTGGCCTGCATAGCTCTCCACCTGGGAAATGGGCAGGGTGGAGGGCGCCTGAGGGGTGTTTATGGAAAAATCATCTCCCAGCAGGGCGCTGAGGCCCTTGCCGAGGCCCGTATTCTTGTTTGCCATAGGGGTGGTGCCTCCTTTCCCACAGAACGCTTAGGCGTTGTTCTTCCGCAAAAATTCCTCCGCCAGGGCGGTATAGGCCTCGTAGCCCCGGGAGGAGCGGTCGTAGGCCGTAATAGGCTTGCCGTGGCTGGGGGCCTCGCTGAGGCGGACGTTCCGGGGAATCACGGTGGCATACACCTTGCCGGGGAAGTACCGCTTGACCTCCTCCGCCACCTGCATTGCCAGGTTGGTGCGGCTGTCAAACATGGTCATCAGCACGCCCTCCAGCTCCAGCTTCTTGTTCAGGGAGCGGCGGACGATGCGGATGGTATTCATCAGGTCGCTGAGGCCCTCCAGGGCAAAATATTCTCCCTGGACCGGCACCAGCACCGTGTCGGCGGCGCACAGGCCGTTGAGGGTCAGCAGCTCCAGGGAGGGAGGGCAGTCAATCAGTATGTAGTCATAAGAAGGGGAGAGGGGCTCCAGGGCGCGGCGGAGCAAAAACTCCCGGCCTTCCAGGCCGATCATCTCGATACCGGCGCCGGCCAGGCCCTTGCAGGAGGGCAGCACGTCGCCATACCGGGTGGATACCACCCGTTTGGCGGATTCCACGCCGTTGATAAGGACGTCGTAAATCCCCTGGGACAGGGTTTTGTCCACGCCCATGCCGGAGGTGGCATTGGCCTGTGGGTCAAAGTCACACAGCAGGACCCGCAGGCCCTTTTCCTTCAGGGCGGCGGTGAGATTAACGCAGGTTGTGGTCTTGCCTACGCCGCCCTTTTGATTGACAATCGCTACGATTTTTGCCACAGAGACACCTCCGAAACTGGGGAACTTTTCTCCCGTGATCATGCCATACAAATTTAGTATAACACAAAAGCGCTACTTTTCAACAGTCGATATAAAAAAAGTGGAGAAATAGCGAACGGAAAATGGGAAGAAAAATCCCCCCAATGCCGGCAAAATCACCATGTCCGGCCTAAAGGGGGACAAAAAAGGGCAAAAGCGGGGGACCGCGGCGTCCTGGGCCCTGCGGTAGTGCTCCGGCTTCTTCCGTCCTCCCGGCCCGGCTGTTTCGTTGCTGTTTTTCTGAAAGAAACTTGCGGTCCTGGGGCTTTGCCTTCCTGGCGCCGCCTTCCATGAATGCCTCTTTTCCGCCCGGTGTGTTTCCTGGGGGTATGCAGCCCTGTATTCCTGCCGCCGTTCCTCCACCACGCGCCGCCTTTCCGGGAGGCGTTTTGGGTGGCGTTGTCTCCGCCCGAATCTTGCAGGCAACGCGCCCTGCCGGCCTGTGCCATTCTCTTCTCACCGGCAAATGCCGGGCGTCCCCGGGGGCGTCACCTGGTTTTTCTTTCTCGCGGGGTATCTTTGCCTTGGCACGTTCCGGCCCGGCGGTTTTCCGGGGAACAAGGGGACTTTAAAGCAAGAAACCGGGCTGTTTCACGTGAAACAGCCCGGCAAATCATTGAAAAGCAGCGACAGACAAGTGGTTTCACCTTACACCAGCAAAACCCCGTCCAGGGGGGACAGACAGATGGTAATCTTGCCATCCACCGCCAGAAACTGCTGGCCGGTGAGGGCGTCGGTGGCCAGATCCCCGGGCCAGTCGAAGGTCATGAACACCGGTTCGTCGCCGGCATTGGTGGCGGCAATGGTGATCTCGTCCCCCAGGGTCCGGGCGAAGGCCAGACCGTGGCCCTGGGCCTGGAGCCAGTGGAGATCGCCCTTCTGGAGGGAGAGCCGGTTGTTCCGAAGGCTTCCCAGCAGGGCGAACCGCCGCTGGAGCATCCGGTCCTCGTGGCCCCAGGGGAAGGTGCCCCGGTTAAAGGGATCCTCGTAGCCCTCCATGCCTGCCTCGTCGCCGTAGAAGATGGTGGGGGAGCCGGGGAAAGCGTAGAGGATGATGGCCCCGGTCTGAAGGAGCCGGCAGCCCCGGTGGTACTCCTCCGGCGTCATGCGGTAGTGGGCCCGCTCGGTGCGGGTGTGGGGGGCCTCCTTGGGGAAGGTGCCCAGCAGGGTCAGGATCCGGGGGTTGTCGTGGGTGCCCAGCATGTTCATGCAGCTGTAAAAGGCGGGGCGGGGGTAGTTCTCCCGGATGGTCTCCATGGCCTCCCTGAAGGCCGCCGCGTCGCCGCCCCGGAGATAGTCCATGGCGCTGACCCGGAAGGGGTAGTTCATAAGGCCGTGGGTCTCCCGGCCCAGAAGGTACTTGCGGCGGCGGCTGTACGCGATCTTATTGCTGCCGTCCTCCCAGACCTCCCCCATAAGGAAGCTTTCCTTCTTTTCCTCCATCATCACCCGGCGGATCCGGGCAATGAATTCATCCGGCAGCTCGTCGGCCACGTCCAGACGCCAGGCGTCGGCCCCGGCCCGGAGCCACCGCCGGATCACCGAGTCGTCTCCCTCGATAATGAAGTGGATGTAGGTGGGGTGGCTCTCGTTGACGGCGGGCAGGGTGTGGATCCCCCACCAGCAGTCGTAGTGGCGGGGCCACTCCTGGAAGTTGTACCAGGGATAGTAGGGGCTCTCCTGACTCTGGGCGGCGCCCAGGGAAGGGTAGGCGCCCAGGGCGTTGAAGTAGCGGCTGTTGTTGCCGGTGTGGTTGAATACCCCGTCCAGCATCACATGGATCCCCAGGGCATGGGCCTTCTGACACAGCCGGGAAAAATCCTCCTGGGTGCCCAGCATGGGGTCGATCTTGTCGTAGTCGCCGGTGTTGTAGCGGTGGTTGCTGTCAGACTCAAAAATGGGGCAGAGGTAGAGGGTGGAAATCCCCAGCTCCTTGAGATAGGGCAGCTTTTCCTCGATGCCCATGAGGCTCCCGCCAAAGAAATCCCGGTTGCGGATCTCGCCGTGCTCGTCGGGGAGGTATTCCATCAGCTCCTCCCAGTTCTGGTGGACAATCCTGTCTCCCAGCATTCCGGTGGGATCGGGAATGGCGGTGCGGTGGAAGCGGTCGGGGAAGATCTGATAAGTGACCCCTTTGCCGAACCACTCCGGGGTGGAGAGGGTGTCGTCGTATACCGTTTGCTGCCAGCAGGCGGCCTGACCCTCGCCGCACAGACCGTTTTTGCCAAGCCAGACCTGGGAGCCGTCCCGGCGCTCCAGCCGGAAGCAGTACCAGATCAGCTCCGGCTCCGCCGGGGCCGGGTAGGTGACGGTATAGCCCTCGTCGCCGGACACCGGAGAGAGGGGGTATTCCAGGGTCTGGCCGGCAAATTCCAGATGGGCCACCAGGCAGCCCCCGGCGCAGTCCGCCGGCGGGAAGAGGGTGAGGGTAATGGGCCGCCCGCAGGGAACGGCGCCGAAGGGGGTTTTATACTGGGAATTGCGGGAGTCAAAAATGAGTCTATCCATGAATGCGATCTCTCCTTATATATACACACAACAGGCACAGCGCCTTTCCTCAGGGCAGCAGGCTGCCTTCGGGGATCAAAGCGGTGCCGATATCGCTGTCGGCAAAATAGGCGTTGAGAATTTCCACAGCGGTGGAGGCCAGGGCGCTGCCGCTGCCGCCCCGCTCAATGACAATGGCTACGGCGATCTCCGGGTCCTCATAGGGGGCAAAGCAGACGAACACACCGTTGTTGGTGGTGTCCTCGCTGATCTGGGCGGTACCGGTCTTGGCACCGGCAGAGACAATACAATCCTTGAAGTAACGGGCCAGGCTACCCTGGGTGGTCAGGTTGTACATGCCCTCTTTTACCGCAGAAAGGGTAGAGACGGAAATATCCACCTGGGAGAGGAGCTCCGGCTCATGCTCATAGAGGATGGCGCTGCCGTCATAGGCGGTAACGGTTTTCAGCAGGTGGGCATCCAGCCGGTCGCCGCCCCGGACCAGGGTGGCAATATAGCTGGCCAGCTGGAGGGGGGTAAAGAGGTGATCGGACTGGCCGATGGCAGCCTGGACGGTGTTGCCGCCGTACCACATCTGGTTGACAGAAGCGGAGTGCTCCGGCCCTGCCAGCACGCCGGTTTTTTCTCCCAGCTCGATGCCGGTGCTCTGGCCCAGGCCGAAGGCGGCGGCATACTGATCCAGGGCGTCGATGCCCAGGCGGTAGCCCATCTCGCAGAAGAAGTAGTTGCAGGACACCGTCAGGGCGTCCACGATGTTGATGCGGCCGTGGCGGCCGGGGTAGACCCAGCACTTGGTGTAGGCGCTGGTGCCGGGGTAGGTCCAGATGCCGGTGGTGTTCAGCTTCTGGGTGGGGGAGATGGCGCCCTCCTCCAGGGCGGCCACGGCGGTGCAGGGCTTGAAGGTGGAGCCGGGGGCGTAGGCGCTGCCGGTGGCCCGGTTCAGCAGGGGCTTGCCGGCGGTGCTTTCGATGGCGCTGTAATCGGTGTAGTAGGCGGCGGGGTCATAGGTGGGGTAGGAGGCCATGGCCAGCACGTCGGAGTCCTCCACGGACAGCACCACCGCCGCGGCGCCTCGGGTATCGTCTCCATCCTCCTCGATCATGGCGTTGACAGTTTTGGACAGGGCTTCCTCCACCGCCGCCTGGAAATCGATGTCGATAGTGAGGGCCACGGTGCCGCCGGGCTTGGGTTCCACGGAGTAGAGCTCACCGGTAATTTTGCCCGCCTCGTTGGTGGTGATGAGACGCTCGCCGTCAATGCCCTGGAGCCAGGACTCAAAGGCCAGCTCCACGCCGCTTTTGCCCACCGTGTCATTGCTTTCATAATAGTGGATGCCGCTGGTGTCCTTCCCGGCCTCTTTGGCGGCCAGGTAGGGGGCGTTTAAGGTGTCCCGCTCATCCTTAGAGGAAATGGAGCCCACCTGGCCCAGAAGCTGGGCGGCGTGGGTGGTGTTGTACTGGCGGACAGACTGGCTTTCCACCACTACTCCCTGGAAGTCGCCGTCGTTGACCAGGGAAATAAATTCCACCGATACATCCTCGGCAAAGGTGTAAGAGAGGTAGGTAATGCTGGCGCTGCGCAGCCGCAGCTCATAGAGGACCCCGACTACTAGCCGGGCCTCCTCGTCGGTGAACTGGGGATCGATGCCGAAGTCTTCCCGCATCAGTTCCAAAAGAGTCTGGGGGGTAAGGATATCGTTGCTTGCCTCCAGATCTTCCAGGAGGGACTGGGTCATCCGGGGGTAGGGGTCAGTGGCGGTGAGGACCTTGTCCGACCACTTGCGCTCCTTCAGGTATTTCTCAAACCAGGTGCGGTTGTTGGTGCCGGCGGAAGCGGTGGTGTAGACAAAGGGTTTGGTTTTGGTAATGGGCAGGGTGTCGGTCCACTCCACCCCCTGCTCCTCACACAGCTCCAGCAGACGCAATATGGCCCGGCTGACGGTAATGCCCCGGTCCTGACCCTCCACATTTTCAATCAGGTCCAGGTCCAGGGTAATGGTGTAGATTTCCTTGTTGGACACCAGCATCTTGCCGTTGCGGTCGGTGATAATGCCCCGGGAGGAATCCACCGGCTGGGTGGTGGTTACCTGGCTGGAGGATTTGGCCAGGTACGCGTCTTTGTTGACTACCTGGGCGTCATACAGGATCATGACAAAGCAGGCAAGGCACAGGGCGAAAAAGCCCAGCAGCAGGCCTGATCGGCGTTGAAAGCGTTTCTCTTCTTCCTCCATGGAAGGCAGCCTCCTTTCTGGCAGTTGGGCCCCGGAGGTTTCTCGGGGCGGGAAAAGCATGGGCCGCCCGGCAGGGCGGCCCGGGGATCAGTAATCGCTGGCACAGCGGTCGTGGATCAGCCGGTACAAAGGCACGACCACCACCAGTGCCGGCAGAGTAATCAGGGATTCGATGAGGACCATCCGGAACATAAGGCCCAGGTATCCGCCTCCGGAGAGGAACTGGACCAGGATCCGCAGGCCCCCGGTAAGGAGCAGGGACATGGCAGATACCGCCAGGCCGCAGAGAAAGCCGGGGGAAAGCAGATTCTCGGCAATCAGGGCGGCAATCAGGGCCGTCAGAGTAAAGGCGATGGCGTAAAAGCCCTCGAAAGGCCCCGGCAGCAGCAGGTCGCATACCACCCCTACCGCCAAAGCAAAGGTGCTGCCCCGGCGCAGGCCCTCAAAGGAGGCGGCCACAGCAGGGAGCATGGGGTAGAGGAAGGGGGTAAGGCCCCAGACCTGGATATGGTCCAGCACCAGGTATTGCAGGGCGAACAGCAGCAGGGTGGCCAGGCTGTACACCGTCCATTTGAAGACAAGGTAGCTTTTCGGCATCATGGCGGCGGCCCTCCCTTATTCCACGATGTCAAAGCTGGTGACGATAAACACCTGCTGGAGGTCCTCCAGGGACATGCTGGGGATAATGACGGCGTTCTGGGCCAGGCCGTCGTCGCCGGTGGACACGGATTCCACGGTGCCGATCACCAGCTGGGAGGGGAAATAGTCCCCCAGGCCGGAGGTGACCACCAGGTCCCCGGCCACCACATCGGGGTTGGCGCCCAGGTAGCTCAGCCGGAGCCGCCCTTCGCCCATGAGGGCAAAGTCGCCCTGGGCCACAGCGTTCTGGCCGCTGCGGAACACAGTGGCGCCGATGGAGGTGTCGCTGTCCAGAATGGTGCGGATGGTGCACCAGTTAAGGCCTGCCTCCGTTACCACGCCCACAAGGAAGCCCTCCTCGGTGACCACGCAGTCCCCTACCGCCACGTCCTGGGCGGTACCCTTGTTGACGGTGAGGACGCTTTCCCAGTTAGAGCTGTCTGTTTCCAGAATCCGGGCGGATTCAAAGTGGAGATCCCGGCGCTGCTCCCGGAGATCCAAAAGCTTGCGCAGGCGCTCGTTTTCTTCAGAGTCCTTTTCCGCCTGGCGGATGGCGGCTTCCTTTTCCGCCAGCTCCAGCTTCAGCTGTTCATTTTCCTCCTTCAGCCGGTCGAACTCGGTGAAGTAGTCCGCCCAGCCGGACACCGTTTCCGAAATGGCCGCTCCGGCGGCGCGGAAGGGGGTGGCGATAATCCCCGCCAGATTGGGCAGGGCAGAGGCGGAGGTGGAAAAATAGGCCATGACGCTGAGGATCACCGCGATGACCACCGCCAGGGACAGCACCATCATACCGTATTTGGTCAGCAGCCGCTTCACGCCTCAGCCCTCCCGGACAAGGGGTCCACCCCGATTTCCCGCAGCATGTCACCCAGGAGATGAAGGGGCAGGCCCATTACATTGTAATAATCTCCGGCAATGCCGGTGACAAACAGGGCGGCAAGACCCTGGATACCGTAGGCCCCGGCCTTGTCCATAGGCTCGCCGGTGGCGATGTACCGGCGGATGTCCTCCTGGGAAAGAGAGGCAAAGCGGACGGCGGTGGTTTCCGGCCGGGTGATGAGCTGATCCCCCCGGCATACCGTCACCCCGGTGCAGACCAGGTGCTCCCGGCCAGAGAGAGCGGAGAGCATGGAAAAGGCCTCCTGCTCGCTGTGGGGCTTTCCCAGCCGCAGGCCGTCCAGAAAGACCATGGTGTCGGCGGCGATGATCACTGCGTCTTTGTCCCCGGACAGGTCCCGGGCGGCGGCAGCCTTCTTCCGGGAGATGGCGGATACGATCTCCTGAGGCGTGAGAGAGGGGTCATAGCTCTCGTCAGCGTCAGGGACTAAAATGTCAAAATCGGTCAGTCCGATCTGACCCAGCAGCTGCCGCCGCCGGGGGGACTGGGAGGCGAGAATGATCCGTGACATAGGATGGTTCCTCACTTTGGAAAAGAGTAACAGGGGGCCTGCGGGCTCCTCTGCCCGGGAGCAGACAGAGCCGGCAAACAGGCAGACGGATGGGGCCGGGGTTTACCGGCCGGTGGAGCCAAAGCCTCCGGCGCCCCGCTCTGTTTCCGGCAGCTCCTCCACCAGGCGGATCTCCGGCTGCAGTACCGGCACCACCATCAGCTGGGCCATCCGGTCGCAGGGCTGGAGGACATAGTCCTCACCGGTGGTGTTCCTCAGGCCCACTCCCAGGGGGCCCCGGTAGTCGCTGTCAATGACGCCGATGGCGTTGGAGAGGGTGATGCCGTGGCGCACGCCCATGCTGGAGCGCACGGCGATGATGCCCACGTACCCCTCGGGAATGGCTACCGCCAGGCCCGTGGGCACCACCACCTGGCCCCCGGCGGGGATGGTCATAGGGGCGTCGATGCAGGCGTGGAGATCCACGGCGGCGGCGCCGTCGGTGGCGTAGTAGGGCAGGGGGATCTCCCGGCCGATTTTTTCAGACAGGGCTTTGATGGGAAGAATCATAGGGGAATTTCCTTTACTTAACGTAATATTATATGCAGATAATACGATTAATAATCATTTGGAAGCGTTTCTGATGGGATTTCCTTGCCGGGAGCTTTCCCGGCCCGGGGGTCCGTGGCCGGCTTCGCCTACTCCACGCCCCGGTAGAACAATCCCCGGGTCAGTCCCTGGGGGGCCTGGCCGCCGCCGGTAAGGTAGTCCTCCAGCACCCGGACACACTCCGCCGGGCTCTCGGTGGTAAACCGCAGCCGGGCATAGGTCAGGCCGCAGCGGCGGTACTCCGGCTTGTCCGCCAGGTACAGCACCGCCCCGTTCTGGATCTCGCTGCGGCAGCCGAACACCGGCAGCACCGGGAAGTCCTCTCCCCGCCGGTCGGTGAGCCGGTGGCTCTGGCGGCAGGGGCCATGGAGATCCCGGCTCTTACAGCCAAAGGCGTTGCGGACAAGGCAGTTCTCCGTCACCATCAGGGGCAGGCGGCCGTAGACCAGAGCCTCCCGGGGAAGGGCTCCCCGGAGATCCCGGATCTGCTGGTGGCGCAGCTCAAAGCTCAGGCAGGCGCTGACAAAGCCCATCTCCTCCAGCATAGCCAGAGAGCGGCTGTTGAAAACATTCAGGCCGTAATCTCCCCGGAGGGAAAAGCCCATTTCCCGGGCCATAGCCACCTGGCCAATGTTGCCTACGGCGGCGGAGGTGCACCCGGCATCCCTGGACTTTTTGAGCAAGTCGACAAGGGCGTCCCTCTGGTGGTCGGTGCAGATCCGGGGCAGGGCCACCGCAAATTCCGTCCCCCGGCCCAGATAGGGGGCAAGGTCAAATGTTTCGATCCCCTCTGCCAGCAGATAGATAAGGGCGGGGGAGAGGGCCATCAGCTCCTCCGTCAGCTGCTCTCCCCGATACAGGGAGAGGGAGAAGCGGGGCGCCTCCGGGGCCGGGGCTTTTTCCGGCATAGGGGGCGCCGGGGCCTCGTGGCGCTCCGGCGGGGCGCTGCGCAGGGCGGCAAGGCCCTCCAGGGCCTCCCGGCGCAGACCGTTGACGGCGCTGGCGGGAAGGGAGAGGCCCTCCTCCAGGGAGACGGCCACCGTCTCCGCCGAAAATACCGTGCCGCCGGTTTTGCTCAGCCGCTGGCGCAGATCCTCTTCGGTGAGGGGCCGGGTGCGGGCCGCCTCGGGCACAGGCCCGGCGGCGGTAAAGGTGCGGCCCTGG
Source organism: Oscillospiraceae bacterium (assembly GCA_017887695.1). GTDB lineage: Bacteria > Bacillota > Clostridia > Oscillospirales > Oscillospiraceae > Pelethomonas. Next base: position 6,102 of record JAGHHM010000038.1, on the reverse strand, counting down.
GGATCCTCCGCTGTGAGAGAGGAGGGCGCACCGGCACGGAAGGCGGCGGTGAGCTTCACCGGCACCGTCCGGGCAGTTTCCTTTTCATAGAGAGAGCGGGCCTCACGGAACAGCTCCGTGGGCTCCGGGGCGTTCTCCCCCCGGGTGCCGAACATATGGGGGCCGGGACGGCCCAGCCAGTAGTCCTGGGTGAAGCCCTGGCGGGAGAAGGCCTGCTCCAGGCGGGAAAGCTCCTCCGCCGTGGGCTGCCGCTTTTCCCGCAGAAGCCGGGCATAGACCTCGGTAATTACCGCCACATACTCCGGCCGCTTCATCCGGCCTTCCAGCTTCAATATGGATACGCCCATCTCCTCCAGCTCTCCCAGATGGGAGGCGAGGCAGGCGTCCTTCAGGCTCAGGGGATGGCCCGTTTTGCCGCCGTCCACCTGGTAGGGCAGGCGGCAGGGCTGGGCGCAGGTGCCCCGGTTGCCGCTGCGCTGGCCGATAAGGGCGCTCATGGCGCACTGGCCGGAGTAGCACATGCACAGGGCCCCGTGGGCAAATACCTCAATGGGGATGGGGCTCCGGCGGCAGATGAAGGCTGCGTCCTCCCGGCTCAGCTCCCGGCTGAGGACTACGCACCTCATGCCCATTTCGGCGGCGGCCTCCACCCCCTCCAGGGAGTGGACGGTCATCTGGGTGCTGCCGTGGAGGGGCAGCTCCGGGGTGACGGCCCGGGCCAGGGCTAGAAGGCCCCAGTCCTGGACGATAACCCCGTCCACCCCCCAGCGGGAGGCCTGGCGCAGGTATTCCTCCGCCTGGGGCAGCTCCCGGTCGGTCAGGAGGGTGTTGAGGGTCATATAGACCTTCACCCCCCGGAGATGGCAGTAGGAAACCGCGGCGGCAAACTCCTGGGGGGTAAAATTCTTGGCCCCCCGGCGGGCGTTGAAGCCGCCGCAGCCCATATATACGCTGTCGGCGCCGCTCTGTACGGCGGCGACCATGGCCTCCCAGTGGCCGGCAGGGGCAAGCAGCTCCATAGCCTTACTTCTTGGCCAGCTGCTGCTGGAGCTTGAAGATCTCCCGCTTGCACTCGCTGAGCTCGTTCTTGGCACGGTTGGCCTCGTCCAGATAGCCCTTGAGCTGGCTGCGAAGATTTTCGGCGCTGCTCTGCTGCTTGAGCAGCTCGTCGGCAATATTGGCGGCGGCCAGCACCGCCGCGTCCATCCGGCCAATGCGGCCGGCAGCCATGATTTCACTCATCTTGGCGTCCACCAGGGCCGCCACCTTCTGCATATAGGAGGGGCTCTCCTCGGCCAGTAAGGTGTAGTCGGCGCCGCAGATGTTGACGGTGATTTTGTTTTCCATCGTCATATCCTCCCTTTCTCTGGCGACAAGTATCGCAGTTTACAATAACTCATGCTAAAGTATACCATATTCTTCTGGAAAATCAATGGACTAGCCTTTGGAATTGATGAATGAAAAGTGAATTTTACGGGGGTCTGGGCCTGGAAAAGGCCCCGTCGGAGCCTACGGCGTGTCCGGCGGGGGACGCCGGAAGGCGGAGGGCTTGCCGCCCTCTCCGGGGAGGAAAGGGGGGCAGGGGAAGTTTTCCCCTTTACGAGCGGAGCCCTTTCGTGTAAAATAAGGGGAAGAATGCCGGGAAGAGGGAAATCCCGGCGAAGGAAGGGAGGCGGAAGGCCGTGAGCGGATATACCCTGCATTTGCCCCAGGAGGAGAGCGTGGTGGTATCAGGCCCCGCGGCCCGGCGGCTGCTGCGCCGGGGAGACGGCGACGCCGCCCTGCTGTATATGGCCGTTTTGCTCCACCACGGCAGCGGCGATGGGGAAAAGCTCCGCGCTGCCCTCAGCTGGCCTGAGGAGCGCTTCCGCCGTGCCCTGACGGTGCTGGCGGGGGAGGGGCTGGTGTCCCTGCCCCAGGGGGAAGAGGCCCCGGCGGCGGAAGGGGCCGTGGCGGCCTCCGCATCTCTGTCCCAGCCCCCGGAGCGGCAGGTGGAGTATACCCGCTCGGATATGGCCCGGGCGTTGGAGGGAGCGGAGTTCCGCTCCCTTACCGCCGCGGTGGAGGGCAAGCTGGGGAAAAAGCTTACCACTCCGGACCTGGCGGTGCTGCTGGGGCTTTACGACCAGGTGGGCCTGCCGGCGGACGTGATCTTCCTGCTGGTGGGCTTTTGTGCCGAGCGCACCGTCCAGCAGTACGGCCCCGGCCGCCGGCCTACCCTCCGGCAGATCGAGCGGGAGGGCTACGCCTGGGCCCGGCGGGGGCTTATGACCCAGGAGAGCGCTGCCGCCTATATCAAGGACTATCAGCGGCGGCGGAAGGTTCTGCCGGAGCTGATGGCCCTGCTGGGCCTGGGAGACCGGCGGCCCGGCCCCACCGAGGAGCGGTATCTCCTCTCCTGGGCGGCCATGGGCTTTGACCGGCCGGTGATCGAGCTGGCCTATGACAAGACGCTCCTGAAATGTAAGGAGCTGAAGTGGCCCTATATGAACAAGATTCTTACCTCCTGGCACCAGAAGGGGCTCCACACCCTGGCAGAGGTGGAGGCCGGCGACCGGCCCCAGTCCCGCTCCGCTGCCAGCCGGGCCCAGAACCCGGCCCAGGACAGCGGCGCTGCCCGGGAGGATCTGGAGCGGATGGAGCGCTACCTCCGGCGGATGCGGGGGGAGCCGGGGAAGGAGGAGTGATGCATGGCCCAGGATCCGAAAATCATGGCTGCCGCCCTGCGGCGCTTCCAGCAGGACAAGGAGGAGCGCCGCGCCCAGCTGGAGCGGCGGATGGAGGAGGTCTATCGCCGCCTGCCCCGGGTGGAATCCATTGACCGGGAGCTGCGGGGCACCGTGGCGGATATCATGATCGCCGCCTTTGACAACGACCGGGACCCGGAGCCGGCCCTCAAGGCCCTATCTGCCCATAATCTGGACCTCCAGCGGGAGCGCTCGGAGCTGCTGGTGGGGGGCGGCTATCCCTTCGACTACATCGACGACAAGCCCCAGTGCCCCCTCTGTGAGGACCGGGGCTACCTCCGGGACGGCACTCCCTGCCGGTGCCTGATGAATTATTATACCCGGGAACAGAACCGCCGCCTCAGTAAGCTGCTGGATCTGGGGGGACAGTCCTTTGACAGCTTCTCCTTTGACTGGTACAGCGGCGAGGTGTGGCCTCAGTACCGCCGCAGTCCCCTGGAGAATATGGAGACCATCCGGGAGATCTGCGGCAACTACGCCCACACCTTTGGCCCACGCAGCGGGAATTTGCTCTTTACCGGGGCGCCGGGTCTGGGCAAAACCTTCCTCTCCGCCTGCATCGCCCGGGAGGTCAGCGACCACGGCTTCTCCGTGGTCTACGACACCGCCGCCCATATTTTCCAGCAGTTTGAAAGCGGGAAGTTTGGCCGGGAGAATCCCTACGAGGAGGACCCTGACCGGGAGATCAACCGCTACCTCAACTGCGACCTGCTGCTGATGGACGATCTGGGTACGGAGATGCTCACCACCTTTGTCCAGTCCGCCTTCTACCGGATCATTAACGAGCGGCTTCTGAGCCGGCGGAAAACGGTGCTCTCCACCAATCTTTCCATGGAGGAGATCGGCCGGCGGTACGGCGCTGCCGTCCGCTCCCGGCTGGAGGGGGAGTACCAGGTGCTGTTCTTCTTTGGGGAGGATATCCGTTTGCTGAAACGGGACCGGCAGTAAAGAAGGAAAATAGGAAAAGAGGAAGCCCGCCTGGGCTTCCTCTTTTTTTGCCGGTCTGCCTGGGCCTGTGAGAATCCCACGGCGCTGCGGCAATAAAATATTGCAAAATTGGCCAGCCCCAGGGCCCTCAGGCAAAGTGGGGCAGGCTGCCGTATCGGTTACTACGGGGCCGAGGGACTTGCAGAAAAACAAAGTGCCTCGACAGATTCTGCGGGAATCTGCCGCCGGGACAAGCTAAAATAGGGGGGAGAAACCAGTAAAAAGAAGGGAGGCGCGGTGATGGAGGAAAAAAAGCGGGATTTATTCCAGTCCCGGCGGATTCACCAGCTGCCTATTGATAAGATCGTACCCAATCCCCGGCAGCCCCGCCGCCATTTTGACGAGCAGGCCCTGAGGGAGCTGGCGGCCTCCATCCGGCAGCACGGTGTGCTTCAGCCTCTGAGCGTCCAGCGGACGGCGGGAGGCTATGTGCTGGTGGCCGGGGAGCGGCGGCTGCGGGCGGCAGGCCTGGCGGGACTGACCCATGTGCCCTGCATCCTGGTGCGGGCCACCGAGGAGGACAGCGCCGTCCTGGCCCTGATTGAAAACCTCCAGCGCTGCGATCTTCACTATATGGAGGAGGCCGCCGCCATTGCCCGGCTCATTGCCCAGTATGGTCTCAGCCAGGAGGAGGCGGCCCGCAGGCTGGGCCGGTCCCAGTCGGCGGTAGCCAACAAGCTGCGGCTTCTGCGGCTGAGCGAAAACTGTGTGGCGCTTCTGCGGCAGTACAATCTCACCGAGCGCCATGCCCGGGCGGTACTGCGGCTGGAGGGGGAGGAGCGGCAGCTCTCTGCTCTGGAAAAAATGGGGGAAGAGCAGATGAATGTGGCGGCGGCAGAGGCCTATGTGGAGGAGCTCCTCCGGGAGAGCCAGCGCCGGCCCCCCGCCCGGCAGCCCATCTATGTGATTAAGGATGTGCGGCTGTTTCTCAACAGTTTGCGCCGGGGCATGGACACCATCCGCCGGGCCGGGGTGAACGCCCGGTACGACAAGCAGGAGAATGAGAAGGATATTGTCATTACCATACATATTCCCAAGGGAAAGCCGGAAGCCCCTGCCGGAGCAGGGGCCAGGACGGCTGCCGGTACGTCCGCCGGGGCGCCGCCCCGGACCCCGCAAGCTTTTGAAAAAGCTTGACCAAAACCTTTGCGGCAAAGCGTCGCTTTGCCGAGGGAGAAAAACAGGGTAAAAAGGACAAAAAGGGCATGGAAGAAACATAAAAAGAGCCGGCGCGGTTAACGCGCCGGCTCTCTGCTGTATTTCGAGTAATGATGGGGGCGGCGGGAAATCAGACAATGGGCGGGTCAGGCGATGGTGAGGATGATCTCCAGCAGGCGGGTAAAGTTGCCCTTCACCCGCTGAGCGGTTTCCACCACTTCGCTGTGGTCCAGCTTCCGGTCCAGCACGCCGGCGGCCATGTTGGTGATACAGCTGACGCCCACCACCTGCAGGCCGCAGTGCCGGGCCACGATGGCCTCGGGGACGGTGGACATACCCACCGCGTCGGCCCCCAGGGTACGGAAGGCCCGGATCTCGGCGGGGCTTTCATAGCTGGGGCCGCTGTACATCATATACACGCCTTCCCGGAGGTCAATGCCTGCCTCCTTGGCCAGGGGGCGCAGCTTCTCCCGGAGGGAGCGGGTATAAATATCGCTCATGTCCGGGAACCGGGGGCCGAAAGCCTCCAGATTGGGGCCCATCAGGGGGTTCATGCCGGAGAAATTGATGTGGTCGGCAATGAGCATCAGGGCTCCGGCGGAGAAGTCCAGATTCACGCCGCCGGCGGCGTTGGTCAGCACCAGGGTGCGGATGCCCAGCCGGGCCATGACCCGGACAGGCAGGGTGATCTCCTGCTGGGAGTAGCCCTCATAGTAGTGGATGCGGCCCCGGAGGGCAGCCACGGCGCAGCCCTGGAAGGTGCCCAGGATCAGGGCTCCTGCGTGGCCCTCCACCGTAGGGACAGGGAAGCCGGGGATCTGGAAGAAGGGGATCTCAATGCAGTCCTCCAGCCGATCGGCAAAATCCCCCAGGCCGCTGCCCAGGATCAGTCCCACCTCCGGCTGAAAATCTGTGCGGGAACGAATAAAGGTATAGGCGGCGTCAATACGCTCCTGAATTGTCATAGAAAACTCCTTTCCGGGACGCTTTTGTCCCGCTGGGTATCGTGATGCCATCAGTGTACCATCCTGTCCGGGGTGGTGTCAACGGCATGGTACATGCCGCAGACAGTAAAAAAATCAGAAAAAACCAAAGAAATTAAAAAAAGCAGTTGACAAACTGCGGGGATTTTGCTATCATATGACCGTTCCGCATGTGGACGCTTAGCTCAGCTGGCTAGAGCACCTGCTTGACGTGCAGGGGGTCAGCG
>JAGHHM010000037.1 GCA_017887695.1 Oscillospiraceae bacterium | reverse complement strand
TTCACGGCTTCCTGGACAGCGGGGATACGGCTGGAGCCGCCCACCAGCAGGACCTTGGAGATATCGCTGCCGCTGAGGCCGGCGTCGCCCATAGCCTGGCGCACGGGGCCCATGGGGGCCTCTACCAGGTGAGCGGTCAGCTCATTGAACTTAGCCCGGGTCAGAGGGACATCCAGGTGCTTGGGGCCGGTGGCGTCGGCGGTGATATAGGGCAGGTTGATGTTGGAGGTGGTCACGCCGGAAAGCTCGATCTTAGCCTTCTCAGCGGCCTCCTTCAGACGCTGCATAGCCACCTTGTCGCCGCTGAGGTCAATGCCCTCAGCCTTCTTGAACTCGCCAACCAGATACTTCATGATGCACTCATCGAAGTCATCGCCGCCCAGGCGGTTGTTGCCGGCAGTAGCCAGCACTTCGATGACGCCGTCGCCGATCTCCAGGATGGACACATCGAAGGTGCCGCCGCCCAGATCGTAAACCATGATCTTCTGATCGCTTTCCTTATCCAGGCCATAGGCCAGAGCCGCAGCGGTAGGCTCATTGATGATACGCTTAACCTCCAGGCCCGCGATCTTGCCGGCGTCCTTGGTGGCCTGACGCTGGGCGTCAGTGAAGTAAGCAGGAACAGTGATGACCGCCTCGGAGACAGGGGAGCCCAGATAGGCCTCGGCGTCCGCCTTCAGCTTCTGAAGCACCATGGCGCTGATCTCCTGGGGGGTGTACTTCTTGCCGTCGATCTCCACCTTGTAGTCGCTGCCCATGTCACGCTTGATGGAGGAGATGGTGCGGTCAGGGTTGGTGATGGCCTGGCGCTTTGCCACCTGGCCCACCATACGCTCGCCGGTCTTGGAAAATGCCACCACAGAGGGGGTGGTACGGTTGCCTTCGGCGTTGGCAATAACGACAGCCTCGCCGCCTTCCATTACGGCAACACAGGAATTGGTAGTACCAAGATCAATACCGATAACTTTAGACATAACTTTGTCCTCCTACATATATGGAAAAATATTTTTTAAACATGGGTAAACAGGAATCTTTCCTGTCAGTTGGCTACCTGTACCACAGCGAACCGGATCACCCGGTCTCCCAGCAGGAACCCCTTCTGGAATACCTGGGCCACCACATTCTCGCCCAGATTCTCATCATCCACATGCATCACCGCATTGTGGCGCTCGGGATCAAAGGGCTGCCCCGCCGGGTCGATGACGGTGACCCCCAGCTTCTCCAGGATGCCCTGGAGCTGATGGAAAATCATTTCCATGCCCTTCTTGTGGACATTGTCATCATCTCCCGCCTGGGTCACCGCCCGCTCCAGGTTGTCGTAGACCTCCAGGAACTTGGCGATGGTATCCATCTTCGCATCCTGGTAAATGGATTCCTTCTCCTTGGTGGTACGCTTGCGGTAATTATCATATTCCGCAGCCAGGCGCAGGTGCTGGTCGTTGAGAGAGGCAAGCTGACCTGCCAGCTTCTCCATCTTTTCCATCTGCTCCCGGGTAACAGTGAAGGTATCCGCCGCTTCCTCCGGGCGGTACTCCTCCGTCACCTCCGCAGGCTGGTCGGCACAGACGTTTTTCTCCTGCTCCTCCTGAGGAGCATTTTTTTCTTTCTTGCTCACGGTATATCGTCCTCCTTCGGGGGTAACTGATTGTTCTTTCCAAACATCTTTGTCAGGCTCTCAGCAAAATAGCTCAGCCGGGCCGCCACTGTGGCGTAATCCATCCGGGTGGGGCCTACCACCCCGATAAGCCCCCGCATGTTATCGCCGATGTCGTAGCTGGCCACCACCACGCTGGCGTCCTTCAGGGCCTCGTTCACATTCTCCGGGCCGATGAGGATCTGCATGGGGGTATTGGCATCCAGCACCGGCAGCTGGGACTTCTGATCTGTCAGAAGGCTCATGAGCCCGTCGGCCTTGGTGAGGTCCTGGAACTCCGGCTGCCGGAAAATCTGGCTCTGGCCGGTGGTGAACACATGGCTGCGTTCGCTGTTGTCAATGACAGCGGTGGCAAACTCAATGGTCTGGGACAGGGGCATAAACAGCTCCGCTCCCAGCTGAGGTGCCAGGGCCATGAGCTTGCTGCCCAGTTCCTCGGTATGGATGCCGGTAAAGTGGGTATTCAGGAGATTGGCCAGGGCCGGCAGCTGCTCCGCTTCCACCGGAAGCTCTGTGCGGAGAAGCTGGCTCTTTACCCGGCTGTCATCGGTCATCACCACGGCAATAAAGCTCATGGCGTCCACCGGCAGCAGGTCGTAGCGTCGGACCGTGACGCTGTTCTTTCCCGCCGTTACCGCGTAGGCCGGGTAATTGACGATGGAGGATACCATCTGTCCCGCCTGGGCGATAACGCTGTCCAGCTCCTGCATCTTACCCTGAAGGGCGGAATTTATCTCCGCTGCCTCCTGGTCAGATACCTGCCGGCGCTCCATCAGCTCGTTGACGTAGAGCCGATAGCCCTTGGGGGAAGGGATCCGGCCGGCGGAGGTGTGGGGCTGCTCCAGGTAGCCCATCTCCACCAGGTCCGCCAGTTCGTTGCGGATAGTGGCGGAGCTGACTGAGCCGCCCATGGCCTGGGCGATGTACTTGGAGCCTACCGGTTCCGCCGCGTCAATGTAACGCTCGGTGACCACCTTCAGTATTTCCTTTTTCCGGGCGGTCAATTCCATAGCTGATACTCCTTTAGCACTCCTTTCCCTCGAGTGCTAAACGCAGTGTATCACCATTGCCTGCCGATGTCAATATGGTTCGGCCCCGCCAATTTGAACAAATTGTAAATTGTCCCAGCGTGCCCCGGGAGCCGCAGAAAAAAGCCGCTCCTTTCCGCCAAAGCCGCTGTTTCCGTCCTGTGGGGACAGAACCCGCCGGTGCTTTGGACGCAAAAAGCCGCCCTCCCCAGTGGGGAGGACGGCTGAAAGGGAAAACTGTCGGCAGATCAGGCCACAACCACAGGGGCCACCTTGCCGTTGTCGTGGATATTTACAATCAGCTTCCGAGGACACTTATCCACACAGATGCCGCAGGAGGTGCACTTGTCGTAGTCGATGACAGCCACATTATTCGACACGGTGATAGCACCGGAGGGACAATTCTTCTCGCACAACTTACAGCCGATACAGCTGATGGCGCAATGGGCCTTGGCCTGGGCACCTTTCTCCTTGTTGGCGCAGGGCAGAACAATGTCCACATTGTAGGGCATACTGACAATAACCTTTTTGGGGCATACGGCAGCACACTGCATACAGCAGACACATTTATTACGGTCCACCTCGGCCACGCCGTGCTCATTGATGTGGATAGCGTCAAACTTGCAGGCCTTTACACAGGTGCCAAGGCCCAGGCAGCCGTAGGCGCAGTCCAGGGTACCGTTGCCAGCCACCTTCATGGCCGCCACACAGTCGTCCACACCTACATAGCGGTCAAATTTATGGCCCGCCCGGTCACCGCCGGCGCAGCGGACAAAGGCTACCCGGCGCTCTACCGCCTTGACCTCCACCCCCATCACCGCGGCAATACGGGAGGTCTTTTCCCCGCTGCAGCTGGGGCAGGCGTTCACAGGGGCTTTCCCCGCCAGAATGGCGGCAGCGCAGCCGGCGCAGCCGGGGTATCCACAGCCGCCGCAGTTGGCACCGGGCAGAGCGTCCAGGATCTCCGCCAGACGGGGATCCGTCTTTACCTCAAACACCTTGGAGGCAACAGCCAGCATCAAGCCGAACACGCCGCCCAGGATGCCCAGCACCAAAAGTGCATAGAGAATATTCATCGTTCCACTCCTCCCTTACCAGACCTGCAGGCCGCTGAAGCCCATAAAGCTCAGAGCCATGAGTCCGGCAGTGATCAGCGCGATGGGGAAACCCTGAAAAGCCTTGGGGGGCTCGGAAAACTGCAGCCGCTCCCGGATACTGGCAAACAGCACAATGGCCAGCAGGAAGCCCACGCCGCCGGTAATACCGTAAACCACGGACTCAATGAAGTTATAGCCCTCCTGAACGTTCAGCAGCACCACGCCCAGCACCGCGCAGTTGGTGGTAATGAGGGGCAGGTACACGCCCAGAGCCTCATAGAGAGAGGGCATAGATTTCTTGAGGAACATTTCCACAAACTGGACCAGAGCGGCGATAACCAGAATGAAGGCCACCGTCTGCATATACTCCAGATCCAGCTTCATCAGCAGCACGTTCACCGGATAGCACAGGGCAGAGGCAAGGCCCATAACGAAAATTACGGCGAAGCCCATGCCCATGGCGGTATCCATCTTCTTGCTGACGCCCATGAAGGGGCAGATTCCCAGGCACTGCACCAGGATGAAGTTGTTAACCAGGATGGCTCCCAGGGAAATGGAAAGAAGCTTTGTAATATCCATTCTTACTTACCTCCCTTATTGGCAGCCTTGTCCTGGGCCCACTGCATCAGAGCAATGAGGCAGCCCAAGGTCAGAAATCCGCCTACCGGCAGCGCCATCATCAGCGCGCCGTAGTCTGCCGGGAAAATCTGATTTCCCGCCAGGGAGCCGCTGCCCAACAGCTCGCGGATGGCACTCATCACCAGCAGCACCAGGGTATAGCCGATGCCCTGGCAGATGCCGTCCAACGCGGCGGGCAGCACCTTGTTCTTGGAGGCGAAGGACTCCGCCCGGGCCAGAATGATGCAGTTAACCACGATCAGCGGGATAAATACACCCAAGGACTCAGCAATGTCCTGGAAATAAGCCTGAAGCAGCAGATCCACCATGGTGACAAAGCCCGCGATGACCACGATATACGCGGCAATGCGGATCTGGTCGGGGATGATCTTGCGCAGCAGAGAAATAACCACGTTGGAGCAGGTCAGGATGATCAGCACCGATACGCCCATGCCCAGACCGTTGGAGATAGAGGTAGTAATGGCCAGGGTCGAGCACATACCCAGCAGCTGCACCAGCACCGGGTTCTGGGTCAGAAGCCCATCCTTCAACTGTTTACCGAAATTCATGCCTCTCCCCCCTTCTGCTCTGCCACGGCGGACAGAGCGGTATTCACACCGGCAGTAACGCCCTTGGAGCTGACCGTGGCGCCGGAGATACCGTCAAAGCGGTTGCTGCCGGAGTTGACAGTGATCTCGCCGTCCTCATGGCTCATGCCGATAAAACGGTCCAGCACCGCCTGGTCATTGACTACCTTGGTGCCGATATTGGCAGTTTCGGAGTTGTCGGTAACAGACACGCCGGTAACCGCGCCGTCCATATCCACACCCACCACCATACTCAGCGCGCCGCCGAAGCCGCTGGAGGTGACTTCCGCCACATAACCGATCTGCTCCCCGCCGGACACGGCCCGGTAGAGGGCGGTGACATTGGCGTGGGACGTCTCCACCTTCTGGTACTCGTCGGCCGGGAGCACCTGGCTCATGGCCGCGGCGGTCTTTTCCGCCTGGATCTCCTCGATGATGGGCTTGGTAACGCTGTTCACCGCGCCCAGCAGCAGCGCCACCACCGCGCAGATGCCCAGCAGCGTCGCCGTCAGCTTGACGGTAAACTGCACGTCCAGCTCAACTTTGGCCTTAGGCTGGGCCGCGGCTGATGTTTCCTTGCTCATTTCGCACCCGCCTCCTTCTTTTCCTTAGGCTCCTTGGGTTCCTTGGGCGCCTTGACCACGCCGAACCGGGAGGGCCTGGTATGTTTATCAATGATCCATACCGTCAGGTTCATCACCAGGATGGCATAGCACACGCCCTCGCTGTAAGAACCGAAGTACCGGATAAATACCGTGATAAGGCCGCAGCCGATGCCGAAGATGACCTGACCCTTGTGGCTGACAGGAGAGGTAACATAGTCGGTAGCCATGAAGAAGGCACCCAGCACCAGGCCGCCGCCCAGGACGTTATAAAGCATCCAGGTCATGGGATCGTTGCCCCGGGGGAAGAGGAAAGTCAGCACCGCTACGGTGCCGATATAGCTGACAGGGATGTACCAGGTGATGATCTTCCGGAAAATCAGCCACACGCCGCCAATGGTCAGCAGCAGGGCGCTCACCTCGCCCAGGGAGCCGCCGATAAAACCAATGAGCATATCCTGGAGATCATAGACCTCCGTGAGGCCCGCCAAGTTGTTCGCATGGAGATAGGACATGGGGGTAGCGGAGGTAACCACGTCCACCGTCCCCAACAGGGGCAGCTTGGAACCGGGTACCACCCAGGTGCTCATGGCGCTGGCCCAGGAGAGCATAAAGGCCCGGGCTGCCAAGGCGGGGTTGAGGAAGTTCTTGCCAATACCGCCAAAGAGCTGCTTGACGATCACAATGGCGAAGAAATCGCCAATCAGGATCATCCACAGGGGAATATTGGGCGGGCAGACAAAGGCAATAAGGGCACCGGTAACGGCAGCACTGCAATCGCCCACCGTATTGTTTTTCTTCATCAGTGTCCGGTACAGCCACTCAAACACGCAGCAGCCCGCCATGGACACCAGCGTCACCGTCAGCACATACCAGCCAAAGTTATACACAGAAAACGCCAGGGCCGGCACCAGGGCAATCAGCACCTCCGCCATGATGTGGGCGGTACCATCCTTGGTACGGATGTGGGGGGAGGAGGAGCCGATCAGATTCAATTCCTTATAATCCATGCTCACGCCTCCTTCTTCGCTTCCGCTGCCTTGGCAGCCGCTTCAGCGGCGGCTTTGGCGGCGGCCTTCGCGTTGTTGATCTTTTGTTTGCCTGCCCGGAAGGTCTGCACCAGGTGCAGCCGGCCAGGGCAGATATAGGTGCAGGCGCCGCACTCCATGCAGTCCATCACATGGGCTTCTTCCAGCTCCTGCAGCATTCCCGCCCGCTCATACTGGTACATGAACACCGGCTGGAGCTTCATGGGGCATACACTCATGCACTTGCCGCAGCGGATGCAGGCAGGATGCTCCACCGTCCGCTCCTCGTCCTCGCAGAAGGCCAGGATGGCGTTGGTGCCCTTGCCGATGGGAGCGTCCATATCGTACTGGGAATGGCCCATCATAGGACCACCCATCAGGATCTTGAAGGTGTTCTTCTTTACGCCGCCGCAGGCGTCCAGCAGCTCGCAGATGGGGGTGCCGATGGGACACTCCAGGTTCTTGGGCTCATTGACGCCGGAGCCGGATACCGTAACCACACGGTGGGTCACAGGCATGCCGGTATACACCGCCCGGTAAATGGCGGCGGTGGTGACAGTATTGAATACCGCGCAGCCGATGGCGGCAGGCAGAGCGCCGGGAGGCACCTGCCGGCCGGTAATGGACTGGCACAGCTGCTTTTCAGCGCCCTGGGGGTACCGGGTGTGGAGCACATCCACCACCACCGGGGCCTTGGCCTCCTCGATCTTCAGCCGCAGCAGCTCCGCCGCGTTCTGCTTGTTGGCCTCCACGCCGATATGTACCCGGTCCACACCAAAAGCCCGGGCCAGGATCGTCGCTCCGCCGATGACTTCCTCCGGATACTCCAGCAGGAAGCGGTGGTCGCTGGTGATATATGGCTCACACTCCGAGGCATTGATGATAACGGTATCCACCTTGCCAAGGCCGGAGCTGATCTTTACATGGGTGGGGAAGGTAGCGCCGCCCATACCCACGATACCTGCGTTCTTTACGATCTCCACCAGCTGCTCCGGTGTGATCTCGCCGGGCTTTTCCACCGGAGGATGGATGTCCGGGCATATGGTGTTGTTGAAGTCATTCTCAATGACTACGCTCATCACCGGAACGCCGCTGAAATGGATTCGGGGCTCCACCGCTACCACCTTGCCGGATACACTGGCATGGACGGGTGCAGAAACGAAAGCCACCGGCTCCCCTACCCTCTGTCCTACGGTCACCATATCTCCCACGGCCACACATGGCTGGCAGGGGGCGCCGATATGCATGGACATAGGGATCACGACACGGGCAGGGGGCGGCAGCTTTTCAATGGGCTTCTTATTGGTGGCGGCTTTCTTATCGTTGGGATGAATGCCGCCAAAGAAGGACTGTGCCATATCCTCACCTCATTTTTCAAAGTGGGCCGCAAAGGCCCATAATTTCTACGGGTTCCATCATACTCCCATCTTTTCCGCCTGTCCAGACAAATTTTCTGTTTTTATGATTTTTTTATTGAATAGAAACCCAATTCCCAGGATAGTTCGTTAATTAACTAACAAAAATCCGTTTTTTACTGGTTTGCTTTTTAAGGTTCCTTCTGGTATGATACGCTGGTAAACCTAAGAAAATCCCCCCATTTTTTATCAGGAGGATACCAATTATGATAAATCGTGCAGAAATTAAGCAGGAAGCAAAATCCATTATGCGGGGTGCCAGAGTCTCACCTGTGCTGATGGGCACCCTGGTGCTGGCCATCTCCCTGATCCTGGATCGAATCATTTCCCTGGTGGAATACGGCACCTTTTTCCCAGACTTTCGCATCTTTCAGTCCCTCAGCTATCTGGCTTCTGTGGATCCCATGCTGCTGTTGGAAATGGATACCAATGATATGCTGGCCCTGGCTGGCCTGGCCTCCTCCGCCACTGTCTACTCTCTCTTCTTCTCCATCCTGGTGTCCCTGTTTATGACCGTCCTCTACGGCGGCTTCTACCTCTACTGCATGGGCATCCGTCAGGGCCGGGAGATGCCGGTGTCCACCCTGATGGACGGACTGAGTCTGGCGGGAAAGCTTATTTGGTGCTCCATTCTCACCGGGATCAAGGTCTTCCTCTGGTCCCTGCTGTTCGTCTTCCCCGGGATCATCGCCGCCTACCGCTATCGCTTTGCTACCTATAACCTGCTGGCTGACTCCTCTCTCTCCGCAGGCGAGGCCATTCGCCTTAGCTGCCAGCAGACCCGGGGCATGAAATTCGACCTCTTTGTTCTGGATCTGAGCTTTATCGGATGGGACATTCTCTCCTCTATTACTATGGGCCTGCTGAATATCTGGCTGATGCCCTATAAGACCGTTGCCGATCTGGCCTACTTTGAGGAGGGCCAGCGTCGGATTGGCCGCAGCCCCTATGGAAACGACACCGGAGACGGCAGCCGCCCCACCTGGGAACTGTAAAAAGTGCAAAAAAGAAAAGACGCGCCGCATCTGCGGCGCGTCTTTTTATGTGGGTGCCTGTGGAATTACTGCATGAAGGTACCGTCGATCATCTGCTGGATGTAATCGTTATACTTATCCTGCTTCTCAGTGGGAACCAGATCGCTGAGCGCACCAGCGGACAGAGCGCCGTTCTGCAGGGTACCATAGATCACTTCACCGCCGAAGGTGCCATCTGCCACAGCCTGCATGCACAGGCCCACCATGGAGGAGTTGTCCGTCACCTGGCTGCCGATGATGCACTCATTCTGACCCAGCAGGTCGGAGGGCTGAGCAATGTCGTAGATCTTCACGCTGCCGCTGGCGGCATTGGCCTCGTCAATGGCCTGACGGGCGCCGGAGTCAACAGCGGAAGCGTCGCCGAAGAACACGTCGGCACCCTGGTCGATCATGGCCTTGGCAAACTCAATACCCTTGTCACTGGCGGAGAAGTCACCGGAGTAGACGATGTCCAGAGCGGTAACAGTCTTACCCTCCTGCTCGCCCACATAGGTGGCAGCCTCAACATAGCCTTCGTACTTGCCCTTGGTGGTGTCCAGCTCCATGCCGCCAATGAAGGCGATGGTGTTGGTCTCGGTCATCAGACCCGCCAGAGCGCCGGCAATCCAGCCAACCTGCTGAGCGTCGGGCAGCAGAGAGGTAACATTGCCGTTCTCCGCCTCGCTGGGGGTGTTCTCGCCGCCGTTGAGCAGAGCGAAAGCAACATCAGGATACTCCGCCGCAGCCTGAAGCACCGCGTCGGTGTACTGGTTACCGGGGGCATAGATCAGATCGACGCCCTGGTCTCAGTAGGAGACGATGGTGTCATAGTAGGCGGACTGGGCAATCATGTCGGAATAGGTGTACTCCCAGCCGTTGGCCCCGGCGGCGTCCACCATGGCGTTGAAGCAGGACATGCCCCACCCGCCGTCGGAAATGCTGGAGTCGCAGATCATGGCCACCTTGTAGGTCTTGCCATCGCCGCCTTCGCCGCCGGCGTTACTACCACCGGCGTTGCTGCCGCTGTTATTGCCGCCATTGCCGGCATTGTTGCCGCCGCAGGCCACCAGGGCCAGGGTCATTGCCAGCGCAAGGGCCAGCGCAAGAAACTTCATTCATAGTAAATCCTCCTTTTTTCTCGCTTGACCAAAACATTCTATATTGACGGCGGGATGCCCGCCGGTCAATAACCAATTAACGCTCCTCCCGGCGATAGGGCTTGCCGGAGGCCTTGGGACCTGCCTTCCGCATACCAATGATGCCCAGCACCACCACCGTGGCCAGATAGGGGATCATCTGGAAGAACTGGTAGGGCACGCCGAAGGAGCCCACCTGGAGCCGGATCTGCAGCGCGTCGCAGAAGCCGAAGAACAGGCACGCCAGCAGCACGCCGCCGGCACTCCACCGACCGAAGATCACCGCCGCCAAGGCGATAAAGCCACGGCCCGCCACGTTTCCGTCCACATAGGTGGTGGTGTAGCAGGTGGTGAGGTAGGCGCCGCCCATGCCCGCCAGGGCGCCGCAGATGACGCTGGCCGCGTAGCGCACGCCGATGACATTGATGCCCAGCGTGGCCGCCGCCTTGGGATGCTCACCCACGGCCTTGAAGTTCAGGCCGGACTTGGTTTTATTAAAGTAGATGGCGGTAAAGATCACCAGGGCGTAGGCCAGGTACACCATGGGGGTCTGGTCGAAGAGCAGGGGCCCCAGGAAGGGAATGTCCTTCAGGCCGGGGATAGCCACGGTCTCCATCAGGGCCACCTGGACCAGCTCAGAGCCAGCGCCGAAGTACACCCGGTAGATAAAGGCCGCCAGAGCCGGGGCAAAGATATTGATGGCCATGCCGTAAACGATCTGCTCGGCGCACAGGGTAATGGTGGCATAGGCATAGATCATGTTCACCAGGATGCCTGCCGCCGCACCGGCGGCCATGCCCAGGAGGGGGCTGCCGGTAATAAGGCTCACCAGGAAGCCCACCAGAGAGCCAATGGATGCCAGACCCTCCAGACCGATGTGGACCAGGCCTGCCCGCTGGGAGTACAGCTCCGCCAGGGCCAGGAAAATGAGAGGCGTGGCCATGCGGACGCCGGCCAGGATCAGGTTAGAAAGAAAAGTCCAATCCATCACTTTACCTCCTTTTTCGCCGACAGCTTATCGATCGCCGCCTTGAATTCCGGCAGCTTCACCATGGCAAGACCTGCCACGGCAAAGACGATCACCAGGGCCTGGATGATATCCGACACACTGGTGGGAACACCGGTGGCCGCCTGCATGGTGGTGGAGCCAACCCGCAGGGCGGCAAAGAACACCGCCACCAGCATGGTGGCCAGCGGATGGAGCTGGCCGATAAGGGCCATGGACACACCGTCAAAGCCATAGCCTGAGGCAAAGCCGTTGATGAGGCGGTACTGGGTACCCAGCAGCTCCGCACTGCCGCCAATACCGGCGATGGCGCCGGAGACAATGAAGCTGACCAGGATATAGCGCTTCACCGCAAAGCCGTTGAACTGGGCGGCAGTCATATTAAGGCCCACCGCCCGGAGCTGGAAGCCCTTGGAGGTGTAGAACAGGAAATAATAGGTAAGAAGGCCGATGACCACGGCGATGACGAAGGCGCTGGTAAAGCGCAGGCCAAACATCCGCTGGAGCATGGTCTCCTTGGGCACCGACATGGTCTGGGGGACGCTGCCGTCCCGGAGCCAGTTGGTGTAGAACACGCCCATAAGCAGCGTGGCCACATAGTTGAGCATGATGGAGATGATCATCTCGTTCTGGCCCCGATAGATCTTGAGAAGGCCGGGGATCATGGCCCACAGGCCGCCGGCCAGGGCGCCGGCCACCAGGCACAGCAGGATGCCGGGGAAACCGGTGATACCGCTCTGGGTGGCAATGACGCAGCAGACAATGGAGCCCATAATGAACTGTCCCTCGCCGCCCAGGTTGAACACGCCGCAGCGGTAGGCGAAGCAGGCACACAGGCCGGTGAAGATCAGAGGCGTAGCCCGGGACAGGGTGGTACCCAGGTTCCGGATATTGCCGAAGGCGCCGGTCCACAGGTTCTGCAGCGCCACCAGGGGATTGGCCCCCAGGGCCAGCATGATGATACAGCCGATGAGGAAGGCCAGCAGCACTGACGCCAGGGGCACCAGGATGTTGACCAGCTTATTGGTATTTTTCATTCTCTCGCCCCTCCTTACTTGCCCGCCATAGCCAGGCTGATCTCCTCAACGGGAGGGTTCTTGCCGGAATATTCGCCCATGACCTGTCCCTCGAACATGACGATGATCCGGTCGCTCATCTCCAGAATTTCGTCAAAATCCGCGGAGATCAGCAGCACGCCGCAGCCGGACTCCCGGGCCTCGATCATGGTGTCATGGATAAAGCGGGTGGCGCCGATGTCCAGGCCCCGGGTGGGGTGGACGGCGATGAGGATATCCGGCCGGGCCTCCAGCTCCCGGGCCAGAATGATCTTCTGCTGGTTGCCGCCGGAGAGGCTACGGGCCTCCTGCTCGATGGAGGCGCAGCGGATGTCGTACTTTTCCTGCATCTCCAGGGCGTAATCCTTCATGGCCTTCTTCTTCAGGAACATACCGCCAAAGCGGCTGAACCGGGGCAGGCCCGTGGACTTGAGCAAAATGTTCTCCTTGACGCTCATATCCCCCACCAGGCCCATCTTGTTGCGGTCCTCGGGGATGTGGCTGACGCCCTCCTCGATGAAGGCCTGGGGCATGAACTTGGCCACCTTGCTGTTCTTCAGGTCCACCCGGCCGGCATCGGGGGTGATGACGCCGGTAATGAGCTGAGCCAGCTGACTCTGTCCATTGCCGTCCACACCGGCGATACCCAGGATCTCCCCGGCGCCGATGGTAAGGCTCACATCGCTCAACCCGCTGTGCTTGGCGGTCTTGTTATAGTCCACATGCTCCAGGACCACCACCTGGCGCTCCGGGTTTTCCTTCTTCTCGTAGTGGGAGGGGGCCAGCTCCCGGCCCATCATCAGGGAGGCCAGCTCCCCGGCGGAGGCGTTGGCCCGATCCACCGTGCACACCGTCTCCCCTGCCCGGAGAATGGTGATCCGGTCAGAGA
The DNA here is from genome assembly GCA_017887695.1 of Oscillospiraceae bacterium. Classification (GTDB taxonomy): domain Bacteria; phylum Bacillota; class Clostridia; order Oscillospirales; family Oscillospiraceae; genus Pelethomonas. Next base: position 26,972 of record JAGHHM010000037.1, on the reverse strand, counting down.
TCCGCAGCACCTCCCGCATCTTGTGGCTGATGAACACCACGCTCTTCCCTTCCCCGGTAAGCTTGCCGATGATGGCGAAAAGGCCCTCCACCTCCAGATCCGTCAAAGCGGCGGTGGGTTCGTCCAGGATGAGAAGCTCCGCCCCCCGATAGAGGGCCTTGAGGATCTCCACCCGCTGCTGCTCACCTACGGAAATGTCAGTAATGAGCTTGTCCAGCTGGACGTCCAGGCCGTATTTCTCCGCCAGGGCCAAAATCTCCCGGCGGCGCTGCTCCTTCTGGATAAACACGCCCTTGGCCTGCCGGTCTCCCAGAATAATGTTCTCAAACACCGTCATAGCCTCTACCAGCATAAAGTGCTGGTGGACCATGCCGATGCCCAGCTGCACCGCTTTCGCCGGGGAATCAATCCGTACCTCCTGCCCATTGAGGAAAATCTTTCCCTCCGTGGGCTGATACAGTCCGATCAGTACGTTCATCAGCGTGGATTTTCCCGCGCCGTTCTCTCCCAGCAGCGTATGTACCTCACCTTTTCGGATATCCAGGTTGATATCCCGGTTAGCGTACATATCGCCAAAGCGCTTGGTAATGTGCTCCATCCGCAAGATTTCTTCCATCTCTGGCCGTCTCCCCTTTCCTGTCAGGCCCGGCGCTTTTCCGCCGGGTCCTTGAAAATCCTGCCGGGTAGAGGTCCCGGCGGCCTGCGGCGGCACAGCTCCCTCCGGAGTGTACCTCCACATATAAAAAGAAACGACAAGGCCGGTATTCAGCTGCCGCCTGGTCGTTTCTCGGGTCTCAACACACAAAAACAATTGTCCTTGGTTTAAGGATACCGTCTTTTCCGCCCAGCGTCAAGAATTTCTTTATGGTTGCCAGTCAAATTTTAAGGTTCTGTCAAAATTTTAACATCACATCTCAGGTTCAAAATCGTACCGTGGATCCCGGCTGAGCTTCAGGCTCCGGATCCGGCCCAGGCTGTCCGTCTCCACCAGGCACAGCGCCGCATACTGCTGCGGTTTTTCCGCCGGAGCCAGCAGCAGGCACCGCTTTCCCGGCACGCAGGCAGGCGGATTTTCCCCGGTCTGCTCCACAGTGGTGATCCTGCCCCAGGTCACCGCCCACTTTCCGGCCATATCCTGCTCCATATCCCGCAGCAGGGCCGTTACATGGTCGGCCCCTTCCCGGACCACACCGGCGTAGTCATTGACATAGCGGCACTCGCTGTGCATGACAGACCGCAGGCGCTGGGCGCCGCCGTGGAGGAAAAAGTCCCGCAGCAGCACCAGGTCCTGCTCCTCTCCCAGTACCACGCCGCCGGCGTATTCGCCTGCTGCGGCGTCACCGGAGAGCTGGCACAGGGCGGACACTGTGGCCCCTACCCGGACCAGATCCTTCTGCTCCTCAGCCACCATCTCCGAGACATGGCACAGCTCTACCTCTCCCATGGAGGTGGCCACGGTGACACTGATAAAGCGGGTCATAGGCTCCAGGCCCATGTAGGTCTCCCCTACCCGCACATCCTTTACCGTGCCCTGGAGCAGCACCGTGTCCTGCTGGGCCTCCACCACAGGCTTGCAGGGCTCGTCATCATAATGCAGGCGCAGAGGGCAGGCGGTGACCCGCAGGCCCAAACGGCGGCCCGGTGTATAGTCCGGCAGCACGTCGGCGCAGATCACATCCACCACCGCCGTATCCTCCGTACCCTCTGCCCCTACCAGCAGGCGGCGGCACAGGGGGTCGGCATCCTCCGGCGTCACATCCTTGATGATCCGACACTCCCAGGGCCGGCCCTCGGCGTGCTGGACATCCATGCCCAGCAGCTGCTCCTCTCCGGTGTCCGGATCTCCCATGGTCCGCACCACCACCTGGGCGTCTCCCAGGAAATACCGGTAATAATCTCCCCGGTAGCCCCGGACCCGCTGGCCGCCGGTCATGGCAAGGCCCGCCAACCGGAAGGCGTCCTCCGGCCGAGCTACCAGATCCTCCAGGCCAAAGCACTCATACCGCTCCGCCATGGCTCACACCTCGTAATCCACTGCCACCCGGTCAGTACGGATGGCTTTGCACAAAGAGGACACCGCCACATGGCGAGGATCCTTCTTATAGGTCTCCAGATCCGCCAGGGAATCAAAATCAGAGATCAGCACCGCGTCGTAATTGCCGTCAACGCAGTTGACTCCCACCTGCTGGGCCCGGATCTGAGGGATTACACCATACAGCCCCTGAAGCCCTTCCAGGAATTCCTCCATCTGCCGCCGGGTATCCGGCTTGAACTTCCACATCACCACATGACGGATCATAACAGCCGCCCTCCTGTCTGTAAACAAACGATTCGGACACGCCGTGAGCCAGAGCAACACGCTCACAAACTCCACGCCTGTCCGGAAGATGGTTAATAGTATAACGGACTACCGGGAAAAAATCAACCTGCGGCGGCTAATCCCGAAAAAAAGGAGCGGACAGGGATATGCCCTGTCCACTCCCGGCTTCCTTATTTCACCCGCCGCCCCTCACTGTACACGGCGGCAATGCTGTATTCGTCCATCAGGTACACCGCCCGCTCAAACCGCTCCGCCAGGGTCAGCTCCCGGGTGCTCTCTGGGAAGACCCCTTCGTCCACCACAATGGCGTGGAGGGCGTGGCCGGGGGCAAAACCCTCGCCGCCGCCGAAATACCGGCTGCCGGCAGCGGTGCCCAGGTAAAATGCCTCCGGCACCGTAAGGAAGGGCTCCCCGGTCTCCATAGCCTTCACCTTGGAGGCGCGGATGGAGGTGACCACCACCTGGCTCATGGCCAGCTGGTCGCCGCCGGCGATATCGGAGCCCAGGGCCACCGGGACACCCTCCTCCAACATCCGCCGCACCGGGGCGGTACCGGAGCAGATGTTCACGTTGGAGGCGGCGCAGTGGACTGCCCACACCCCGGCCTCCGCCATGGCGGCGCGCTCCCGCTCGTCGCTGTACACGCAGTGGGCCATCAGCGTTCCCGGCTTCCACAGGCCGTATTTCCGGTAGGTCTCCCAGTACTGCCCGCAGTCCGGGTGGAGCTCCTTTACCCAGGCGATCTCCCCGGTGTTCTCTGACAGGTGGGACTGGACCGGCAGATCCCGCTCCGCCGCCAGCCGCCCCAGCTGGGCCATCAGCTCGTCAGTGCAGGAGGGAGTAAAGCGGGGGGTAAGCATGGGCTTGATGTGGTCAAAATGGCAGCTTTCCAGCCACCGCAGGGTCTCCGCAATGGATTCCTCCGTGGTCTCCTGGGCCACGCCGCTGTTGCGGTCCATGTTCACCTTGCCCACATAGCCCGTCACCCCCGCCCGCTCCAGCTCCTCCATCAGGATCAGCGTGGCGTCGGTGTGGCGGGAGGAAAACATGGCCACCCGGGTGGTGCCGCCCGCGACCAGTTCCTCCGCAAGGCGGCGGTAGACCCGTCGGGCATAGTCCGTGTCAGCAAAGCGTTCCTCGGTCTTAAAGGTATAGGCATTGAGCCAGTCCAGCAGCGGCAGGTCCATACCCATGCCCAGCATGGGATACTGAGGGGCGTGGAGATGGAGGTCCGCAAAGGAGGGCAGGATCAGCTTCTCCCCCCAGTCCTCCACAGGGCAGGCGGCATAGCCCTCCGGCAGCCGGGGGTATACCCCCGCGATAACACCATCCTCCAGTACCAGGTACCCCCCGGCCAGGGTCTCCAGCTTTCCGAAAGCCGGCGTGTGGATGATATTTCCCCGTAAGATCGTGACCATAGCGTCCCCTTCCTTTCTTGATCAGAGGCGCCCGACAAAAAAGAAGAGCGCCCCGACAGACCGGCTCCATGAGCCGCCGCGGAACACCCATAGCAGGGCCGGTCCGGCGGCCCCGTAGAAACATTCGCACCATTCCTGCGAACCTATATGAGCGATATTCCTTTCTATGTACAGTATATCACTCCTATTCCTCCCTGGCAAGAAGTTTTTCCCCTGTCTTGTCCCCTTTACCGTTGAAAATCCCCGGAAAACGTGTATACTGAATGCAGCAAAACAAGGAGGACAACCCATGAAACTGATGATCGCCTCAGATCTCCACGGATCCGGCTACTATGCCAAAAAGCTGATCGACGCCTTCCACGCCGAGGGCGCAGAAAAGCTGCTGCTGCTGGGAGATCTGCTCTACCACGGCCCCCGCAACAGCCTGCCCCAGGACTATGACTGCCCCACGGTGGCCCAGCAGCTCAACGCCATGAAGGATCAGATCATTGCTGTCCGGGGCAACTGCGACTGTGAAGTGGACCAGATGGTCCTGGAGTTCCCCATTATGGCGGACTACGCCCTGGTGGAGTGGAACGGCCTGACCCTCTTCGCCACCCACGGCCACCGCTATAACGAAACCTGCCCGCCTCCCATGGCGGACGGCACCATCCTTCTCAACGGCCACTTCCATGTTCCCGCCTGCGCCGACCATGAATGGTATACCTATATCAATCCCGGTTCCACCTCCCTGCCGAAAAACGGCAGCGTGGGCAGTTACCTCATTCTGGAGGACCGCACCTTCACCTGGAAGGACATGGACGGCAACGCCTACAAGTCCTATACGATTAAGTAATTCACCCGAAAACAAACCGGAGGCCGGACGCTATGCGTCCGGCCTCCTTCTTCTTTTCATCCCTTTGCTGCTTTTGCAGAGTCGTCTCAGTCATCCATCTCAGACTTGAGGACCTGGCCGGAAACGGCATCTACCTCATATTCATACTCATAGCGGCCAGAGCGGAATTCAATTTCATAGATGGCATAGCCGTCATCGAAGTCGAACTCCACCTTCTGCCGGGAAATATCAGAGGCAGACAGCCCGGCATGGGTCAAAGCCGCAGTAAGCGCAGCATCCTCGCCAATATAGCTGGTGTTCCCGCTGGCATTGCCACTGGTATTCCCGCCGCTGCCATAGCTCTCCCGGTCGCTCTTGATCACCGTGGCGGAGGTCAGAGCGATCTCGTACTCATAGCGGGTATTGCCCACCATGAACTCCACCTCGTAGTGCTCAGGCCGCCCATCGTCATACTCCAGCCAGGCAGCCAGGTATACGGCGTCCTCCGCCTTGCAGCCCGCATCGGCCAGAGCGGCAGCCTTGGCGGCCTCCTCACCGATATAGCTGGTGTTCGTATTATTGGTGGTAGTACCGGTATTGGTATTCGTGCTGCCAGTATTGGTGTTTGTGCTGCCGGTATTGGTATTCGTTGTACCGGTATTTCCGGTGGTGCTGCCGGTGTGGGAACCACCCTCCTGCTCAAACTTCACGATCTCGCCGGTACGGGCATTGACATCGCACTCATACTTGGCAGTGTTGGTGCGGAACTCCACCTCGTAGAGCATCAGCCCGTCATCACTGTCAAACTCCACCTTGCTCCAGGTCACATCGCTCACAGATACTCCCGCCCGGGCTGCCGCGGCGGAGAGGGCGGCGTTCTCACCGATATACGCCTTATCGCTGGCAGCGCCGGTCTGGGATACCGTGTTGGTGGTAAGATTGCGGGAGCTGGAGATCAGGGCGATCTCATTGATGGACAGAGGCGCCAGGCTTTCCACCGTGAGAGTAGCGTCCTGGGCCACCACTTCCTGGATCAGAGCCGCCTTGCCCACGGAAATGCCGTAGGTCTGTGCCAGCTGAGTAAGCTCATCGGTCTCCGTCACTGTCTGACTGAGGACGCTGGCGCTGACGCCGCTGACGCCGAAGCTGCTGCTGATGGCGTTGGAGATCTCCGTCTGGAGCTGGGCGGAGCGCTGGGCATCGGCATTCTCCACGCTGACCAGGATGGAGTTCTGCAGGTCGCTGAGGTAGCCATTCTGGAGCATGGAACCAATAATGGCATTCACCGCCACATTGAGGTCGGTGCCGGTGAGATCCATGTCACCCAGAACCACCTTGGCCTCCTCATTGAGGGCATTGGCCCGGATCACTTCCTCCCGGGCGTTGATGGTCAGGGAAATACTGGGATTCACGTCCAGCATGACCACGGAATCCACCGCGCTGCCGGATTTCCAGAAATTGTAGCCAAACACGCTGATGCACAGAGCCAGGGCCGCTGCCACAGCCACCAGGGGAGCCCAGCGATTTCTCTTCTTCTTGGTATTGGCAGTATTGTTGTTAACGATCTCGCTCATCGATATCACATTTCCTTTCTGCTCATCGTAGGAGGAAAGGATACGGTCGAGTATGTCCGGCGCTGCGTGGTTCACAGCGTCTGCAATCCGCTTTTCCAGCTGCTCGTCGCGCATATCGCTATACCTCCTTCATTGCCTCGCGCAGCTTCTTCAGCGCGCGGTTGTACTTGGACAGGACGGTGGGCAGGGGTAAGTGCAAAAGACTGGCGATCTCCCGGTGCTTCATACCGGCGGCGGCGTGGAGCATAACGATCTCCCGTTCCTCCTCGCCCAGAGCGGATAGTACCGTCTCCAGCACCAGCCGGTCGTCACTGGTAAAGGTAGCCCGGTCCGCAAACTGGGTCTGCCAGTCCTCCGGCGTCATGGCCACGGTCCGCTCCCGCTCCCGCATGCGCTGCAGCGCCAGGTTGCGGGCAATGGTCAGCATCCACGCCATGGGTTTTCCCTGGGACTGATAGGCCGCCGCGGCGCGGCTCACCTGAAGATACGTGTCCTGCAATACGTCTTCGGCATCCTGGGCGTTGGCGCACAAGGACAGCGCGAAGCCGTATACGGCGGTATGAGTCTCCCGGTACAGCCCGGCCAAGGCCTCCCGGTCTCCCGCCGCGATTCCCGCGATGTAATCGTCCAGCACGTGGCTTCCGCTCCCGGAAAGCGGAACCGCCGCGAAGAATAGGATCATCACGGCTTTCTTCCTCCTGTCTGCTATAATAATGGATGAGCAGGGCGTTTTATTGCACCGCCCCGGAAATTTTTTTAAAAATTTTCCCGGCAGGCAACTTTGGCCCGCCGGCCGCTACGATCATACCACATTCTCCCCGGAAAAGAAAGGGGGCGCGCAAAGAGCGGGAAAAGCTTCCCGCATCCTTCACGCCCCCCTGAATCCCCGCCGCTCAGTCCTCCTCCCGGGGGCCGAACGCCACATGCACCACGCCGCAGAGGATCAGCCCCACCGGAAACACCCACCAGGCCGTTTTCCAAAGATCCATGGTCATCCCCATGGTCACATAGGCCGCAGCAGTCAGAACCATGATCACGCCGCAAGCACGCTCGATGCGGTCATCCCGCCGCTTTTCCCCCTCCGTGGGGTAGAGCGCCCGCTGGTTGGTGCGGTTGTACTTCTCGATTTTATATTTATCCTCTGTTATTCCGGCCCAGACCATCGTTGTCACCGAAGCCGCCACCACCAGCAGCAGTCCGGCACCCACAAGGGTCTCATGGGGCTCCCGCTCCGGCAGGAAGACAAAGGCCAGCGCACAAAGAGCCACCGCCAGGATGATGGCGCCGATGGAACCGGCAATGTACCAGACAAAACGGTCGTGGAAGGCCTCCCGCTCCTCCACAGTATAGAAATCCGGGATCACCGGGTGGCGCTTGCAGAAGTTGTCGTACTGGATGCCGCTGGCCACCATCACCGTCACTGACACCGCCACTACGGCAATCAGCAGGGCGCCGAAGACCAGTTCCTGCACCCCGAGGCCCTCCAGCAGGGCGCACAGAGCCACCGCCAGGATAATAGCCCCGATGGACAGGGAGATCTGCAGGGCAAAGCGGCTCATGAAGCGGTCGTACCCGGCGGTATCCGAGAGGGCCTCCGCCCGGGCGTCCCCCCGCAGGAGCGTGTCCATAGAGACGCGGAACATATCGCACAGGCGCAGGATCGTGTCCATCTCCGGGAAGCTCTGGCCGCCCTCCCATTTGCTGACGCTCTGGCGGGAGACCTCCAGCCGCTCTGCCAGCTGCTCCTGGGTGAGCCCCTCCCGGGCCCGTAAAAATTGCAGGTTTTCAGAAAAAGCCATCTTGCTCGTCCTCCATGTGAAATTTGTGGCCAGATCATAGCAGGGAACCGGCCGCAACGGAAGGGATCTGCCGTTGCGTTTGGAGAAAACGGTGTAAGCTTTGGGTTGCGCGGCGGTATTTTACCATAAATCTGCGCTTTTGGCAACGTTGCCTTGACATTTCCCCATCAGGCCGATACAATAAAGATTCGGTATATTACGACCCCTTTTATATAGACGCATCACAAGAAATGGAGAGTTACATTATGGCGAAGGATAAAAAGCAGGTGGAGGCCATTACCTCCCGGGACGTGGATTTCGCCCAGTGGTTCACCGACGTGTGCACCAAGGCGGAGCTCATCGACTATTCCAGCATTAAGGGCGTGTTCATCTACCGTCCCTATGGCTATGCCATCTGGGAGAACATCCAGCGGGTGCTGGACGACGAGTTTAAAAAGACCGGCCACGAAAACGTGTATATGCCCATGCTGATCCCCGAGAGCCTCCTCCAGAAGGAGAAGGACCACGTGGAGGGCTTTGCCCCCGAGTGCGCCTGGGTGACCATGGGCGGCAGCGAGAAGCTGGAGGAGCGTTACTGCATCCGTCCTACCAGCGAGACGCTGTTCTGCGAGCACTATAAAAACATCATCCACTCCTGGCGTGACCTGCCCAAGCTGTACAATCAGTGGTGCAGCGTGCTGCGCTGGGAAAAGACCAGCCGCCCCTTCCTGCGTCACCGGGAGTTCCTGTGGCAGGAGGGCCACACCATGCATGCCACCGCCGAGGAGGCCGTGGAGGAAACAGTGCGGATGCTGAACATCTACGCTGACTTCTGTGAGAACGTGCTGGCCATGCCTGTGACCCGGGGCGTCAAGACCGACAAGGAGAAGTTCAACGGCGCGGAGAAGACCTACACTGTGGAGTGCATGATGCACGACAAGAAGGCCCTCCAGGCCGGCACCAGCCACTACTTCGGCGACGGCTTTGCCAAGGCCTTCGACATTACCTTCACCGACAAGAACAACACCCTTGCCCATCCCCACCAGACCAGCTGGGGCGTCAGCACCCGGCTCATCGGCGGCATCATCATGACCCACGGCGACGACAGCGGCCTGGTGCTGCCGCCCCGGATCGCCCCCGTCCAGGCCATCGTCATCCCCGTGGCCCAGCACAAGGAGGGCGTCATCGACGCCGCCCAGGGCCTTCTCGCCCGCCTCCAGGCCGCCGGCATCCGCTCCAGGATCGACGTCAGCGAGCAGAGCCCCGGCTGGAAGTTTGCCGAGTACGAGATGCGGGGCGTGCCCCTCCGTGTGGAGATCGGCCCCAAGGATATGGAGAAGGGCCAGTGCTGCATCGCCCGCCGGGATACCGGCGAGAAGACCTTCGTGCCCCTGACGGAGCTGGAGGAGACGGTGAAGAGCCTGCTGGACGCCATCCACGACAATATGTTCGCCAAGGCCAAGGCCAACCTGGAGGGCAACACCTTCACCGCCGAGACCTGGGAGGAGGTCAAGGCCATCCTGGAGAAGAACAACGGCGGCTTTGTCAAGACCAAGTGGTGCGGCTCCCTGGACTGCGAGCTGGCCATGAAGGACAAGGTGGGCGTATCTTCCCGGTGCATGCCCCTCAATCAGTCCGGTACCACCGGCCGCTGCCCCGTCTGCGGCAAGGAGTGCACCACCGATATTATCTGGGGCGTGGCCTATTGATCCCATTGCCATGACAGCATAATGAAATCCCGGAAAGCGGAGATTCCGCTTTCCGGGATTTTTCTTTCAGGGATTTTTTATAAATGCTGTTTGCCAGCCTTTATTTCCCATTTAGGTAGCCTGGGCCTTCTCTTCCCTTACAGCCGCAGCTGCTGGACGCCGCCGTCATCCTCCGCCTCAGGCTGGGCGGTTGGGGCGGCCTGGGCCGCAGAGGCCGCGGCGGATGAACTGCTGGTGGAAGTCTGTCCGGAAGCCGCGGCAGTCTGGTTCCCGCTCTGCCCGGCGGCCCGGGCAGCGTCTGCCTTAGGCCGCACCTTGGGCCGCTCCGTATAGCCGAAGTCCTTGGCTGCCGAAGCGGTATCCCGGTGGAGCATAGTCTCCATGACCTTGATGTCGCTGAATACGTCCATGGCATCGGCGCTGTACAGCTCGTCCAGCTGGTGCTCGAAGCCCTCCACAATAGCGTCCATGGTTTCCTCGATACGGTCCTTGGCCTGGCCCAGATGCTCGCCCTCCACGCCGGTCTCCTCAAACTCCGCATAGGCGTCCAGGAGCTTCTGGGTGGTGGGCAGGTAGTAGTCGAAGAAGGTGCGGATCCGGTCCCGCTTCTCCGGGTGCTCCTCCACCTCCTTGAAGATCAGGGCACTGATCTGCTCCAGACGGTCGATCTTCCGGCTCAGCTCCTCGTCGGCAATGCGGTCATTGGCCCGGCGGATACTCCGCAGGATGCCGGAATAGCCCTCCTCCGCCTCCTTGGGGGGCGGGGCAGCGGGAGTTTCCTCCTCCACCGTGGCCCCAAAGCGCAGGAAGTAGCCCCGGTCATGGTCGATGTAGGCGTCCTCTCCCAGATAGCCCTTGTCGATGAGCCTCTGGAGCTCCTTCGCCGCTTTCTTCTCGCTGCGGTTCACCCGCTTGGCGATCTCACTGAGAGGCATGGTCTCCGCATCCCCAATGGCCAGGATATACCGCTGGCTGCGGCGGAACATATTGGCCAGGTACTGGCCCCGGCCCCACATAATGCCGCCGGCGGCCACCATGCCCATGCCTGCGAACAGGTCCTCCAGAATATAGGTATAACCCTGGATCAGGGTGGGGATGGCGTCAATGCCCACGATCAGGCCGCAGGCCAAAAGACACAGGCCGATGACCCGCAGGAGCTTGCCAGGGGCTTTCGCCTCCTGCTTTTGAGCCTTCTTGCTGCTCTTGCCCTTTTTGCCGCTTTTCCCGTTTTTCTCTGTTTTGCCCGCCGCTTCGCCCTTCTTTTCCGATGTGGCAGATATCTGGACGCTGACCTTGGCCTTAGCCCGTTCTACCGCATCCTCCACAGCCTGCTCCATCCGGGCCTCCGCTGAGGGCTTACGCTGGGAGGCGGGCTGCTTCTTCCGTTTTTCGTCGCCGAAAATATTGATGAACAGCAGCACCAGGGCAATGGGCCAGATTCCCAGAGCAAAGAGCACGATAATAATAGGCCAGCTGTACCAGCCGCTGTTATCCGGCTTTTTCTGGGGAGGCCGTCGCACCGGAGGCCGCTGCTCCCCCGTTCCCTTTTGGCTGTACTCGTCCATTTAGCGATCCTCTTTCTTTTTCAGCTTCGTCTTGTTTCCCTTTTCATCCACCATATAGGTGTTGTCCAGGTGGCCCTTGAGGCTTCCCAAAACGGAGTCCACATACTCCCGATGGAGGGCCTTGCGCTCGGCATGCTCCTCCTCGGTGAGCCCCACCGTCTTGTGCTTCTTTGCCAGTTCATTGATCCGGTCAATCTTATGCTGTTCCATGCTGTTGTTCCTCACTTTACACATAGCGCTCTATGGTCAGGGCAATGCGCCCCTTTTTGGTCACTCTGCCACACTCCGTCAGGCGGGCCTTGCCCAGGCCACGGACGGAGATCACTGCCCCCTCCGCCACCGGCTTGTCCCCTTTTTCACAGGGTACATGATCCATTGCCACCTTCCCGGCGGCAATGAGCTCTGCCGCCTTCCCCCGGCTGAGGGAAAAGGCCGACGCCACCACCGCGTCCAGCCGCAGAGAGGACACGGTATCCCGGACCTCTTTGACCTGCACCTGGGGAGCCGTCAGTTCCTCCCGGCCGATCAGAGACACCTCCAGCCGCACCCGGCCGGCGCTGTCCCAGTTCTGAAGCAGGAATTCTGCCAGAGAGGGGGCCACCACCACGTCGGCGCTGTGGTCGGAGATCAGGATATCTCCCACCCGCTCCCGGGTGATGCCCTGGCCCATGAGGCTGCCCAGGATATCCCGGTGGGTAAGGGTGCTGTCCGCCCCACGGAACTTGGCCCGGAGGAAAGCCAGTGCCTCGCTGTCGGCCTCCGCCCAATCGGGCAGGAAGGAGAGAACCTTCCGTTCCGCCCCCTCGTAGCCGCCGTCCAGCACATAGCCCTCCCGGATGCCGGCAGCATTCAGAAGGCTGACCGCCATTACCTGCTCCCGGGGACTGAGAAAGCCGGTGGAGGCGGGGATGCTCCGCCGCTCCATCTGCTCGTACTTATCCAGCACCCGGGCCAGCAGCAGCCGGTCCTCCGGCTCCTGGGCCGCCCGGGCAATAAGCTCCCGCTTATCCATGGAGATTCTGGGTCCGGTAGAGCTGGGCGTAGTCGCCATTTTTCTCCAGCAGCTCCTGATGGGTGCCTTCCTCGGAAATAACGCCGTCACGGATCACCAGGATCCGGTTGGCGCTGCGGACCGTGGAGAGCCGGTGGGCAATGATCAGGGTGGTGCGGCCCTTAGCCAGCTCGTCAAAGGCCCGCTGGATCTTGGCCTCGGTAACGCTATCCAGGGCAGAGGTGGCCTCGTCCAGGATCAGCACCGGAGGATCCTTCAAAAAGATCCGGGCAATGGAAATACGCTGCTTCTGGCCGCCGGAGAGCAGAGCCCCCCGCTCGCCCACATAGGTGTCAAAGCCATCGGGCATGGCCATGATATCGTCGTAGATCTCCGCCCGGCGGGCTGCCTCCATCACCTCGTCGGTGGTGGCGCCAGGACGGCCGTAGCGGATATTTTCCATAATGCTGGCGGCAAAAAGGAACACATCCTGCTGCACCACACCGATGCTGCGGCGCAGGCTCTGCTGGGTCACATCCCGGACGTCGTGGCCGTCAATGGTGATGCGGCCCTCCCCCACGTCGTAGAATCGGGGGATCAGATTACAGAGGGTGGACTTTCCGCCGCCGGAGGGGCCCACAATGGCGATGGTCTCCCCGGGCTGGACATGGAGGCTCACATGGTGGAGCACCTCAGTGTCGTCCCGCTCGTAGGAAAAGCTCACATCCTCCACATCGATCTCTCCCCGGACGTTCTTCAGCTCCAGGGCGTCCGGCTTATCTGCCAGCTCCGGCTGGATCCGCATCAGCTCAATAAAGCGGTTCAGGCCCGCAAAGCCGTTGACCAGCATCTCGGACAGGGTGGAGAGCTTGCGCAGGGGATTGATGAAGGTACTGATATACAGGCTGAAGGTAATCAGATCAATATAGGTCATCTGGCCATCCATGATCAGCAGTCCGCCCACAGCGATCACTGTCACCGGCAGAATGCAGAGGAAAAACTCCATGGAGGACATAAAGCGGGCCATGGCCTTATAGTAGTCTGTCTTGGAGGTTTTGAAGCGCTCATTGGCGCCCAGGAATTTCTCGTTTTCCGCTCTCTCGTTGGAGAAGGCCTTGGCGGTGCGCATACCGGAGATGCTGGATTCAATATCCGCGTTGATCCCGGCGGTGGTCTGCTTGACCTTTTTGGATGTCCGGGACATGGCCCGGCGGTTGAGGGTGACGATGGCAAGGGAAATGGGGATGATAATGAGCAGCACCAGAGCCAGCCGCCACTGCACCGTAAAGAGCACCGCAATCGCGCCGATCACCGTCACGCCGGAGATAAAGATATCCTCCGGGCCGTGGTGGGCCAGCTCCGTAATGTCAAAAAGCTCCGCTGTCATGCGGCTCATAAGATGGCCGGTACGGTTCTTATCATAGAAGCCAAAGGACAGGGTCTGCAAATGGCTGAACAGATCCCGCCGGATGTCCGCCTCTACCAATACGCCGAAGGTATGGCCCCAGTAACAGACCACATACTGCAAAACAGAGCGGATCACATAGGCAATCAGCAAAATACCGATCACCGCAAAAAACGCCTGATACTTGCTCTCCGGGATCAGGTCATACATACACATGCGGGAAATATAAGGAAAGGCCAGGTCGATCAGGGCGATCAACAGGGCACAGGTCATATCCAAAACAAAAAGCCCTATATGAGGGCGGAAATAGCTGAGAAAAATTCCAAGAGGACGCTTTCTCTGGAAGTCGCTGGTTGTCATCGTGTTCCCTCCGTTACAGATTCTGCAATTTGGTATTTTACCATATCCCTATCGCTGTTGCAACACCGGGCAGGCAGACCATTACGCAGTTTTTCTTAATTTTTTCTGAAATACGCACCGACACTGTTTCATAAAAGCGGCGGCGGCGTCCGCTCACTCCGAACACCGCCGCCGCATATCCACTTTTACCGGTCTACCGGCGCAGAGCGCAGCTCCCTGAGGCACTTGGGACAGATATTCTTCCCCCGGAAGACAAACACATCCCGGGCACTGTCACAAAAAATACAGGTGGGCCGGTATTTCTTCAGCACCACAGTGGAACCTTCCACAAAAATTTCCAAAGCATCCTTTTCACCAATGTCCAGTGTGCGGCGCAGCTCGATGGGCAGCACGATCCGTCCCAGCTCATCCACTCTCCGCACAATGCCGGTGGATTTCATCTTCCATCCTCCTCCGCATACTCACCTTATTTTTGTAGAAATTCGTCGAATCCTGTATAAAGAGTACCATGCCGCCCTATCCTTGTCAACCGTTTCTCCCACATCCTGCTTACTTTCCGCATGTTTTCTCCACATGGACGGTATATATAAGAGAAGGACATGGTTTTCAGAAAAAGAAGGAGGTCAAAAGGCATGGCAATGGCATGGATCTGGACAGGGATGGTGGTGCTGTCCGTAGGGTACGGCATATACGCGGGCACAATCGACGCGGTAGGTGCCGCCGCCATGGAAGGCGCTGCGGCAGCGGTGGAACTGTGTCTGTCCATGGCAGGAATCATGTGCCTGTGGAACGGTGTGATGTCTGTCATGCGCAGCTGCGGCCTGACAGAGAGCCTCAGCCGGCTGTTTCGCCCGGTGCTGGGACGCCTGCTGCCCAACGCCTGTCGGGATGAGGAGACCCTTTCCGCCCTCTCCGGCAATGTATCCGCCAACCTTCTGGGACTGGGCAACGCGGCCACCCCGCTGGGGATCAAAGCCGCCCAGCGGATGGCTGTGGGCTGTGGAGGCAAGGCCAGCGACGAGCTGTGTCTGTTGGTGGTACTCAACACCGCCTCCATTCAGCTCCTACCCACCACTGTGGCCGGCGTCCGCTCTGCCCTGGGAGCAGAAAACGCCTTTGACATCCTGCCGGCGGTGTGGCTGGCGTCGGTAATCTCGGTGGCGGTGGGGCTTCTGGCAGCCAGACTGCTGGCCCGGCTATGGCGGGATTGAGAGGTGGAAGAATATGGATTTTTCTGCCTATCTTGTCCCGCTGCTGCTGGCCTTTGTGGCTCTCTTCGGCGTAAGCCGCCGGGTAGATGTATACAATGCCCTTGCCCAGGGGGCGGAGGAAGGGCTGCGGATCCTGCTGCGGATCCTGCCCGCCCTGGTAGGACTGATGACAGCGGTACATATGCTGCGGGCCTCCGGCGTCACGGAAGTGCTGGAAAAACTGCTGGCTCCGGCCCTGGAAGCCCTGGGGATCCCGCCGGAAACTGCCGCCCTGCTGCTGATACGGCCGGTTTCCGGCAGCGGCGCCCTGGCCATCGGCAGTGAGCTGATGGCCACCCATGGCCCCGATTCCTACATTGGCCGGGTGGCGGCAGTAATGCTGGGCAGCACGGAGACCACCTTCTACACCATCGCCGTCTACTTCGGCAGCGCCGGCATCCGCCGCACCCGCTACGCCATTCCCGCCGCCCTGGCGGCAGACCTGGCAGGCTTTATGGCGGCTGCCTTCGCTGTGCGGCTGATTTTCAGCGCCGGATAAAACCACCCCGCCAAGCAAGCAAAACACCCCGCCTCCTGTGACCAGGAGGCGGGGTGCTTTTTTCCTGTCATCCGGGGAGCTGTCCGTTCTCCGCGAGGCGGCGCTCCATATCCGGCATCCGGAGAAGCTGTCTCAGCCGCCGGTCTTTTCGTCAATCAGGCGAAACAGCTTTTTCTGTTCCTCGTATGGCCACTGCCTTTGGGGCAGCCAGGAGGCATACAGCTCCGTAAGCTCCGGAGAATGGCCCAGGGTGGACTGCACCATACGATAGGCATAATCGTTGGCATCCCGTTCATAGGGAAGGCTCAGATAGGCGTCTGTAAACCAGCCGCTGTCCCCATCCAGTACACATTCCCGCCATTCATGGCCCACAAGACGAAAGCAGGTCCCGTTGAAAAGGATTACATAGGGAAGGCTCTCCCGGACCTCCACTGGGAACCGGTGGGGACAGTGGTACTGCACCGCGTGGCGCAGCTCATGGTACACATAAAACAGCGCTGCATAGTCCGGGGCATGGGTCAGAACCGGTACATTTATAAACAGCGTCCTTTGTGCCACGTCATAGGTACCAAAGGCCGTTTCGTAACCGGCAGGCATCTCCTGTGATATATCCACAGGCAAGTGGTTTTCTTCACAAAAGCTGTGGATCAAGGTCTGTATATCCACCACAGGCTTTCACCTCCCCAGGCGGCCCCATAGCCAGGTTTCCACTGCCTTACCGCCTTTTCGGACAGCATACCACAGCCAGCCCGGCTTTGCAACCATACCGTTGTTCTTTCAAAAGCCCCCCTCTCCCGCTCCTCCTTCACCACTTGCGGATCACCAAATCCCCCGTTTGGGGGATGTGGACAGTGCAGATTTTCTATATACTGTAAACACATAAATGTGCGCTGTTATTGGGAGGAAAGGAGTGCTGTTTCATGAATACCCCTGAGGTAACCCTGCAGGTTCTGCCGGAGTACCAGCTGAAGCTAAATTTCCCAAACGGCAGTAAAGCAACCATCGACATGAAGGGGCGAATCCAAGCCGTACGTTTTGGTCGCCTGTCCTCACCAGAGCTGTTCTGCACCGCGCGGCTGGTAGGCAGCGAGGTGGTGTGGGGAACCGGCGCCCACAGTATTCGGGCATCCATCAGCGAACTGCTGGACGCCATGCAGCTGGACTGACAGGGGACGGGCTCAGCCAACGCGCAGTACACTCTTTTGGCTTTCCCCCTGCGGCTGCTCTGATTGCCGCAGTTCCCTGCAAGCACCTTGGAGAGAAGCACCCCAAGGCGGGACAGGCCCCGCACCAGCGAGGCAGCATTGTCCCGCCGTCAAACAGGAAGGAGAAATGAAGCATGAAGAAACGACTGGCCAGCTTATTGCTGGCGCTTTGTATGATTTTGTCCCTGCTGCCGGGGACGGCCTACGCCGCCGTCGCCGACCTGCTGGAGAACACCGCCCAGCAGAACCAGAGCCTGCTCCAGCAGCTGGAGAGCTTTACCGGCGAGAGCTATGAGGAAGCCTATGCGCTGCTGGACTCCCTGGGCCTTCTGGACGGGGACGGCAATCTGGTCACCGACCAGAGCATCGTCCTGAACGGGGTGGCGTACACCCTGGAGCAGGCCGAGGCCATACTGGCCGACCCGTCTGTGGACCTGACCCAGGTGGCCACGGTGGACGGGGTACCCATTGCCCTGAGCGACCTGAAGACCATCATCGCCATCGAGCGGCAGCTGCAGTACCTGCAGGAGACCTACTTCACCGGCCGCACCTTTGACGGCGAGGCCCTGGAGAACGTCAACAGCCTGCTGGCCCAGCTCCAGAGCGAGGGCATGACCCTGAACGCCGATGCCCGCAATACAGAAAACCGGATCGTCTTTGACACCAACAACCTGCAGCAGACCTCGAGTGACGGCCGTCCGATATATTACATCAGCACGGGCACCGTGACCATCCCGGCGGGTACCACCCTCTCGGTCAAGTTCAAGCTCAATCTTTCCGATGCCATCAAGAAGGATCTGTTTCTTAACACTATGCCCGCGGTCTATTTGTCCGATACGCCGACCAGCAGCACCCTTAGTAGTTACTACCTCAGTAATGATGGTAAGAACTCAGAGATCATTTATATTCAAAATAGTGTTACGACCGCTGAGGAATATACCCTGTCGGTCACAGCGAACTATCCGTATGAGGGCCCGCTGTATCTCTGCCTGTGGGGGCCGTCGCTTCAAAGCGGCGCAACGCTGGATTACGAGACGAACTTCGCCAAATACTCCTACGGAACCCTCTGGCAGGCTGTGTCTTTTTACAATGCCCAGGGTTTCCTGTTTGGAAATGGCAGTACGCTGAGCGATCAATGGAACGGTTACTTTTCCGTTGAGCATGCACAGCCGAGCATGCAGGACTCTTGCAGCGTAACAGGCAGTGAGTTATCCTTCACGGGTGGAAGAAATTTCCTGGAGTTTTATCTGGTGGGTTCAGATGCTACTGCGGTAGACTACACATTGACCTTCCTTCAGCGGAGTATTACCAATCTCAAGAGGGACAACGCCGTTCGCTTCCAGTTGAATGCCACCTTGGCGCAGACCAACAATGAGAGTCATCCGCTTATCATACCGAAAGACGTTTTCATCCATGAGAACAGCGGCAGGGATGACCTTGAATACCATGGTTATTATATCATTGAAGAGAGTAGCCTTACCGGCAACTTCCCTATTACGCTCGCATCGGGTAGTGGTACGACCACCATCTCCTTTACGGGACTTACGGATAAGTTCAACTCGTCGGACGGAAAGAGTTGTATCCTGCCGCGCAGGTTTTCTACTGTGATGTGTAATAGTACGAGCGTTACCCCAGCGCAAATCGATGACATTAGTAATATCTCTCAGTATACATACTCGATTGATAATTTTACCAGCACCACGAATTGCACCATCAATCTGGTAAACGATAACATCAAGCCCACCCTCGCCGTCTCCGCCCCGGCGGGCAGCTACCAGAGCGGCGACGTGATCCCCATTACCATCACCGGCGATGAGTTCATCAAAGTAAATAACCCCAATAGCACCTACATCACCATCAACAACCAGCAGTACACTCTTGCCCAGCTCCACGGCTCCACCAGCGGCAAGTACATTACTTTCTTTTACGAGGTCAAGGAGATCGACAACGCCACCCTGACCGTGGGCATCGCCTCCAACTCCGGCATCACCGATTACTGGGGCAACGCGGCCAATGAGGTAAACAACGTCTCCGTTTCCGGCGTCAGCATCACCTCCCCCCTGCTGAAGAACGCCGTCACCGACCTCACCGCCAGCTATAACGCGGACACCCAGATGCTGACATTTGGCATCGCCGTTAACCAGGATTCCAGCTATCAAAACCTTTATAATGTATATAAAGATGACACCATGCAGCTCCTCGTCAGCGTGGACGGCGCAGCTGCCGAGACCCTTCCCGTCACCATGGGCGGCAGCGGCAACATCTTCACCTTTACGGCAGAGGACTACAAAGTGCCCCAAACCACCGCCGACCAGATTGTTACCGTCCAACTCCAGATAAATAATGGCAACGACGGCTGGACCACTCTGGGCCGCCTGACCACCTCCGTCACCATCGCAAAGCGCGTGGATGTGACCGGTGTAACCATCAGCGTGGTGGGCAAGCCTGAGGACTACAACTACACCATCGCCCTCAGCGATGAGGAGATCCCCCAGCTCGAAGCGAGTGTCACTCCGTCAGACGCTACCTACAAAACCGGCACCTGGAGCAGCAATAACCCGGAAGTGGCTGACATTACCCAGGAAGGCCAGATCCAGCTGAAGTCTGTAACCGGCACCGTCAGCTTCCGCTATACGGCGGACAACGGCACGCCGGATGACCCCGACGACGACGAATATGCCGATTCCAAAGAATTCACCATCACCGCCGGTAATCAGCTGTATCTGGGAATCCCCAAGTATGCCCAGGAATCCCTGATTCAGGCCGGCAGCGCCGCAACGGTGACATGGAACACCAACGTCTTTGCGTTCTATCCGGAGGAGGATGTCACCTTCACCATCAAGCTGTACGCGGGTACAGATACCACCGGCACCCCCAAGATCTACACGGTGGAAAACCCGGCAGACAGCGAAACAAAGGTCACATCCCTCATCATCCCGCCAGAAGACCTGCCGGTGAGCTATCCTCAGAGCCAGTACACCGTGGAGGTCAGCATGTCCAGCCCCGAGGAGCGGTACGACACCGCCTCCATCACCGTACTCTCGCCGCCCACCGAGATGCGCCTCACGGCGGCCAAGACCTCTATCACGGACATTGAACAGCTCACCCTCAACTGTTCCATCAGCAATAACAGCGCTACCGGTGCCCTGTCCGTCAAGCGGGTGTCCGACGGCGCGGCAAACGCTGAGGACGTTACCAGCAGCTGCCTGTCCGGCACCTCCGTGTCCAATGGCGGCGGCACAATCACTTTCAAGCCCCTGTCGATGACCAACGGTCTCTACGACACCTATACCATTACCTTTACGGAGAATACGGTCACCGCCAGTCCCAACTTCGCCCCCAGCTCCGACTCTCTGGTGCTGCGGGTCTACCGCAGCGGTGCACTGCAGATCCTGCACAACGGCCAGGATGGGGAAACCATCGACCTGAGCAATCAGGCCCAGGTCAGCGGCACGCTGCCTACCAAGAGCGAAGACATCCTGGCCCTGCGCCAGCAGCTGGGCCTCATCGAGTACATCGGCATCAATGCTGACGCCTACAACTGGGGCAGCTTCAGCGACGGCATTAAGTGGGTTTCCGACCACCCCGAGTCTGTGGGCGTCTACTACCGCCAGGGCGGCCTGTGGGACAACATTGAGGATCTCCCCTATGAGACCTACGTGCCCCAGTCCGAGATGGCCATCTCCGCCACCGATGACGTCAAAAATGTCACCATCACCGCTACCCACGCCGCCACCGGTATGACCGACAGTGTGAAGGTAAATGTAAACACCCTGCGGGAGAAATTCTACCTGTTCCAGGTGACCCCGGCAGAGGAGACCACCCTCACCTATACCAACGGCGATGGGAAAAAAGTAACGGCCACCACCAACAGCGACGGCCTGCTGGCCCTCTACGAGCCCAGCGGCATCAAGAGCGACGTGATGTTCCGTTCTGGCGACGGGAAAAATCCCAATCTGGGCACCCTCCAGCGCAGCGCCCTCACCAGCGGTGAGCGGGATGCCGCCAAGCTGCAGCTTTACCCCCTCAACACCATTACCCTGGCGCCCGCCGCCCAGATGGATCTGTATCTGGTTCAGCCTGACGGCTCCCCCTATGTGGGCTCCGTTACCCTCCGGGGCGGCGTGTACCTGGTCGGCTACTACTGTGAAGGCGTCCATATGGGCAGCTCCGCCGGCAACCTTGTTCCCGGCGACACTGACGGCACCTACACCACCAACGCCGACGGCAAGCTGACGGTGTACATGGACGCCACTCAGTTCAAGGCAGAAGGATACGATGGCCCGCTGACCAATGCGGCGCTGGACTACTGGTTTGAGCTCAGCGACCTGGGCGGCGACAAGTACTATCCCACCCTGGTAAACATTCAAGGCAATATGTCTGCTGACTACACCCTGCGCACCGGCAGCGCGGTGGTCACCCTGCGGGAGGTCTCCGGGCAGGCAAAGGAACCCTTCCTCATTGCCCAGACCCTGTCCTATGGAAAGGACAGCAAGGATGACCTGCAGGTGCGCAATGTAATGGGCTCCACCGGCAAGGTGGGTCCCAACAGTACCTACAAGTACACTGAGCTCACTACCCGCATCATGCTCTGGGGTGTGGAGGCAGATGACGGTGCCGCCACCGTCACCATGACCGGGTCAAACAGGTTTGCCCCCAAGGCCCAGACCGTGGACGACAACTCCTTCCCCTTTGCCTCCATCCCCATTGTCACCAACACCCTGGTCCTCACCAAGGAAACCATGACGGAGTCCGGCTGGCTGGAGGCTGAGACCGCCGAAAACCTGAAGGCCAGCGTGTATCAGAACGATGCGCTGGTAAAGACCGTATCCATGCCTTTCCAGGTCATCGACCTGACTGACGTAAAGCTGGTGGATCAGGACGCCCAGGCCCTGGTACTGGATATGACAGCCAATCTCCAGAACGGCTTTGGCACAACAGACAGCAGCTTTTCCTTTGGGAACAACATGGTAGGCAACGCCTTCAGCGGCAAGATCACCAGCATACTCAACGGCGTTCAGGAAAACATCAATCCCCTGTTCCGGGTCCTCATTACCCCCACCGCAGACAGCACCGTGTTCAACGTCCTTGTCTGGGGCGGCTACGACAGCCTGGATATGGATGAATTTGATTACAGCAGCACCGGCCTCACCATGGACTATGGGCTGATGGAGGCGGAACTGGATGTAGGCGTTCCTCCCCTCAACGATGCAAGCGCTATGGCCATGGGCACCTATGACCCCATCGGTTCCGTCAACGAGGTCAAGTACAACCGCACCAACTCCGGCCTGGATATCGGCGCCCAGCTGACCGGCTACTACGAGGGCCAGTTCTACTATGACACCGATCTCCATAAGTGGGCCTTCCGCACCCTGGGCGGCGGTATGTCCGCCGGCACCAGCCTCAGCTTCCAGGCCAATATCAACGCTTGGGTCGGCCCCGTGCCTATCACCGCCACCTTTGGGGCAGGCATCGGCCTGCAGCTGAGCTTCAAGGCCGCCACGGTCTACACCGACCAGGAGGCCAATACCTCCGGCTGGACCTCCGAGGCCCTGAAGGCCGACTCCGTCACCGACTACCTCACCACCCTGCGCATCCAGGGCTATATTGATGCCTTTGGCGGCCTGGGCTTTGATTACAGCGTTCTGGCCCTGAAGATCGGCCTCTTCGGCCGGCTTTCCGCTGATTCCACCAACACCTTCCTCTCCCAGACCTACCTGCAAAATAATCAGCAGCGCAATGGTCAGGCCCTGGGAATCAGCGGCGAGGTGGGCATCAAGTTCTTTGCCAAGTTCCTGTTTGTCTCCTACGAGGCCGTGATCGGCTCCGGCAGCATCAGCTATAAGGAGACATTTAATGACTACACCTATATCAATAACTACTGGAACGGCGGCAGCGGCACGTTGCAGATGGGCGCTCCCACCCTGCTCAGCCGCTCCTACCTGGAGGCCTACGCCAACGGCGTACGGAGCTGGGCGAAGCCTGGCTTCAGCAGCGACGCCTCTGTGGTCCTGGAGGACGCCAACCCCGGCTCCGAGCCGGCGGTAAACGACGACGGCAGCCTGTCGGTGTATATCAGCGACATGATCAGCGAGAATTACTTTGACAGCCGTATCAAGGCAGGCTCCGTGGGCACCGACGGCACAGTCATCGATAATGACGGCGATCTGACGAACAATGGTTGCGGCGATATGTCCCCCTCTGTCTCCGGCACCAGCAGCTTCACCGTGGCCGCCTGGATCCGTCTCTTTGAGGATCTGGAAAAGAGCGGTGGCGAGGCCATCACTCCCGCCGAGGAGAAACAGCTGCTCAATAGCACCGAGATCATGGTGGCTACCACCACAGACAACGGCGGCAGCTGGACCATGACGCAGCTTACGGACAACGCCAGCCCTGACCTGGCTCCGGTGACGGCCGTCAGCGGCAACAACGCCGCTGTATTCTGGCGGAGTGTCTATACCTCCTCCAGCGATCCCTTCCCGGATAATCAGAATGTCAAGCTGGACTTCGACACCCAGGATACCATCTATGTCAGTCGCTATTATAGCGGCAGCTGGAGCAGCCAGCCCACCATGGTCTACAACGGCTCTTCCGGCAGTGTGGCGGGCATTCAGAGCGCCATGCTCCCCGACGGCACCGCTATCGTGGTATTTATACTGGACCGCAACCCCAACAACGACGTCACCACAGACTACGAACTGGCTTATCGGGTGGTGAAGCCTGACAACACCCTGGGCGACCTGGTCATCCTTACCAATGACAGCGAGACCGACACCAATCCCCAGGTAGTGGCAGTCACCAACGGCAGCGAAAGCTACTTTGTCCTGGGCTGGTACAGCAGTCAGAACGGCGGCGACATCTGCCTTCAGGCTGTAGGATCCAATGGACAGCTGTACAGCGGGAACAGTTCCTACGCCCTTTCCACCAGCGTCAACGCCATTGCCAGCCAGGACGACCTGACTATCAGTGCTGACTTCCGCTTTGCCAAGGCCGCCAACCAGAGCATCGACGGATTGACCTTGGTATGGGCGGAGACGGCGGCCAACACCAGCGGCCAGGCCGACCACAGCGTTCTCTACGGCACTCAGCTGCGCCAGATCGACGGCAAGCTGTATCTCTCCAGCCCCCAGGCTCTTATCACTCTGCCTGACCGTACTCTGGCCAACTCCTTCAGCGCCTGGCAGACCGGCAACCAGGTCAGCGCCTACATCTTTGGTACCTGGTATAGTCCCACGGAAAAGGAAACTGTTCCGGGGTACAGTACTCCCGTCGCCAAGGACACCGACCAGCTGCTCACCGGCGCAGGCACATTTGCGGCAGATGCCCTCTCCGTAGACGCTATTGCTGTGGACTATGGCAATCTGCGGGTCAAATCCCTGACACAGATCGTCTTTACCCTCCGCAATACCGGCACCACCAAGCTGTCTGACGTGGTCGTGTCTCTGGAGGGCGGCTACAACAGCAGCGCGGTTACCCTGCTTCCCGGCGAAAGTGCCGATGTACCGGTGTTGTACAAGACTGGCGCTACCATCACCAATCCGGGCTACACCGTCGGCAGCAATCTGGCCAGCGGCACTCTCTACCTGGACTACAACGACATCGGCATCTCCTCCATGGAGGTTATCAGTGAGAACGAAGGCGACCGCACCATCCAGGTCACCCTCTACAACGACTCCGCCGCTAAGCTGGAAGGCTCCGGCCGCACCGTGGAGCTGAGCTTCTACACCGATGCAGAGTACACCAAGCCCGCCAATGTGACCCTGGCAGGCAGCCAGTCCAGCAGCAGCACCATTACCCTCAGCGGCGATGCCCTCAAGCGGATTGATCAGGGGGCCATGACTCTCCTGGTAACCTTTGATCTGGCCAGCCATGTAAACGGCCTTGGTCAAGATGAGGTTCCGGCCAGCGGCGTGTACCTCTATGCCAAGGCTACGGTGAAAGACAGCAACGGCAAGGCTATGGCGGAATACGCCTCCGGCAACAACAGCGACGCTGTCCAGCTCACCGGCGCCTACGCCCGCACCGGAGAAAAAACCTCTCTGGATGTGACGATCACCAACAGCTCCGTCACGGAGGCCCGGGTGGATCTGAAGAACAACTGTCTCACGGCCCAGCCTGACAACGGCACCCTGCTGGCAGTACTGCTGGACAAGGATGGAAACGCCTTGGAAACTCAGGTAGTCATCCCCGACACAGCTCTCACCTGTGAACAGGCCAAGAGTGTCACTGTAACCTTTACCCAGCTGGGCGCCGATGTGATCGTGGTCTACGCCGCCGGCGGCACAGGGCTCCAGGCGCTGCAGTTCTCCGGCATGGATGTGGATCTGGAGGACTTTACCGAGAATCCGGAGAAGCCCGGTGAAGGCGAGTACATCTATACCCTGCCGGTGGATGCCCCTGCCTCTACGGTGGTGAGCTTCATCAGCAGCGAGGCCGTATCCGTCAACGGTATAGAGTACGACAAGGCCGGAAGCGCCGTCGTCTCCATCCCCGGAGGCACCAGCACCATTACCGTCACAACCGGGAACCGCACGTATATCCTCACACTGAACCGCAGCGGTTCCGGTGGCTTCCCCGGTGGGATCACTACCTCCTATTCCCTGACCTTCAACACCAATGGCGGCAGCACCATCAACACCATTACCAGGCCCAAAGGAACGGTAATCGATCTGGCAGGCTATCTCCCCACCAAGGAAGGCTATTTCTTCGGTGGATGGTACACCGAGCCGGAGCTGATTAACCGGGTCACCTCCGTCACGCTGAACACCAACATGACGCTTTACGCCAGATGGACTAGCAACCCCTTCCTGGATGTCCCCGATGATGCGTACTACTTCGATCCTGTCATGTGGGCTGTGAAAAACGGCGTAACCGACGGCACTTCCGCCATTACCTTCTCCCCCAACGATCCCTGCACCCGGGCTCACGCTGTCACCTTCCTCTGGAGGGCCTACGGCAGCCCCGAGCCCACTGCCACAGAGAATCCCTTCTCCGATGTAAGCACAGACAACTACTTCTACAAAGCAGTCCTGTGGGCAGTGGAGCAGGGGATCACCCTGGGTACCAGCGAAACCACCTTCTCCCCCAACGCCCCCTGCACCCGGGCTCAAATCGTCACTTTCCTCTACCGGGCCAGCAAGGCGGCCTCCTCCGGTGCCGGTGTCAACCCCTTCACCGACGTCTCTGCCGACAGCTATTACTACGAAGCTGTCCTATGGGCCGCCGGGGCAGGCATCACTGCCGGCACCAGCGAAACCACTTTCTCCCCCAATGATCCCTGCACCCGCGGGCAGATCGTGACCTTCCTCTACCGGCAGTTGGGGCAAGCGTAACATTCCAGCACAGACAGGAGCCTCACAATGGCCCCCAGCCTGAAAATTCATAAGCCGGGGCCGCCGCAGAATCTGCGGCGGCCCCTTGGCCTGTGCGCCGCACCGCTGCGGCAAAAAAAGAGCTGACCGGCTTTTTAAAGCCGGTCAGCTCTTTTACATGACACGAAAATAACCAGACAAATCATCGCGCCCGAGTGGGGCAGCCCTTCAAAAGCGCGAATTTCCAGTCTTCTCACATCCCGGAAATCATTCCCATTCGGCAAATTCAGATATATAGGAGTGTATTTGAGATGATTTCACGGGTAAAACATTCGCAAATATGTTAACGTTTTACCCGTTATTCGGGGCAACTCATTTTCTTAGTATCAAAATAGTATCACAGAAACGGAGGAAAAGCAACCTTTTCAGGCCCAACACAGCCCCGAAAACTCCCCTCATTTTGAGGGGAGTTTTGGTCGAAATTAGTCTCGAATTGAGACTAATTTCGACCACCACCTGGGAGCGTAAACGCTCCCAGGCGACAGGTAGATTGATTTCCGCCTCGGCGGAAATCAATCCCACCATGGGACGCAATTCGACAACCGGCACCGCCCAAAATCAAAAGAGGCGGGCAAGCACCTTTGGGGCTTGCCCGCCTTGATAACCGCAGAGCAAGGCCGGGCGGGGCGGTCAATGGCGGCGCACTTGTGCGCCGTTCATCTCGACCATTGACGGCCCCGACTGGATTTGCTATCCATCTAAAGAAAAACTGT